>NZ_JAWOUH010000003.1:142041-475103 GCF_033339295.1 Vibrio sp. 704 | reverse complement strand
TTAGCATGAGTAGTTTTACAGGCAAAGCCGAAACGGATGATAACCACCTACTGAAGTAGGTGGTTTAGGGCTGAAAACAAAAAAAGGAGAGCTAACCTGCTCTCCTTTGTATTTTAACCGTGGATAAACTAAGCCACATTAACCGATTTAGCTAAACTGCTACTTTGGAAAAACTCATCATGCAATGCGCAAATCGCGTGCTGGTATTCCTTATCACCGACAACAAATTGAACATTTACATTTCTCAATGATGAGTGCAGTGCAACTGGCGTAACGCCATTATTCATCAATGCAAGCACACCTTTCGCCAACGTCTTATTGGTATCAATTTGAGAACCGATGGCTGAGATAAGCGCGACCATACGGCCTTTAATCGAGGCATTCGGATAACGTTTCTCGGCTTTATACAATACTTTGTTTAAGCTATCAGTACTGCCACCTAGATAGTAAGTAATAGAGTTAGCGTTCATCTCTTTACCAACCAAACTTACACGAGCATCGGAGATGATTTCCATCAATTCGTAACTAACGTTATCGGCTTTTCCTACCATTGCTTGGTCAAACAAATGCAGTGCAAATACTTTCTCTTTACCTGCGATGATCTCGACTTTGTCTTCTTCTGGGCGGTAGCTTGAAGAGATCAAAGTACCTTCGTGTTCAGGTTCGAATGTATTTTTAATCTGTAGCTCAATACCACTTTCACGTAAACCCGCAGCGGCATTTGGGTGAATCGCTTCCATGCCAAGGTTAGCAAGTTGGTCTGCTACGTCATAGTTTGTACTACCAATTGGTAATACTTTTTCAGGGCCAACAACGCGTGGGTCTGCTGAGCTCAAGTGGTACTCTTTGTGAATTACTGCTAAATCCGCTTTTGTTATTGCTGCAATTCGGCTAAATGTCATCTCACTATAACCTCGGTCATAAGTATGCATTAGGCCCTCTTTACAGTAAGCATAACCTGTCACGATTGGCAGTTCTTTTGATACATCGATATCAGCAAACGCGTCACTGATCGACTCATCAAGGCTTCTTGGCGCTTGATTATCCCAACCAGACAGGTCAACGAACTTAGCGTTAATACCCATATTTTTTAGTTTTAGTGCTGTGTTGTAAGCACTATGTGCCTCACCGATAGACGAGAGAAACTCTCGAATTTGAGGCAAGTACTGGCGCAACGAAAATTGACCGTACTGACAGGTTTCTAAAATATTCGCGATACAGTTTTTCGCTTCAGCAATGCGGGAGCGAATGAATTTATCCGCACGGATACGATTCATTGGGTCCGCAAAAATATTTTCATTGGTCAGCAACATACGGCTTTCAACGTACGCTAACGCTTCTTCCCATTTGTCGTCACGTTTCGCGATAAGCTGATAAACGCCTGGTTTACTGGTTTTTTTACACTCGAGCAGCGCATCGGTCATACCACCGTATGCAGATACGACAAAAATACGATTGTATGGCGTTTTGGGACGAAGAATAATATTGTCGAGAACAGCATCAAATGCTGTCATTGATGTACCGCCGATTTTTTCTACGGTAAATGTCATGATAAGCCTTTTTTGATTGGTAACTTTAAAAAGAAAAAAGAAGAGATAGTAAAGTGTGGGGTGGCAAAGCACCCCACCATCATCTTTTAGTCAACGAGAGGATAAACACCGTTTTCATCGTGCACTTCAGCGCCAGTAATCGGTGGGTTAAACACACACGCCATTACCATTTCTTTATTCTTATAAGCTCTCAAGTAGTGCTCATCGTGTTTATCAAGGATGTATAATGTACCTGGTTTGATTGGGTACGTTTCTCCACCTACAACTTCAATCTCACCTTCACCACTCATACAAAACACCGATTCAAGGTGGTTTTGATAGTGAATATGAGTTTCTGTATCTTCATAAATCGTTGTGATGTGGAAAGAGAAACCCATGTTGTCGTCTTTCAACAACATGCGGACACTTTCCCAGTTATCCGAAACAACACGTCGTTCGCTGTTGCGGCATTCATCTAGAGTTCTGACGATCATAATTAAAATCCTTATTAAGATGCTTGTTTGAAATGTTTCGCAGCGATAGTCTCTACTGCATTTTCAAAGATGCTTAGTCCTTGATCTAGCTCTGATTCGCTGATGGTTAGTGGACAGAAGAACTTCACAACTTCATCGTCTGGACCCGCTGTCTCTATCACCATTCCATTCTCGAAACAGTTTTTCGCAATTTCAGATGCCATATCACCATTGATACATTCAATACCAACCATCATGCCGCGGCCTTTTTTCTGCACAAACATTTGTGGAAAGCGACGAACACAACGGTCAATAACAGCACTTACCTTGTCTGAACACTGCTTGATGTGTGTTTCAAAATCATCGTTTGCCCAGTAAATTTCTAGTGCTTTTGCAGCAGTAATAAAGGCGTGATTATTGCCACGGAACGTACCGTTATGCTCGCCTGGCTTCCACTGGTCAAGCTCAGGCTTAAGTAATACGACAGCCATCGGCAAACCGTAACCACCGATCGACTTCGATAGCGTCACGATATCCGGTTGGATACCAGACGGCTCGAAACTAAAGAAAGTACCGGTACGTCCGCAACCTGCTTGAATGTCATCGACAATCACAAGAATGTCATTGGCTTTACAGATTTTGCTCAAACGTTGTAACCACTCGTTTGAAGCAGCATTTAAACCACCTTCACCCTGCACAGTTTCAAGAAGTACAGCGGCTGGTTTATCCATACCTGCAGAGTTATCATTTAGCATGGTTTCGAACAGCGCGAGACCATCTACGCCAGCGTAACCTTCAAATGGAATACGAGTGACGTTACTTAGACTAGAACCGTTACCTTGTCTGTGATGCTGGTTACCCGTTGCAGCCAGTGCGCCAGCAGTACAACCATGGAAACCGTTAGTAAACGCAACGACGCTGTCGCGGCCTTTTACTTTTTTAGCCAGCTTCAATGCCGCCTCAACAGCGTTAGTACCTGTTGGGCCCGTAAACTGAACCTTGTAATCCAAGTTTCTTGGTTTAAGGATGTAAGTATCCAACGCTTCCAGAAACGATGCTTTCGCTTCTGAGTGCATATCCAAACCGTGAGTAATACCGTCCATTTCAATGTACTCAAGCAACGCTTGTTTTAGTACTGGATTGTTATGGCCGTAATTTAGAGATCCCGCTCCAGCAAGGAAGTCTAAGTATCGTTCACCTTGTTCTGTTTCTAGCCAGCAGCCTTTCGCTTTACGAAAAACGACCGGGAAATTGTTTGAATATGAGCGTACGTTGGATTCCTGCTTTTTGAAAATATCCATGATGAGACCGTTTTTAATTCCTATTGTTTGAGGATTATTTGAGAGGAATGCGATACAAATATTCTGTATCGTGTTTGCCTTTAAAGTGGGCTTCTTCATCCAAAAATGTGCTTACTTGGCCAGAATTGCCGTTCATCGCATCTAACTTTTTGAACAGTGCCCAAGAGGCTTTATTATCTTCCGTGATGGTAGTTTCTACCGATTTAACACCGCCTAATTCCTCTCGGGTGAGAAGTTCTTTCAACATGCGGAATGCTAAACCATGACCTCTAAAGCGAGGTGAGACTGCAACTTGCCAGACAAATAAAACGTCTTGCTCGTCTGGTTTCTGATAACCGGAAATGAAACCTGCGATTTCGCCTTTTTGCTCAACCAAAATACTGGTTTTGCTGAAATGCGTAGACTGTAGGAAATTGCAATAAGATGAGTTCATGTCCAATGGAGGACAGTCTGCAATCAAGCTGTAAATGTCGTCACCATCAGAGATTTTAGGCTCACGAAAAATCCATTTTTTACTTGAGTCTTCTCCAATCTCTGGATAAAGGACCCAAGGTGCTGATGTGATCATGTGAAAATACATATCCTTTGAGGTCTAATTAAATTTCCTTTTTATTATGGGCATCCCTCGCGACTAAAAATCAAATAATCCGCCTTTTTATCGGTATTTTTGTGATCTAGATCACAAAAATAAACCTATTAACCAAAAGTTAAAATAGTTTGAGGTCTAATTTATTAAATAGTCACCCAAATGCACAGTACAAAAAATAACCAGAATAAGACCGTTTTCCATGCTGTTCATTTCTCAGAGAAAAATAGAAATCCAAAAAAAAGCGGCATGCTTTCGCATACCGCTTTTATCAATAATTTAACTGCTGATACTAGTTATTTTGATTTCTTAGAAACCGCCTTTGGACGAGGTTCATCCATCAAACCTTTTATCAAAGATACCGTTGCAACAAGCAAAACAATAGTAAATGGTAAACCAGTCGTCACCGCCATTGCTTGAGCAGCAGCTAGACCACCACCCAACATCAATGCAATCGCAACCAAACCTTCAAACGTACACCAGAACACGCGTTGTGGCGTTGGTGCATCGACCTTACCGCCCGCAGCAATAGTATCAATAACCAGTGATCCTGAGTCAGAAGAGGTAATGAAGAACACCACGACTAAGATAATGCCGACAAAAGATGTTATCTCAGCCAATGGCATAACATCTAACATGGCAAAAAGTTTTAAAGGTAGTTCTGCGTTAAACACCGCCTCGTAGCCATCATTAACGTATTGGCTAATTGCGTTACCGCCAAAAGCCGTCATCCATAACACACAAACTGAAGATGGGATAAGAATAACGCAAATAATAAACTCACGAACCGAACGACCGCGAGACACACGTGCGATGAACATACCCACAAATGGTGACCAAGAAATCCACCACGCCCAGTAAAACGCCGTCCAGCCTTGAGAGTAATTCACATCCTCTCGTCCAAATGGCATAGATAAGGCAGGGATATTAGCTACATAGGAAACGATGTTCTCGAAGAAACCAGTTAAAATCGCAATCGTCGGGCCAACAACAATAACAAATAGCAATAGCAGCGCTGCAAGACCCATGTTGATTTCAGATAAGATTTTCACGCCCTTATCGAGTCCAGCCACAACAGAGATTAAAGCGAGCGCAGTAATACCAATAATCAATATAACCTGCGTGGTATTGGTCATTGGGACATCAAACAGGAAGTTCAAACCCGTTGCGGCTTGAGACGCACCGTAGCCTAACGATGTTGCTAAACCAAAAACCGTCGCTACAACTGCAAGAATATCGATAATATGACCAGTCCAACCCCATACACGCTCACCAAACAAAGGGTAAAAAATTGAGCGCATGGTGAGTGGCAAACCTTTGTTAAATGAAAAGATAGCCAGCCCAAGAGCCAAGAGCGCGTATATTGACCACGGATGAAGTGCCCAGTGGTAAATCGTCGCAGCCATCCCTAATGCCGAAGCTGCAGTTGCATCGCCCTCTGCACCACCTAGCGGTGCCCAGTCAGTACGTACACCATTCTCAACGCTCACGCCACCAATCGCAGAACTAAAATGGGACATCGGTTCTGATACACCGAAGAATACGAGACCAATGCCCATACCCGCAGCAAATAGCATTGCCAACCATCCAGCATAGGAGTAATCCGGTGTTGCTTCAGTACCACCGATTCGTACACGGCCTAATGGTGTGAAGATCAATCCGACACAGACAATGACAAAAATATTACCTGAAGCGAGAAAAAACCAGTCTAAATTGTGCAACAAACCCGCTCGTAGGTCTGCAAAAAACGGCTCTACCTGTTCTCGGAATAATAGTGTTATCACAACAAACATGACGATTGCTAAGCCAGAAATTGCAAAAACACGGTTATGAATATCAAGGCCAAATGGGCCTACCTTTAGCGCAACGTTATCCTGACCAATTTGATAGTCAGTATCTATTGCGTTTACTTTTCCATCGGGGCGTTGAATGCCACCGTTATTATCGGTGCTCACGGATAATCTCCTTAAAAATACGTGACCAAGTTTAAATTACTTTCGTCGGAGTTCGAGTAATGAAACGTCTTCATCACTACCAAGCACATGTTCATAAAACATTGTTCTTATAAGCGGTTACTCAATCCGCCATCATAATCTTAAAGCCCCCTATCTCTCATTGCATTTTATTGTTTTCACCATAAATAACGCCTATTGCCAAACCGAAGATATTGGCATGTTTCGATTAAAGTGATACTGCAGTTGTGCTTGAAACAGCTCCGCAGTTGCTAACGCATCCGTCAGGGCATGGTGAGGTTGATAAGCAGGGAGGCCATATCTTTCACGAGCGTGCCCTAATCGTACAGAACCGGGTTTCTTACCTTTCAACTTATTGATAAAACCTCTGCATTCACGGCGCTGTATCGCATACTCAATATCTAACGTATCAACAACAGGAAACTGTATCCCCTCTCCGATGCTATTTAGCAAGGCGTTATTAAAGAACTGCCTTTCAATGTTCATATAGTGAACGAGAACCACTTTGCCTGACAACGCATCCAATATTTCACCCAAGATCTGAGACAGCTGCGGCGCGTTTTTAACCTCAGAGTCAGTGATACCGTGAATAATGACAGACTCGTGGTTTAACTCTCTGTTTGGGTTAACGACCCAATGAGCAGAGCCATTACATTGAACACGATCAATAGTAAACGGCACAAGTCCGATCGTGAGAATGACATCCTCTTCCGAGTTCAATCCTGTTGTCTCAAAGTCTACCGAGACAAATGGCACTTGTTCAATTGGTGTTTCCCCATTAACCATTGGTGTCGAATAATAGCGTTTGAGCCTCTGGTCTTTCGCTTCTTTAGCGAGTTGTTTGAACAACATTGACCACTCTGGCGTCTGGGATGTATCCAACAACGGCTGTTCTTTTTCTACTTTTTTTGAGAACCACATTATTTGCTACTTCTCTGGTATCGAAACTTAATGAAGTTCTGAGCGTTACTTAGAATTTGAAATGCTGCTTTTAAGTTTCGACGTTCAAATTCAGACATGTTCTCCGGCTCAATATTGTTGTCTGGCTCTTCTCCATTTTCTATATCAAGGGCTTGGTGACGAATTCGAACCATGTAGATTAGCTCCATCGCATCCCTTAAATCCAAACCTCGACCTTTCGGTAAAATGCCAGCATCATTAATGTCATCTAAACGGTCGAAAGAGTTTTGCGATCGCGAACCGATTGCCAGAGAATGCACCCGTATTAAATCGGCCAACGGAGCCGTCCCCCTTCGCTTCAAGTTAATCGAGTTGCGATGACGACCATCTTTCTCCATCACAAAGTCTTTGAAAAAGCCCAGTGGAGGCGTCCTACGTATTGCGTTATACGCCATACAAGCAAGAAAGCGGTTATTTCTTTTCGCTCGTCTCACAATAAAGCTGCTTAATTGCTCCGCCCATTTCACTCGCCCATGCACACCGAGGAGATCAAAAAAGATATTACTATTTAACAATCTCTCAGGGGTTGGATTGTCTATCCAGTTTCCAAAGCATTCTTCCCATTCTGCACGAGTTTTTCGCCATTCTGGGTTGGTAGCCATAATGTCTCCAGTACAATAAGCATAGCCGCATGCCGCTAAACCATCACAAACAAATTTAGCAAACTTTTCAAAGTACTCTCCGTGAATCTCAACGTCATAACTGTTATCGAGAATAAGCGCGTTATCTTGATCCGTTACAATTAGCTGCTCATCCCTCGCCATTGAACCCATTGCGACTAAACAATAAGGAATGGGCGCTGGGCCGAACTCTTGCTCAGCTAATTCAGCGAGGCGTTGTTTGAAACTACTGCCTATAACCGACATGGCTCGACCAATCATGTGCGCGTTGGCATCTTCATTGACCATTCTTACGAAACAGTCTTTTACTTGTTCAGAAACCTGCTTGAGATCCTCGACACTGGTTTGCTGAAAAATAGAGCTCACTAGCAATAGGCTGTTCTGAGATTCGTAACGAACGATGTCCGTCATGCCAATAATTCCTATCGGCTTTTTATCTTTTAAAATTGGTAAATGATGCACGTTGTAACGCAACATGGTTAACATGGCCTCAAACACATAGGCGTTATAATCCAATGAAACCACGTCATAACTCATGACCTCACTCACTGGAATATTGGTATCAATACCTTGAGCTAGTACGCGAATGCAAAGATCGCGATCAGTCAATATTCCAAGCAGCTGTTCATCATCTTCTTCTGTGAGCTCCTCTGTCGGGCGAATAATGAGCAGAGAGGTGACATTTTCCTCTGCCATTAGTATCGCAGCTTCCTGAATTGAAGCCGTTGCCTCCAGAGTTACTGGATCTCTTGCTAAGATTTTACGTGCCTTAGCGGTGGTAAAGTCATTGCTTTCGGAGCGGCTAGATATTGCGCTTCGCAAACGCGCGCTATCTTCCAGTTCCATGTAGTCCGCAAAGTTTTCAAACTCATCACAAAGTTCATTGAAGATGTTTTCCGGAATACAGTAAACGAGAGTGTCTTCTATCGCTTTGGCTGGCATACGTACGCGGTTGTTCATCAACAACCCCATCTGACCAAACAGTCCACCAGCATCAATCCTGTTGTAAAGTTCACCTTTACGTCGATAAATCTCTACCGCCCCACTTCTCACCATATACAAGTCGCGGATCGTATCTCCGAAGTTAAGAATTTTTGTTCCTTGCCGAAAGTATGCAACCTCGGCATTGAGAGCAATTTTTCTAAGCTGCTCTTCAGGTAGGTCATCAAAAGGTGGGTACTGGCTAATGAAATTGAGCACTTCTAACTGTTCGGCTTCCATTTTTTATTCCATACGTTGCCTAAACTACAGCGATAAATATCACCCTGAGTGAAATCAAGCAATAAATAAATCTAAGGATAACAGTACCTAACCGATTTCACAGGACCAAGCCTTAACCAAAAATTAGAGCTCTAACCTTTTTATATGTAGAGTTCTAAGCTATCACAGCTTATATCTATGCAAGCGAGTTGAGTTGAAATGTACAAAAAAATTCAAAATAAATTCAACCCTACGTCAGGGTAACGTTATGGCGGATAAAAACACATCACAAGCAATTGTTTTAAATATAAAAAATAAGAATTAAACATACCTTGCTCAACGAATTCTCTATGCACGGCAGAACTAGTTAACCAACCCCCTTTCGTTGAAAGTTGAACTAAAATTAATTAGAGTACAAATCGTTAAACAGTTATAAACACACGAAAAAGGACAGATAACATGGATCCCATACTGGAAGTTAAGGGACTGTATAAAGTGTTTGGAGAAGACCCAGATAGAGCCTTCTCGCTTATCGACAAAGGCGTCGATAAAGACGGTATTTTTGAACAGACAGGTTTAACAGTCGGCGTAAACGATGTATCTCTCACCATAAATGAAGGGGAAATTTTCGTAATCATGGGCCTTTCTGGCTCCGGGAAATCCACCCTTGTTCGACTTCTTAACCGGCTCATTGAGCCGACTAAAGGTAGTGTTTATCTCAAAGGAAGAGATATCGCCCACATCTCCGAGAATGAACTTCGAGAAGTTCGTCGTAATAATATCTCAATGGTGTTTCAAAGTTTCGCACTCATGCCACACATGACGGTGATTGAAAATGCCGCCTTTGGTTTAGAACTTGCCGGCATCGATGTTAATGAGCGTCAGAAAAGTGCCCTTTCCGCCTTAGAAAGAGTGGGTTTAGACCCTTATGCAGAATCTTTCCCTGACGAATTATCCGGTGGTATGAAACAGCGCGTTGGTTTAGCGAGAGCGTTAGCCTGTGATCCTGACATCCTATTAATGGACGAGGCGTTTTCCGCTTTAGACCCATTGATCCGTTCTGAGATGCAAGATGAGCTTATTCGTCTACAGAACGATGACAAACGCACAATTGTCTTCATTTCTCATGATTTGGATGAAGCAATGCGCATTGGCGACCGTATCGCCATCATGCAAAACGGTGAGGTTGTTCAGGTTGGTACACCTGATGAAATATTACACAGTCCAGCAAATGATTATGTCGAAGCGTTTTTCCGCGGCGTAAACATCGCAAGTGTCTTGACAGCAAAAGATATCGCGCGCAAGAAGCCAGCGGCTGTTTTTAAGAAATCGGAAAATGACGGTCCAGGCTCTGCGATGCAGATTCTGATGGATCACGACCGTGATTACGGTATTGTCGTCGATAAATCTAGCCGATATTCCGGCATCGTATCTCTTGATTCACTACGTTTGGCTCATAAAGAAAACCGTTCGTTAGCCAGTGCTCAATTACCGGATGAAGTTACTCTTCAGCCTGATCAGTCAATTAATGACATTTTGGGTCTGGTTGCTGGTGTTCCTTATGCCGTGCCTGTCGTAGATGAGAAAGGAACTTACTTTGGTGTCGTGACTAAATCACGTCTTCTACAAACACTAGATAAGGATTAACACGATGTCTTCAGAGCAAACTAACAATGATCCCTGGTCAAATACTGCTCCTGCGCAAGATGATCCTTGGTCGCAAGGTACAGAGGCCGCGCCAAGTAATGATTGGCTCAACTCAGAAACTGTAGAGCAAGCACCATTCGATATTATGAACCCATTCCAAGATGCGGTTTTACCCCTCGATAGCTGGGTAGAGTCCGGTTTGAACTGGCTGGTGGAACATGGTCGACCTGTTTTCCAAGCAATACGAGTTCCAATCGACTTTATTCTAACGTCGTTTGAAACTGCTTTGGTGTCTACACCTGCGCCTATAATGGTACTCATTTTATTTTTGCTAGCGTGGCAGTTTTCCAATGTAAAACTTGGTTTTTCTACTCTTGTATCCCTTGTTTTCATCGGCCTAATTGGTGCGTGGTCACAAGCGATGACAACGCTAGCACTGGTGTTAACCGCCGTTTTCTTCTGTTTGCTTATAGGGCTACCAATGGGGATATGGTTGGCAAGGAGCCAAACCGCTGCCAAATTTGTTAGGCCAATATTAGATGCAATGCAAACGACTCCCGCGTTCGTTTACCTTGTGCCAATTGTTATGTTGTTTGGTATTGGTAACGTTCCTGGCGTAGTAGTAACGATCATTTTCGCCCTGCCTCCCGTTGTGCGCCTGACTATTTTGGGTATTCAGCAAGTACCTGAAGAGCTTATCGAAGCTGGCCACTCTTTCGGGGCAAACAAAAAACAGATGCTTTATCGCATCCAGTTACCGTTGGCGTTACCAACCATCATGGCAGGTGTAAACCAAACCTTAATGCTGTCACTTTCTATGGTAGTGATTGCTTCAATGATTGCTGTTGGCGGCTTAGGCCAAATGGTACTTCGTGGTATTGGCCGACTTGATATGGGTCTTGCTGCCGTTGGTGGCTTAGGCATCGTTATTCTTGCGATTTTGTTAGACCGTATCACCCAGGTGTTAGGGGTTAATGCGGGCAACACTAAACTTCGCTGGTATCACACAGGTCCTGTTTCATACCTATTAAAACTGAAAACAAAGACGAACCAAGACGATCTAAAACTTAGGAGAAACATCAATGAATAATTCATGGAAGAAAGCGCTCTCTGTTGGAGCTCTAAGTACTATCGCATTTTCAACTTATGGTGTGGCAAGTGAACTACCGGGTGAAGGTGTCACTGTTCAGCCTGTTCAATCAACCGTTGCAGAAGAAACATTTCAAACGTTGATCGTAAACCGCGCACTTGAAGAGCTTGGTTACGATGTTAAACCGACCAAAGAAGTGGACTACAACGTAGGCTACACCTCTATTGCTAAAGGTGATGCTACTTTCTTAGCGGTTGGTTGGTTCCCTCTTCACGCCGATAAGTACACGATGTCTGGCGGTGATGATAAGTTCTTCCGTAAAGGCCAATACGTAAGTGGTGCTGCGCAAGGTTATTTGATCGATAAGAAAACCGCGGAAAAATATAACATCACGAACATTGGTCAGTTAAAAGATCCAAAATTGGCGAAGCTATTCGATGCAAACGGCGATGGCAAAGCGGACTTAACTGGCTGCAACCCAGGTTGGGGTTGTGAAATGGTTGTTGAACATCAGTTGGATGCTTTCAAACTTCGTGACACAGTAACACACAACCAAGGTAACTACGCGGCGATTATCGCTGATACAATCTCACGTTACAAAAAAGGCGATCCGATTCTTTACTACACTTGGACACCGTACTGGGTAAGTGGCGTTTTAGTTCCAGGGAAAGATGTTGTGTGGTTAGAAGTGCCATTCTCTTCACTTCCTGGTGAGCGTAAGGACATTGATACGACACTAGAGAACGGTAAGAACTACGGCTTCGAGATGAACTCTATGCGCATCGTTGCTAATAAAGAGTTTACAGAAAACAACCCTGCTGCTGCAAAGCTGTTTGAAATCATCAAACTAAATATCAATGATGTTAGTGCTCAGAATATGATGATGAGCCAAGGTAAGAACAGCTCAGCGGACATCGAGTCTCATGTAAATGGCTGGATCAAAGCGAACCAGAAAAAGTTCGACGCATGGGTCGAAGAAGCGAAGAAAGCCGCAATGTAATCATGCCTTTATCAACCTCTAGAGCCAGTTGGTGTTATCAACTGGCTCTTTTTTTACACAAACGCCCCTCCCCCTTACATAGACATACCAACACTTACACTACTCGACCATAAACCCACATTATAATTCACGTTTATTTCACGCTTGCTTTGCTAAAAACAACACAACATAACATAACAATTAAACTATTCGAATAAATATGAAAAACTTATCAAGGAGCTCTGTGTGGGGGCCTTTGCAGCCAATTGCTGCCTTTTCTTTGTTTTCGCTTCTATTTCTGTCTATCTCAAGAGTTTTGCTAGCTTTTTGGCAGATTGACCGTATTGACTCTCTAAACGACTTAATTTACATCCTAGGTCAAGGTTTGCGCGTAGATATTGCAACGCTTTGCTGGTTATTTATTCTTCCAGCACTGTTTTCAACCTTCATGCCATTAACCGGTAAGATGGGAGAGTGTTGGAAGCGAATATTACGCATATGGATGGTTTTAGGGCTTTGGGTGCTTGTATACATGGAGCTCGCAACAGCGCCATTCATTCAGGAATACGACCTACGTCCAAACCGCCTGTTTGTGGAATACTTAATCTACCCAAAAGAAGTCTTGAGTATGCTCTGGACTGGCTACAAATTAGAACTGTTTATTGGTGCGTTAGGTACAGTTTTAACCATCACTTTAGGTTGGAAGTGGAGTAAGAAACTGACCGATAAGGCGCAGCAGGTCAACTGGAAATGGCGACCACTATTGGCACTTTTCGTTGTTCTTTTTGGGGTTGCAGGTGCTCGCTCATCTTTAGGTCACCGCCCGCTAAATCCTGCTATGGTCGCCTTTTCTAACGATCCACTGCTTAACGACTTAGCACTGAACTCATCTTACTCATTGTTGTTTGCGGTTAATAGCATGAAGTCAGAAAAGAGTGCTGAGCAGTTCTACGGAAAAATGGACACTCAAAAGATGTTGGAATTAGTTCGCACTTCATCAACAAAGTCCGACTTCACCCCTTCATTACTCCCAACCATGAACAGTAACCCCGCGACTTACCAGGGTAAACATAAAAACTTAGTGATTTTGCTACAAGAAAGCTTAGGCGCCCAATTTGTCGGTGATTTGGGCGGTTTGCCTCTAACACCAAACCTTGATGAACTCATGAAGGAAGGTTGGCAGTTCACACAAATGTACGCCACTGGTACTCGTTCTGTTCGTGGAATTGAAGCCGTAACCACGGGCTTTCCTCCATCTCCCTCTCGCGCTGTAGTGAAGCTGAGTAAAAGCCAAACGGGTTTCTTTACTATCGCGGACTTACTGAAAGCTCAAGGCTATCACACGCAATTTATTTACGGCGGTGAAGCCAACTTTGACAACATGAAAACTTTCTTCTTTGGTAACGGTTTTGATCAAATAGTAGAAGAAGACGATTATAACAACCCAAGCTTTGTTGGCTCTTGGGGTGTTAGTGATGAAGATCTATATAACAAAGCAAACGAAGAGTTTGAACGCCTTTCAAAAAGCGACAAACCTTTTTTTAGCTTAGTTTTTACGTCAAGTAATCATAGCCCTTATGAGTATCCAAAAGGCAAAATTGAGCCATACGATTCAGAATATATGACGCGTAACAACGCCGTTAAATATTCCGATTACGCTTTGGGCACTTTCTTTGAAAAGGCGAAAAAGTCATCTTATTGGGATGATACCATTTTCATTGTAATTGCAGATCATGATGCACGTGTTTCTGGCGCTAACCTTGTTCCAGTTAAGCACTTTCACATTCCAGCATTGATCCTTGGTAAAGGCATTCAACCACGTAAAGATGACCGCATAGCAAACAACATAGACATGCCGCCTACACTGTTATCTCTGATTGGGGTAGATGCTAAAACACCGATGATTGGTCGTGATTTAACGAAGCCACTGGCTCGCGAAGATGAACGCGCAATGATGCAATACGACAAAAACTTTGGTTATTTAACGCGCGACAATCTCGTTGTGCTTTCCCCTGGTGAAAAGATATCGACCCTGGCGTACGACTTTAAAGACCAAACCATGAAGCCGCTAGAGGTGGACGAATCTATTATCGAGCGTGCAAAAGCAAACGCATTATTTGCATCTAAAGCGTATCAAAACAACTGGTATTCTTCCAAACACACTCATTAATACCAATGATTCCGCTGATAAAAAGGAGCTAAACGGCTCCTTTTTCTTATTCTGTCACTTACCTTCGAGAATGTTCTACTGACAACTCCTGTCGTTCCTTTCCGTTAGATTGCCCCTACTATTTCTAATTGATTAAGGAACAAACCATGCTGACTATCAATTCATTCGTTCTCTACGTTGAGGACATCCACATAAGCCAAGTTTTTTATTCGAAACTGTTCGAACGCAAAGTCACGCAGTTGTCTCCAACCTTCGCCGCTATTCCACTGACCGAAGGCTTAACGTTGACACTCAAGCAAAGAGATAATCTTTCACCCTACAGCGGAATTAGAGGTGGTGGCACCGAGTTGTCTTTATCGGTGCCCAATAGTCATATGCTAGAGCGCATTTACAAGCGCTGGAAAGACCTAGGTGTTGAGTTTGTTCAACCACCAGCGACATCAGTGTATGGGTTAAATTTTATGGCTATCGATCCAGATAAGCATCGCATTCGTGTTTTCATAAATGAATAAAAATGCGTTAAAAATGCTTTTTACCCATTCCCAATGTGACTTCAATAAATTAGACTCAAGGAAACATCAAAAGCGGCGTAGTAATAAGAAGGAATGCCCATGAGCTCAAGTATGATCCTTAGCGAATCCCTAATCGAGAGCGGAAGAGATATCCCCCTCAAAGAACTGCTTTATGCAAAGCGCGTGCTGGATAACTACATGGCAGTAGCCAAAGAAAGTAGCCCGCTTGAGCTATTAACTGAGATGAAATCGGCAGCAAAGCAAGTAGAATACTTTACAACGACGAGTAACCCGTGTGAGGCTCGTAATGTCATCAGTCAGATGATTGATAAAATCGACACCGCGGAATCTTTTGATTCGTTCAAAGCATTAGCAGGTAAGCCATCTCAAGCACTCAATGAACTAATTGAAGATCGAGCTCAGCTGATTAAACACGAACGAGAGCTCCTGCTCGCCTCAGGCTATGACGCCTCACGAATCTAATATACGAGCAGCCTTAAAGTCATAGCTAACAACGAAAAAGGAGCTCTTAAAGAGCTCCTTTTGCTTTTCAAAAATCGGATACAAAAGACTTAAAGGCCGATATCTTCCGTTATTGCTTTGATTTGTTTGAGGTCCATTTTATAGACTTCAATCATTTGATCGACCTGACTTAGTCGTGAATTAGCTTCGTCATGTTTATCACACGCGTCCGACTTCACGTCCCAAGATTTGCCTTCTAAAAATACGTCACACTCTTTCTTGAGTTTCTCAATCTTAGGTAATAATTTCGACCGTTCTTTCTCGAGAGACTCTAATTCTTGCGAAATTTTTAGCTCTTTCTGGAATACTTCGCGGGACCGCTCAAACATAGTCGCTTGCATATCCGCTTGACGACTCAACTTCTCATTTTCTGACTTCGTCGTGTTGATCTTATCTGCCTGCTGCTTCAATTGAGACTCTAGTGACAAGTTAACCTTCTCGACCTCAGTCAATTGCTTTTGCAACTTCTTAAGTGCTTTCTGATGAGCTTCATCTTTCGCGGCGAGTAACTCACTAACTTGGTTTTGTATCTCTTGGTCAAGCGCCTCTTCACGCACTTTTACTTGAGATGCCAACTGGGTTTTATCTTGCGTTAGTGCTTGATACTTTTCTTCTAATACGTGGTAAGTCGATTCCCACTTGTTCGCAGTGACAACCGATCCAACAAGGCCACCAAATGCCAAGCCTAACACCGCAGCGATTGCGATATAGATATGCGTACGTTTGTCACGCTCTTCAATGACAACTACGTCGTCTTGCTCTTCCATTTTGTTCTGAGAACTCACCGTATACTACTCCAAGGACTCTTTTACTTTGCTAGCGGATCAATTCCGCAAACATAATTGATGCTGTATAAATCAGAAATGCGCCAATTAATGTTATAACGGTCGCTTTTTGGACTTTTTCATTGGTTCGATAACGAAACAGCACAAATGCTACTGCAATCAACACCGCAATGGCTAATAATCTGGTCATACCGCCTCCTTGTCCACTCATGAAAAACTGCCTAGGTCCGTAGACTGTTTCACAAAGATTCATTGTAACCCATTTATACGTACCATAAGGTCAACTTAGCGTAGATTTTAAAATAAGTGCTCCGATTTTAATCAATTTTGTGTCCTTAATTGAATAACTTATGTCGTAACGGTCGAAACACATTTATCGTTCTGAAGTGTTTTTGGGTTCCATTCCCTAACCCAATAAATTTTATTTATGCCGTGACTCGCACAAAAAGATTGGCAAACATACCTTCATGAAAATTGATGAGGTTATTTCATTGAAAATAAATTGACATAGGGTGTTGAAATGGACCAAAAACATGATAGAGTTCACACGTTAATGATGACCAGCATCATTAACTAACCTTTACTCATTTAATTGAGTAATTGTTCCGATGAAGACTGCAGGAGAGTGGTTATTAATCAAATTTTAACATTTGATTAGCATAACTCGCCGAAGAATTAACTATTTCAGGTGCTACCTAGGTAGCGGGGACTGTAGTTGGAGGAACCTCTGGAGAGAACCGTTAAATCGGTCGCCGAAGGAGCAAGTCTTGCACTCACGCAAGGTGAAACTCTCAGGCAAAAGGACAGAGGAGTGGAAAGTTACAACCTAACTATTTTGCTTGGCCTTCCCGCCTACAACCAATAGCTTAGTTCTTTTAGAGATCGTTGATCTCGTCCTTTCCCTCTTCTCCTTATTAGTTGTTTTATTAAGGGGAAATCATGAACAACCTACAATCTTTACTACAAACCATCGATAATTTTGTCTGGGGTCCACCGCTGCTTATTTTGCTAGTAGGTACAGGGGTTTACTTCACTTTTAGCCTTGGCTTGATCCAGTTTAAACACCTCCCAACAGCGCTAGCGATGGTATTCAGTAAAGATAAGTCATCTAATACTCAAGGTGACGTTTCTAGCTTTGCAGCTCTTTGTACTGCGCTCTCAGCAACAATTGGTACTGGTAACATTGTTGGTGTTGCCACAGCAATCAAACTCGGTGGACCAGGCGCTCTATTCTGGATGTGGCTCGCAGCCCTTTTCGGAATGGCGACTAAATACGCCGAATGTTTGTTGGCGGTTAAGTACCGAAGAGTCGATGATAAAGGCCAAATGATTGGTGGCCCAATGTATTACTTGCAATACGGTGTTGGCTCAAAAGCTCTCGCGATCATGTTTGCAGTGTTTGCTTTGGGTGTTGCTTGTTTTGGTATCGGTACGTTTCCACAAGTAAACGCGATTCTGGATGCAAGTGAGATATCTCTTGGTGTTAACCGTGAGCTATCTGCCTTTGTACTAACTCTTTTGGTTGCTTTCGTAACTTTGGGTGGCATCAAATCCATTGCTAACGTTGCAGGAAAAGTGGTTCCTACCATGGCTGTATTTTATGTGTTGGCGTGTTTAAGCGTGATCATCATGAATGCAGACCAATTGTTCAATGCCGTTGAATTAGTGCTGGTTTCAGCCTTTACATCAACAGCAGCGACTGGTGGTTTTCTAGGTGCAAGCATCATGTTGGCAATCCAATCAGGTATCGCTCGCGGTGTGTTCTCAAATGAATCTGGTTTGGGTAGCGCGCCTATGGCAGCAGCAGCAGCGAAGACAGACTCTTGTGTTAAACAAGGCCTAATTTCAATGACGGGTACCTTTTTCGATACCATCATTATTTGTACCATGACAGGCCTTGCTCTAATCCTGACCGGTGCATGGCAAAGTGACCTTGCAGGTGCCGCGATGACGACTCATGCTTTTGCGGTGGGTTTAAATGCAGATACATTTGGCCCTATGCTCGTCTCAATCGGTTTGATGTTCTTCGCTTTTACCACCATTCTTGGTTGGAACTACTACGGTGAGCGTTGCGTTGTGTTCCTGTTCGGAACTAAAGCTGTGCTTCCATACAAACTGATTTTCGTCGGCTTGGTGGCATCTGGTGCATTCCTTCACCTCGATATGATTTGGCTACTGGCTGATATCGTAAACGGTCTGATGGCAATTCCTAACCTAATTGGTTTGATCGCACTGCGTCACGTCGTACTGGCAGAAACCAAACTGTTCTTTAGCTCAACATCGCAATCAGGTGAAGTTGAAGCAGTGAAAGCTTAGTGAAACGGCAGGTTTGCGGTCACAAACTACCAGTCACAGAGAGCAAAACACATTAGAAATGGTAAAAACACATAGCCCGCTATTATTTAGCGGGCTTTATTTATCTTCGGTTAAATGGTTAATCTCTCAACCATTGATGCTCAACGTTTTCTCCACGTTCTTCAAAAAACTTCGCATTTTTTTGCTTGAATTGATCCGCTTTCAACTCTGATAGCGGCCAGTCTAAAAATGCTTCTGTTACAAACGAGTCGCCGACACCAACCTCAATCGATTCCAGATGTTTCCCGATGTAGCGATAAAAGTAGCCTTGCCCAAACGCATCGCACACCATAGGTACATGCCTAACACGTTGATGATTGACAGAGACCGAAGCCCAAGTTGTCGTTTTAGGTTCACAGGTTTGCTCTTTTACAACGTCAACCTCAAATTTATTGTCCATAGTTGTCGAAACAAAAACGACAATAGCGTCATGCAAATACACACGCCTGAGCAATAACTGTTTAGTGTCTTGAGTTCGCGTTTGTTGTATTCCATTAGCAAAAGGCTCGAAGTAGCCCCAGTGCCAAGACCAGATCATGCCGCGTTGCGCAAACTGTACTTGTGGCCACGTATGCCAAGCAACAGCGGCACCTATCCCCACAATAAATACAGCGAGTAGTATCAACAATCGATAAATATTACGCATTAAACGGGTTTTTCAATTAATAACTTCACACCAAGTGCGACTAATACTGCGCCCGTCGCGCCTTCCATCCACTTCATAAAGCTTGCATTCTTTAGTAGATTTTTAGCCGAGTTAAGCGCGCCAGCTAAACCACACTGCCAAACCATCGCAATAGCAAAGTGTACAGATGCCATCATCATTGATTGAAGCAAGGGTGAACCTTCTGGATTCACAAACTGTGGCAAGAAAGCCAAATAGAAGACCGCCGTTTTCGGGTTCAAGACGTTAGAAAGAAAGCCCTCTCTAAAAGAGCGCTTACCATTAAACACTTCGTGAATCTGCTCGGTCACGGTCAATCCATCTTTCGACGACATTAGCGCTTTTAAACTGCTCAAACCAAGCCAGATAAGATAAGCTGCGCCAATCATTTTTACGATTTGGAACAACTCTGCTGATTGCGCAAGAATCGCCGAGATACCAACCGCAGAAAAAAAAGCATGTACGAATAAGCCAAAGCAAATCCCTAGACTGGTTGTACATCCATCTTTTAGGCCCGATCGGCTAGTGTTACGGATAACAAGTGCAGTATCTAAACCTGGCGTTAACGTTAAAATCGTAATGGCAATAATAAATGCCTCGAAATTCAAAATATCCATATTATCGTGATAATTAATTGTCAATCCTTCATCAATACCGCCAATCCACAAGATTCGCAAGCTTCTTTTTTAAGAGAGCTATACAACTGGGTGAGTTTATGGACAATGGGTTGGAGTTAATTGTTAATTATTAGTAAATTAACGCAGGTTGCTTAGTGCAACACCATATGAAGGACCCGTTATCGGGTGTTTAGGGAAAGAACAAAAGAATAAGAGTAGTCACATGAACGCATTTACAAAACTCGTTGAACATTCCAAAAAAGTGGCAAATTTTGAGCATCTATCAGCCATCATAGATTGGGATCAAGCGGCGGTCATGCCACCTGGTGGCGCTGAAGCACGCTCGAATGCCACGGCAGAGCTCGATGTACATATCCATTCTTTAATGACTCAACCGCACTTGGGAGAGCTTTTCGCTCAGGCAGAAGAAGAGACGCTGTCTACAAAAGAAAAATCTATCCTAAGAGAAATGAAGCGTGGGTGGCAGCAAGCTAACTTACTACCAGAATCATTAGTTCAAGCTCAATCTCTTGCTGGCTCCAAATGTGAACATGCATGGCGTACGCAACGTGGAGAAAATGACTGGGCTGGTTTTGAAAAGAACTGGGCTGAAGTCGTAAAGCTATCGCAGGAAGAAGCGCAAATTAGAGCCGAAGCAAATGGCACGACTCCTTATGATGCCATGCTCGATGTTTATGAACCTGGCACAACGTCTGCGTCGTTAGACATTCTTTTTGCTGACGTGAAAACCTGGCTTCCTACTTTGATCGATGAAGCGCTTGAAAAACAACAATCAGACAACATCTTATTGCCAACTGCACACTACCCTGCGGAAAAGCAAAAAGCGCTCGGTTTGGAAGTCATGAAGCTACTTCAATTCGATTTTGAACACGGTCGACTTGATGAGAGTACCCACCCATTTTGTGGCGGTGTACCGACAGATGTGCGTATTACGACACGTTATAATGAAAACGAGTTTGTCCAATCATTGATGGGGATTGTCCACGAAACTGGCCATGCTCGATACGAGCAAGGGCTACCAAAAGATTTATCAGGAACACCCGCGGGAGAAGCTCGCTCTATGGGTATTCATGAATCACAATCACTCTTCTTTGAAATGCAAATAGGACGAAGCAGCGCGTTTATCGATCACCTCGCTCGACTGGCTTCTAACCATTTTTCTGGTAGTGAATTCGAAAAAGACAATTTAGCCAAAATTTACACTCGCGTAGAAAAAGGCTTTATTCGCGTAGATGCTGACGAACTAACATATCCTGCTCACGTTATCCTTCGATATGAAATTGAGCGAGATCTCATGAACGGCGTCATCAAACATACAGATGTACCAGAACTCTGGAACGAAAAGATGAAAGCGTACTTGGGGCTATCAACCGAAGGAAACTTCAAAAATGGCTGTATGCAAGATATCCATTGGACAGACGGAAGTTTTGGCTATTTCCCGTCCTACACGCTCGGTGCGATGTACGCTGCACAATTTATGGCAGCAATGAAACAAACCGTCGATGTAGATGCGGTTATTCGTTCTGGCGACTTAGCTCCGATATTCAATTGGCTCTCGGAAAACATCTGGAGTAAAGGTAGCTTATTCACCACTGATGAGTTGGTAAAACAAGCCACGGGTGAAACACTGAATGCTAAACACTTTCAAGCTCACCTAAAAGATCGCTACTTATAAAGCGAAAAGAATAGAAAGTAAAAGCCCAAGGTTCGTATGTTCCTTGGGCTTTTTGTAGGCTCTCTATGTGTTATGCCAAGCTAGGGATGAGCCTAGGCTTGTACAAACAGTCCTCACCCTCTGGTCTAGTTTTAAACCGACGATGAAGCCACATATACTGGCTCGGACTTGCCATGATTGATGTTTCAACTATTTGATTCACGAATGCGGCGGCACGTTGATGATCCTCTTTCGGGAAACCTTCGACGGGCGCACTAATGGTTAGGGTATAGTGTCCGTCTTTTCCTCTTACCATCGTAAAAGGCACAATGGCGCAATCTGTAGAATCAACCAACAAACTTGTACCTGTCGTAGTACAAGCATTTTTAACGGCAAATAACGGTGCAAATGTCGAGCGTCGGTTACCATAATCATGGTCCGGTGCATACCAAACCCGCTCACCCGTTTTAAGTGCTTCAAGCATGGCTTTGACGTTTTTACGATCAATCAGTGTACGATTAGAGCGAGAGCGTCCCTTATACTGAAAATAATCAAAGCACGGATTATTGTTTGGGCGATAAACACCGGTTCCAGACTTTTTAATGCCAAAAGCTCGAGCACCTAACTCTAGATTCATTGAGTGTACGGCCAACATTAATGCACCTTTGCCTGACTTCTCTAAAGCCTCTAGATGCTCCATGCCTTTTATCGTGACGTGTTTGTTTACCCGTTTATCTGACCAAAACCATGCCATCGCGGTCTCAAAAAGTGCGATGCCAGTATTGTCGATGTTGTCTTTTAGAATTGCTTCGCGTTGGCATTCTTCCATATGAGGGAAGCAAAGCTCAAGATTGCGTCTGATAGTAACTTGACGTTTTCTCATGATTCGCATAGCTAAACGACCAATGTTGCGTCCCAAAGCTAGTTGAACTTTAAAAGGAAGGAGGCTAAGTAAGTACATCACGCTAATGATAATTAACGTTCCCCAGTAACGAGGCAAAAGAAATTCGGCCTTGAATGCAGGCTTTTTGTATTTGTTCATGTAAGTATTGTCAGATGTGCCCATCTATAAGTGATAAAAACAATGATAATGGACTGCACTTTTATCATTGATAACGCTAATAACATAAATTAAAGCGCGCGGATTCTATGGTTCTTCGACACACTACACAATAAGAACTTTGCAGAAATATGTAGGGAATGAAAAAGCAGTAAAGATGAGTCGCCACGTTAACATCTATCGGAGTGATTTATCTACTGCCCTTTCCTAAAGTTTGAAGAAACATAACTTTGTATTTTCAATGCGCTAAATAATGCCTGTTTTTCAATCACATAATGCGACCGTGATGAATACAACAATAAGACGTCATATCAATACTCGCCATTAGCGATTGAATTTGTACTAAAAAGCCGCAGCAATTTCTCGCTGCGGCTTCTTATTCACTTAACAAGTAGAGTGGCGTTATTCGTGCCCTACTGTTTTGGATAATAAATTTACGATCAACACACCAGCGATGATAAACCCAATACCAACTAGGGCTGGTAAGTCTAGACGCTGTCCGTAAACAAAGTAACCAACCGTCGCAACCAAAACGATCCCAGCACCACTCCATATGGCATAAACAACCCCGACAGGCATTGTTTGCACTGTGACGGAAAGCAAGAAGAAAGCGATGCCGTAACCAATCAAAACGACTGTGCTCGGCATTACTTTCGTAAATTGCTCTGTTTTGGGAATATAAGAAGTGGCAATCACTTCACATACAATCGCTATCGACAGCGCCAACATTGGTGGCATAGAGACAAGCATTTTGAACATAAGGCATTAACGCTCAACAGAAATGTAACCGACAACATGTCCGGATAATTAGGCCGCGCATTATACCCAACTCATCTCACGATGGAATACCACTAACGATGTTTACACACCATCACTTTCGCTTACTTTTTGATGACCAGGTGAAAGGCTGACGTTTTGGTGCTGACGAGAAATTTCAAAGTAGATATGCATATCAATCGGCTCAGGTGTATTGAGTAGCATCTTACCTACTTCACGTTGGAAATGACCATAATTACCTAGCTCATCCGTTAGTTCTAGGAGCTCGTAAGAGGCTTCATCGGCAAACATTCCATACGCATACTGATAATGACTGATATCCTTGCTCTTATCATAACCCAGCTTTTGAAGAGCTTGATCAATCTCTTCCGGCGTATAAATGTCTTTATCACCAAACGAATGCAGTAGCACGCAAGGAACTTCTTGAGCTATGCTCTGAATCTTTGTCTTTCTCTTGAAAATACCGAACATAATGTCCTCCACTGACGATGTTTCCAAATATGCACATTAATGCAAAATGGTGAGCTGATTGTTTTTAGTATGGCTCATTAATTTGAGACTTCCTTAATACGAAGTCACCTTCACATATTAACGTGATCGCATAATTACCAGCAAATAGTACACACTGCGTTTCAAACCTATCTCATCAGAAACTCTGCTTTAGTCACAATTGTGTGACAACCCCGAGTACGGTTTACCATAATGTAAAGAGTAGATTGAAAAGTCGGATTTCGTATCGACATCTAAACTTAATTAAGTTAGCTTTAGAAGTATAGACGTCTAGATTGACTATACTTAGGGAGAGAAAGTCGTGCCAATTAGAATTCCAGATCAATTACCAGCTACCGATGTATTAAGGACAGAAAACATCTTCGTGATGAGTGAAACGCGTGCAGCGAGTCAGGAAATACGTCCTTTAAGAGTACTGATCCTTAATCTGATGCCAAAAAAAATAGAGACTGAAACTCAGTTTCTGCGTCTACTCTCAAACAGCCCACTACAGGTTAACGTCGAATTACTGCGCATTGATAACCGCCCGAGTAAAAATACGCCAACTGAACATTTAGACACGTTTTATCGCCAATTTGAAATGGTGCGAGATAAAAACTTCGATGGCATGATCATTACTGGGGCTCCATTAGGTTTGGTGCAATTTGAAGATGTCATTTATTGGGATCATCTCAAAACCATCATGGAGTGGGCAAAAGATCATGTGACATCCACTCTTTATGTTTGCTGGGCTGCGCAAGCAGGGTTAAAGCTACTCTACGATCTACCTAAAAAAACGCGTAAAGAAAAACTTTCAGGCGTGTATCATCATCAAATCCATCATCAATTTCACCCTATCTTACGCGGATTTGATGACACGTTTTTGGCTCCTCACTCGCGTTACGCAGATTTTTCGCCTCACTTTCTAGAAGAGCATACTGACTTAGACATTTTAGCGACATCGGATGTCGCAGGTGTGTACTTGGCCACCACAAAAGACAAACGCAATGTCTTTGTCACAGGACACCCTGAGTATGATTCTCACACCTTACATAATGAATATATCCGAGATTTAAGCGAAGGTATGGAGCCCGCTATTCCTGTCAACTATTACCCAAACAACAACCCAGATAACCCACCAATTGCAAGCTGGAGAAGCCATGGACACCTCCTCTTTTTAAACTGGCTGAACTACTGTGTTTATCAGCAAACACCGTACGACCTCGATCACTTCAGTGAAGATGCTTTCACTAAAGACGATTAGCTTCAAAATAAGCAAACAAAGCACTCATCATTACCGAAATGTAATATGTGAACCAAGCCGCCATATGGCGGCTTTTTCATAACAGTTTGCAAACCTGATCGCATAGTGTTTTTTCCTCAATAGGCTTTTGCTAAGTAATTCATATCATGCAGAAAGATTCAGGGATGTAGGGATAAAGAATGAAAACAGCAAAGCTCGGTGCACTAATATTATTGTCTCAGTTTGCACTCGTGGGTTGCGTGACGGTGAAAGAAGATGGAAGCCCTGTCGTTAAAGCCGATCCTGTGGCAATGGCAGAATCACGTATCGCACTTGGCTTAGGTTATTTAGACGGCGGTAACATGATTCGCGCGCACGATAACTTACAACAAGCCTTAAACCACGCACCTCAATACTATCGCGCGCAATTATCTATGGCTCACTACTACGAAACGGTTGGTGAAGATATTAAAGCCGAACAGATGTATAAACGCTCTCTACGCCAACACACTAAAAACGGAAATGTGCTCAATAACTACGGTACTTTTCTTTGCAAGCGAGGTGACTTCGAAAAAGCCGATCAGATGTTTAATCGAGCCATTGAGCAGCCTTATTACTACCTTATTCCAGCGAGCTATGAGAATGCAGCTTTTTGTGCGCTAAAATCACAAGATAAAGACAAAGCGAGATACTACTTTACTAGAGCTATCGATCATGATCCCCATAGACCAAAATCGATTTTGCAACTCGCTAAAATAGAAATTGATAGCGGTGATTATACTGAAGCTAGAATTCGATTAATGAGATTCAATCAAATGTATGGCGTGAAGAAGCCCTCTTTGCAACTCATGATTCAACTTGAACGTGCAGCAGGCAATGAAGCTCTCGAGAAAAAGTATCAAAAACAATTGGAAAAATTTTCTTAGTACAAAATAGCGATACATAAGGCGCATTAGCTCACAGCCAATACAGCGCTTGACCAAGAATCCAGTGAATTCAGACTCACGGTGATACATTCATTCTGTACATAAACGTCAAATTCGGTACTATTTGAACGGAATAAGTGACCAAGTCACATTATAAAAAGTGCGCACACAACGAAATTTGTACATCATACTGTTTTTAAGATTGATTTCGGCACATTGATAAATACTAAATATTACTGACATGCACCAGAAGGAAGTTGAAGCCGGATGAAACCTGCCTGCACTCTGTTATTACTCACTTTGCTGAGTTCACCTTTTGTCGTCAGTGCACAAGAAAATATTGAGAAAACATTCACATTTGGCATTGTGTCCAATAAAGCCCAAAGCAAAATCAAAAAAGCGACGCCCCTTACTCAGTATGTAACTGAAAATATGGCTGAATATGGTTACGCAAAAGGGGCGGTAAAGGTATTTAAAAATTATCGTCAGCTCGCGGTTGCGCTTGAAAATGGCACCGTTCAAATTGCAACGGCGACCCCCTTTAATGCGATGACCTTAGAAAAGCAGTCTAATAGCCAAGTCCTTGCTATACGATGGAAAAAAGGCCTGCAAAAATATCATACGGTGTTCTTTACTAATAAAGAGAGTGGCATTGAGTCACTTTCTGACCTGCGCGGAAAAACGCTTGTTTTCGAAAAGCGCACGTCTACCAGCAGCTATTACCTACCTGCGATTACATTGCTGAATCACGGAGAAAAACTGCAATACCTTCCCTCTCCTGATGACAAACCGGCCAAAGACAGCATTGGTTATTTATTCCTTGATGAGCAACTCGCTCAGTCAAATGAAATCAACCTATCTGTATGGGTATATAAACAGAGAGTTGCAGCAGGAGCATTCAGTAACTTCAACTGGAACAATCCCAAAGATTTGCCAGAGAACATGAAAGACAAACTAGCGATTTTTTCTCGTTCTGTTGAAATACCCAGGGATTTGATTCTCGCTTCTCCAAGCATGAGCCTAGAGCAACAGCGTAAAATCACGTCCATACTGCTTGATATGGATACAACTCACGAAGGCTCTCTCGCACTTAAAAAGTTTCAGAACACCAAAAAATTCAGCGCACTTACTCCAGAAATGCGAGCCTCCTTAAGTACAGTGCGCAAGTCAGTTCACTTGTTACCGAAGGTGGATTGATGTTTCAAAAGCTCTCACTCGAAACCAAATACATTTGCTCGACAATGTTCGTTGTCTTGTTTGTTGTGGTGATAAATCTTGCGTTATACATGCACGGTTACGATGCGTATTCAAATAGCTTAACTCAACAAATCACGAACAACTCTCAAGAAAAAACCGAATCTTACGTTAAGCAAAAAGGGTTGGTTTATGCAGAGCTATTATCAAAACAGCTTTTTGATCCACTCTATACAGACAATATCAGTCAAGCGTATGAGCAAATTAAGGCAACATTGAGCCAGCCAGATGTCTCGAAAATACATGTTGTTGACAATGAAGGGCTAATCTTTCACGACGGTACTACTCAGCTAAGGATGTTTGCCCAACCTCATTACCGCTCTCCTTTTATTTTGAAAGCAATAGAAGAATCCAGAACTCTCGTTTCCTTTTCCAAGCATCAGTTGGAGATCGCAGCGCCGATTCAGCAATCAAACATTACTCTTGGGGCGGTATATCTTGAGCTTAACTTGATACATCTACTGGAAGAGAAAGAACAGAACATTGAACAAGTCCAAGCGATTACCTCAAACGATAAACAGAAGATGTTTAACTTGCTGCTAACGATCAGTGGGATATCCGTTCTATTCGGTAGCATCATCGCTTATGCTTTGGGGCGGTCGTTAACTAAGCCACTCAAGCAACTAAAAGATCAATTTTCAGAGTCAAATACCCAAGCGCTGCCAGTCACCGACATACAAAGCAAAGATGAAGTGGGAGAACTTATTTCGGCGTACAACAAAATGTCAAACAAAGTGAACCGATACACCAGCCGAGTTGAGTTCATGGCATACCACGATATTCTGACTTCCCTGCCAAACCGAGAAAAGTTACTCATTGATATTCAAACGCAAATAACTGACCACAAATCTCCCTCACTTGCGGTTGTGTTTATTGACTTGGATGACTTTAAGCACATTAACGATAACTACGGACATAACATTGGGGATAAATTGCTAGGCCATCTTGCTTCAGAGCTTCAAGGCCGTTTGCCGAGTTATTTTAAGCCGCTTTACCGCCTTTCTACCATCGTAAGTCGAGTAGGTGCGGACGAATTTGTACTGGCCTTTCCGTGCTCGGACAATCATGAAGCTAGAGAAAAAGCGCACGCTATTCATCGCCAACTACTCTCTCCCTTTAGTTTGGAAGAGAACGATATTCAAATTACGGCAAGCCTCGGAGTTGCTGTGTATCCAGAATTTGGTTCAAACGCTGAGTCTCTTTTACAGCTTTCTTCTCTTGCGGCGCAGGAATCCAAAAGACGCGGTAAAGACATTATGACGATATACGATTCCACGTTTGATGAAACGATTAAACAACGTTTATACATAGAACGAGAACTGCGTCGTTCAGTACGTGATTTGTCTCAATTCGAGCTGTGGTATCAACCACAATTTGATCTAAAAACCTATCGCCTAATTGGGGTCGAAGCATTGGTTAGGTGGAATCATCCCGAGAAAGGTTATATCAGTCCAGAATCGTTTATCCCGATCGCAGAACAAAGTGATTTAATATTGGAGCTTGGAGAACATATCATTGAGACGGCAGTTGCTCAGCGGGCAATGTGGGCAGAACATTTCGGTACTGATTTTCACATCGCATTAAACTTGTCCCCAAGACAAATCTATCGCCAAGATTTAAGTCAATTATTTTCTAAGTATTTACAACGACATGATGTCGCCCCTCAAACCATTCATGTTGAAGTGACAGAGTCACTTTTTATTGATGATACAGAGAAAGCTCAATATGTGCTTAAAAAACTACAAAGTATCGGAGTGGAAGTTTGGCTAGATGACTTTGGCACAGGATATTCTGCCCTTGCCTACCTGCAACATATGGCTTTTGACGGGCTCAAGATTGATCGTTCATTTATCGCTCAAATCCGAAAAAGCGATCAAGACGATTCATTAGTTCGCGCGATTGTATCCATGGCTCACAACCTAAGAATGAAAGTAGTAGCCGAAGGCGTAGAAACTCAAACTCAACTCACACGAATGGAGTCTCTCCACTGTGACGTCGTACAAGGTTTTTTCTTAGGTAGACCTGTACCTGCCGAGGAATTGATTGCATTTGAATACCAACGAGGGAGTGGCGCTCAAAGCGTCAATCACTTTGCTTAGAACGCCGTTTTGTTAACTATTGCCGCTTAGCGCGTTAGTACTCGTAATGCAATATCGGTCACACTTCCCCCACCCATTAATATGAATTTTCTCTTAAAATCTAACATCTAAGATAAATAAACTACACTTTTCATATCAACTTCTTGGATATGGAAATGCGCGTGGTAGGAATCTTTTCTTGGAACAACCTGTCGGTAAAACAAAAGCTATTTGGGTTGGTTTTGCTGCCAATTTTATTGTTGCTTGTCCTCGCGGGTAAACATGTACAAAGCCTTTCTATCCAGGCTCAGGAACTACAAAAAGCACAGTTATTCTCTGTCTACATCGACCGCGTATCTTCGCTTTATCACCTACCGAATAACCCTGATGTAATAGATAAGCAACTAAAAACTCAGCAGATATCTCAATTGTTACGCGACACCGCTGCACCAGTATTCGGTGAAAACGCTGAGATACTAAACCAGTTGATAAGCTTTGAGGAAGCAACCCTCTCGATGCTCTCTTCGCAAAATCAAGAAGAAAAGTTAGATGCAGCAGAGTGGCGCGCTGATACGTTCAAAGAAATCCTCATGAGCTTAGACAAAGTCTATTTTAGAAATGTGAGTTATGAAACAAACACTCACCTTTCTTCTTTGATGCAACTTGAATGGTTGATGTTTTGGTCCACTGAAGAGCATAGATTAAGCGAATATTTGATTCGATCTTCAGAGGAAAATAACGAGTATGACCTCACAACACAGGCTTCTATCCAATCTTTAATCCAGAACCAACAACTATTTCTAGAGCGTTTTGTGACGCTAAATGCCAATCAACAACAAGTAGATCTGCTCATTGAGACGTTTACGGGTGAAGTCTTTATCAAAAGCCAAGAGTTTCGTGCTTATTTATTGCAACCAGCTCAACTCAAATCATTAACCCCGGATGAGATTGATGCGGGGTTATCTGCACTCAACAAACGCTTATCGTTATTACAAAGTGTTGACGACAAAATGGAACAACAGCTGAGTGATGATATATCAAAGACAATCAACACGACGACACAGCGCCGCTTTACCTTTATCGCAATGATGAGCCTTTTAACGCTGTTGGTCGTAAGTTTAACGCTAAGATTGGTGCGAAAAGTTACTGGAAACTTGAATCTAGTCCTCAAATTTCTCAGTAACGAAAGCAATGAACAAAGTAACACTGAAAATTCACCTCTTGCTCAACTAATAAAGGGTAAAGACGAGCTGAGTAAGTTTGCTCGAGAGGTAAAAAAGCTTAGTGATGAGCGGATGTTGTCCAGACTAAAGCTCACACAAGCTAAAGAAGATGCAGAACAAGCAAAAGATGATGCAATTAAGGCGAGTAAAGCCAAAAGTAGCTTTTTGGCCAACATGTCCCACGAGATCCGCACGCCGCTAAATGGCGTTATTGGCATCTCTGAAGTGTTATCCGATACTTCCCTGACTGCCACACAACGCGATTACGTCGACACGATTGAAACCTCCTCCCAACTGCTTTTGAGTTTAATTAATGACGTTCTAGACTTCTCAAAAATTGAATCTGGGATGTTGCTCATTAGCCCACATTCAACTTGTGTTCGAGAGTCTATCTATGACATTGCTTCTATCATTTCACCGAAAGCAAAGGAAAAAGGCATCGATGTGCAAGTCAACATTAGCCGTAACACGCCTTACCACGTAATGTTGGATGACCATCGTATACGCCAAGTTGTCATGAACTTCATGTCTAACGCGGTAAAATTTACCGAACAAGGCAGTGTAGAGCTATCGGTCATCACCCGCGAAATTAAAAATGGTGAAGCGGTCATCGAGTTTTCCGTTAAAGATTCTGGGATTGGTATTGATGCCCAGCAGCAAAAGAAAATATTTGCTCCATTTGCCCAAGAGGATAACTCTACTACCCGACAATTTGGGGGAACTGGACTTGGGCTTGCCATTAGCACGCAATTAGTTGAGCTAATGGGTGGAGAAATTCAACTTGAATCCGAGAAAGGTAAAGGCAGTCGCTTCTTCTTTGAACTAACTGCTCCTGTTGTGACGCAAGAGTTTAACGCTTATCACGCTCTGAATCACAACGATATATGGATTGTATGCAGCAGTACTCAACTAGAACAAAAACTGCGTAACGAGTTAAGTTTTTTCAACATCAATATAACGCAGTCAGTAGATACCTTAAGTGCGTTGCCAACGTGGATTGATAACGAGCGCGTTATCGTTATTCATGTAGAAGCATCACCAAATGCAGCGGCGATGCATATCGATGAGATAGAAAGCCTTTGTAAACGAAACATTCGTGTCTGCCTCATCAAGCACCTTCATAGCCCACAATTCGACTTTAGAAACAGTATCAGCGCCTTGGTCACTCAGCCACTACTAGGGCAGCGCTTAATTAAAGCACTTGAAAGTTGTGCGGCAAATTTCTCGCACGCACAACAAGAGAGCACTTCAGCGCAACATGTTAAATCTCTGCCGAAAATTTTGGTCGTTGATGACAATACGGTCAATCAAAAAATCGCGGGGCTACACGTCACAAAAGCTGGCTTCGACTTTGATGTCGCAGTAAACGGACAAGAAGCGGTTGAGAAATTTCAACAGAATCAGTACAGCCTAATTTTAATGGACTGCATGATGCCCGTAATGGATGGATTTGAAGCCACCCAAATAATTCGTCAAATAGAAGTAAAAGAAAAACGCGCTTTCAGAATTCCGATTATTGCTCTAACGGCAAGTGTGGTCGATGACGATATACAAAAATGCTTTGACGTTGGAATGGATGACTATGTGCCCAAACCGTTTAAAGCAGGGTTGCTTAAAGAGAAGTTAGATAAGGCAATTGGGTTACGTGTTTCCAACACGACGCATGCTGAACCACACCAAGAGAACACTACTCCCGATACAACTCATGAACTACCTGCAAGTTCTAAGCAACCAGAAGCAACGGTAACGCCTATTCGCTCCGAACGTATCTTGCTTGTCGAAGATAATAGAGTAAACCAGAAAGTGGCTTCTCTATTGCTATCTAAAGCAGGTTATCAATTCGAAGTCGCTGAAAACGGGCAAATTGCAGTCGAAATGTTCCAAAAAGATGGAAAGTTTGATGTTATTTTGATGGATTGCATGATGCCCATAATGGATGGGTTCGAAGCTTCTAGGCAAATTAGAGCTTATGAAGCGAGTAAAGGATTAGCTAAGACGCCCATTATCGCATTAACAGCAAGCGTCGTTGATGATGATATTCAACGCTGCTTTGATTCAGGAATGGATGCCTACGTACCAAAGCCTGTGCGCAAAGAAAAACTGTTGTATCAAATTGAACAAGCAATGTAGGTGGATTCTATGAGTAGAAATCATTCTCGCGTTGCTTTTCCTTTGCGTTACATAAAACGCTATCTGTTTATTCTGATTGCCCTTCTTTCATTAAATTGCCAAGCTCTCGCTGCAGAGAGCTACGCCGTTTTCTCATTTAATGACGAATTCTCTCCGCTCACTGTCAATAAAGCGCGAAAGTTGTACAGAGGGAAGACGCAACTTTTACAAGGCCAGCGAATTGAACTCTCTGACTGGCCTGCGACATCAACAGAAAGAGCTGAGTTCTATCGTTATCTTCTCAACAAAAATTTAGCGCAAATGAACGCGCATTGGGCAAGCTTGTCTTTTTCAGGTAAAGCTAGACCGCCAAAAGTGATTGCACGCTCCAGCATTGATGACCTCATAGCATGGATGCAAGAGAAGCCGAATAGAATTGGTTATGCCCCAACATCGAGCGTCCCAAGTAATGCTCATGTTTTATGTGTGGTTAGCTCGGAGAATTGATATGAAAAAATATTTAACCATGTTATCGCTGAGTATCGCGACCTTTCCGAGCTCAGCCACGATTGAGCTAACAGAACAACTTTCTTTAAGTGGTTTTGGCTCTACGTCGTGGGCAAAATCCGATAACCCAACTACGGTACTAGTTAACCGCTTTATTGGCGATGAATCTTGTTTCGATTGCGATACCACTTTCGGCATGCAGCTCGATTATTTTCACAAGGCATTTCGGGCATCCGCACAAGTCGTAAAGCGCCCGCAAGACCATTGGAGCTCGCCTCAGCTCGAGTGGGCGTATTTGGCTTATACCTATAAAAACATAGAAATACGAGGAGGACGCTTAAGACTGCCACTGTTTTTGATGTCTGAGTACAACTATGTCGGCCACGCTTTTACCCAAGCCCGCCCACCGAATGAGGTATATGACAGCATTCTAGGTATCACGGCTTATAACGGCCTATCTGCACGCTGGATTCATGACCTCAATGAGCAAGTCGTACTTACCGCCATGCCGTTTGTCGGGTTTAAAGACAATAGTGACGTAACCATCAATGAACGTACTGAATTGGAAATTGAGTCAAACAACACTGCAGGGATGAACTTAACGCTAAGCGGAGAGAGTTATCGTTGGAATTTTTCCTACCTCCACGGCGATTATGATCAAACAACGACGCTCTCTAACATTGAGCAATCCACTCCCGGTGGCGGAACCACAATCATTGACCGTCTAGTTGAAACAGAAAAAAACAACACGATCGATCTGTTTTCTCTAGGGTTAAGATACGAGCTCGATAACATTGTGATTATGGCAGAAGGACAGACCAGCAATCTTTCCTCATCTTGGTACGCGACAACAAGTTATAATGTAAACAAGCTAACTCCTTATATTGTTTACGGTCAGCAGTTTAATAGTCGGGATAAAAAAAGTGGAGACAGTTTCTTACTCGGATTGAGATACGACCTAGATTACAACGTTTCCCTAAACGCAGAATGGCAAAGGTTCAACGCCTACAATAATAGCTCTGGCGCGTTTTCATCAGCCCCAAAGGATGACAGTGCGAGCCTTTATACGCTAATGCTCAACTTCGTTTTTTAATGTTTCTTACAGTACCAATTTCCACAACGCTAGGGGCTGTTGCATTAAGAAGGCTTTTTGCAACACGTAACTAAACGCTAAACGACTGGAAGGGGTAAAATCGAACAGTTCAGATAGGTAAGTGGCAATCCAAACACAGACAAAGGTTACTCTATTTCGGTTTGTTTTGATTGTCTTTTAACCGCTTTTCTTTGCGTCGCAGTGCCCGGAAAAACTTTGACTCTTCGTGGTACCAACCAAGGACACTAATTGGAAAGCCCACGAGCATCATAATAAAAACATCCGCAGGGAGTTGTTCCCAAATGTCGCTTAAAGAATGCAGCTCTCCAAAAATGAACAAACCGATGACTTTACCAAGCAGTAATGCACAACAAATCATAAAGAAGGACTTTAATATATAGTGCCATTTGCCTTTTTTACGCTCTTCTCTCCAATAGGCATATTTATATTGTCGGTCGTACATTCATCCCCCTAAAGTAAACTTGCCGTAAGTTTAAGTATCTCGATAGCGTAAAGTGCGTTGGCACCTCTTTAATCATAGTGCGTATCTAAAGTGAATGCTTGTCGTGGCAATAAGAAGGAGAGGTATTCTGTAGTAAGAGCTACATAATCTCTGAACGTTATATGTCTTGTGTCATTCGGATGATGCCTGATTTTGCTTATCGCTAGTGTTTTCTGAACACCCAAATCGGGCCGATGAGTAGAAACTGTAAATCCTCAAAAAACGACGGTTTTTTACCTTCAATCTTGTGACCGATAAATTGCAATATCCACAATACACCAAACAAGAGCATAGAAATATGCAGAACGGGCAACATCAATACCTCTAGAGACCAAATAAGGCCAATGCACGCTAATGTGTAGCCGATCATCATCATGAATACGCTCAGAGACAAACGAAAATAGAAAACCCAAGTGGGGATCACCGCTACCCAAACCCAATTAAGTTCGAAGCCTAATAATGAAATCTGGGGAATCGACCAAATAAGTCCAACCACAGAAAGGTAAATACCTGGAACTGCGATTGTGTGAATCTTTTGGTTGATAGGGTTTTGGTGACTCTCCCCGTATTCTTTTAGCCATTCAGATAATGCTCGCATATCATTCCCCTTTTCCACCTTCTTATTCTTATATAGCCCGAGGATGAAAAAGGTGCGAATTTTTCCGTAAAGGCTACGAGCAACGAGCGACAAAACAACAGAGGCCAGTGCGTTGCCGATTACTCACCAAGCAACGCTCGTTGTGCTTTCGGCAGCTTGGCAACGACAAGAGCATAAGAGCGTTCACACAAATCTTGAATCAACCCATCCTCGACATCACCGTTAAAATAAACCGTTATCCAATGACGCTTATTTAAGTGATAACCCGGGATAATGTCCGTAAACTGCGACGTTAAGACTTCTCCATCTTCTGGTTTTACTTTTACGCTGACATACTCCCGACCTTTTCTCTCTGCAATGATGGCAAACATCTTGCCTTTGATTTTGTAAACAAGCGCTTCAGGCCCAAATGGGAAATCGCTTTCTGCACACATGAAGGTACTTAAGTATTGTTCTAGTTCTTTGCTTTTCATATCCCCTGCCTCCTTCTGCGTTCTCATTCAAATTGTGGCAATAGCAATTTTAACGCCTGGTTAACCTGCTCTTTTTCATTGCCTTCTAAACCATGCAATAACGATTGCTGAACGTCTACATGCTCCAAAATTAGCTTGTCAATTAAGGTTAAGCCTTGCTCTGTTAGTTCAACGGTGACGCTACGTCGGTCTTCTTTGCTATGGGTTCTGGTAATAAACCCTTTCTTCTCTAGTTTATCTAAGCGATTAGTCATCGCACCCGAAGTGAGCATCATCGACTCTATTAACGCTGAGGGAGTAAGACAATATGGTGAACCAGCTCGACGCAGTGTCGCTAACACATCAAATTCACCCATTTTCAGATCGTACTTCTTATGTAGCTCGGCGACCCTAGATTCCATGTGTTTTGCAATTCGCATTAGTCGACCCATTATTGCCATCGGTTCAGTGTCGAGGTCTGGCTTCTCCCTCGCCCACTGCTCTACCACTCTATCAATTGCATCCATTATTTCTCTCCAAACATCATATATTTTTTATTTTAACATAAAGATACTTTACAAAAAGCCACCTTGCCGATATCGTTACATTTAATTATCTCTACATAAAGATATTTAACATGAACATTTTACTTGCGATGATTCCTGCCTTTTTTTGGGGGACGACTTACGCTGTTACTCAGTTTACTCTACCGGACTGGCCTCCCGTTTTACTTGGTGCTCTAAGGGCACTGCCTGCGGGTCTTTTGTTGCTGGCAATAAAGCCCTCGTTTCCAAAAAGAAGTGAGTGGAAAGTGCTGCTTGTTTTAGGAACCATCAACATCGCTTGCTTCTTTGGTCTCATTTTTGTCATGGCGTTGACGCTTCCTTCTGCCATCTCTGGTGTTGGTATGGTTTCGGTCCCCGTTTTTGCGATGCTGTTTGGTTGGGCGGTCTACAAACGTCAGCCTAGTGGCATTCAAGCGATAAGCGGCGCAACTTTGATTACTTTAGCTTGGTTCTTATTTGATCCTAGCTCTATTTCTCTCGAACCCGTGGGCTTACTTGCGATGATCTCCGCCATTATGTGCATCGTGATAGGAAGTAGCGTAACAAAGTCACTAGGTACAAAAATGCACTGGTGGACAGTGCTAACATGGCAGCTCATTTTGGGTGGCGTGATTATGTCTATCGCAACAAGTGTGCTGGCGATAAACAATCCAGAGCCATATGTTACGGTCGTTCAGGACGTATCCATGACGAATATTCTAGGGTTACTGTGGGTAATTATTCTGAACACTGCATTAGGGTATGGCATGTATGTATGGTTATTACAGCGGATGTCGGTCGTAGATTTTACCTTTGGTGGTATTGCAAACCCTGTCGCAGGCATTGTTTCGGGCCTACTGCTATTGGGGGAAACGTTCACTCCTCTGCAATACAGCTTAATGCTAGGAATGATCGTAATGTCATTACTACCTCAGCTCATTACGTCAATCAAAACGAAAAGAGCCGCACTCTCCTCCTAAGTAACGTTAATTCCTAACACTCTAGAAGTAATGAGAGTGTTAGGAATCCTCAAGTGTAACCCCATCAGCAGAAATCAGCGCTAACCTAGGCAACTGACACCTTTAAAACGGTACGTTTTGACATTATGGCTGTTAAGCGCTTGCAAGGTTAGTCAGGGGCTCTGGTTTAGCGTAAACATAACCTTGAATAAGGTAAATCGCATGCTGAGCCAGATATTCGACTTGAGCCTGGCTCTCTACACCTTCTGCAATCATCTCACATTCCGCTTTGTTCGCTGCAGACACAATTGAGTCCAGCACTTTCAATTTTTGGTCGTCAGATCCTATTGGATCAATAAACATCTTATCCACTTTTAAACATCGGATGCCCAAATCTTGTAGGTAAGAAAAGCCACCATATCCGGTACCAAAATCGTCAATTTTGAACTTGTAGCCTTTATTCGTTAAATACAAAATCTCTTTTTTCGCGGCCTCAGTGTCTTTTACTGGTATTCTCTCGGTCAATTCAAAATGAATTCTATTAGAGATTGGCCAATTTAACTCCGACAGCAACTTCGTTAATACACCTGACTCTAAATGGGAGGAAACAATATTGATGCTGACCCACGTATGCTCGGGTAAGTCACTTAAGTCTTGTATGATTTTACGAATAAGCTGATTGGTCATCGGGATAATCAGGCCACTTTCTTCTGCAGCACCAATAAACATATTTGGTGGCACCATTCCATCACGTCGCGACCATCGAATCAGAGCTTCATATCCTACTGTCTTACCATCGCGACTATCGACAATCGCCTGGTAGTAAGGAATAAATTCTGCATTACTAATCCCATTTTCAATTAGACCTGTAATGGATTTTCTCAAGCTTTTACCAGATATGTATGCAAAGGCAGTCACAAGACCAGCAAGCACACTTACAAGACCGCCCCACAAAAGTACTCTTTCCTGAGCATAATTTTTAAGTTTTTCACCGCTGAATATCTTGATGAGCATGTTGGCTTGAGACTCTCCTGAAAAGAAAAACTCTTTTGAGAGTGCGTTTTCTTCTCCTGCAATATTCGCTTTGCCACGGCTTATCGTTAAATCACCAAATATTGGTTCATCATACTTAAACTCTACAAATAGGCAGTCTTTGCAAGGCGTTTTTATTACCTCGTTAACCCAACTGTTATCAAGCACCCAGAAGACTTCAACGTGTTCATTATCATAAATGACCATCCACTCTATTTGGTCATTCTGTTGCGGCAAAATAAGTGATGCGAAAAAGTTTTCATCCATCTGAAATCGTTCACTACTAGATGGGCGAGACACTTCACTACCAACCGTGGAACACGTTTTTCCGCCTTTTGTGGTCATCGCAATAAAACGAATGTAACGGTTATAAAAACGTGGGTCGCGTAAAGTTCTTACATCACTATCACTACAAGTAAAATCTAACTGAGCAATCTGCTTCACTATTGCTCCGTCCAAATAGGCAGACCTTTGATTTAAATAATCTACGTAAGCATCTATTTTCGACGCTTTTACCGAGTTGACGTAAAAGTTGGTTATCGAATGAAAGGCCACTACAAATATGGCGATGGGAACTAAGCCGAGTAAAATGGCATACCTTGTATTCTTTGTTATCAAAGTTCGTCCTGCTAATCTGTCAAGCAACCTAAGTGGGATATGAATACTATCTCATTTCTATAGTCCAAAAAGTGAGGAATGACGCTCAATAAAATTATAGACTCAAGTGGCTTTCAGATGTCGGGATTTAGAATGTGAGCACCAAACCACATTCGAGGAGAACAAAGTAGCGACTAAGTGGAAAGTAAGAACGAGCCCAACTGTTAAGTCATCCGTAATAAGAGTGACAACTTGGAGCTTGAGCAATACTTTTTAGATAGGCAGCAGATACGTTAAAAAAATAAAAAGGAAACGATTGATGCCAACCGCTTCCTTGATTTGTTATTGCTATTTAAAAGTGCGTGAATTACGCCACTTCAAGAATCACTTTTTCCAACTTATCTAGGCCTTCATTTAGCACGTCAGATTCGATGGTCAATGGAGGTAACAGACGAATCACGTTCGCTTTTACTCCACAAGAAAGCAGGATAAGACCATTTTCTTGCGCTTTAGAAATCACCGCTTTGGTCATCTCTTGCAGTGGTTTGCCTGATTCTGGGTCAGTAAACTCAATCGCCATCATTGCACCCGTGGTACGGATTTCACCGATAGCAGGCACTGATTGTTGCAGTTTCGTCATACGAACATTGACCACTTCACCGATGCCCATTGCTTTAGCACACAAGTCTTCTTCTTCGATGATTTTCAGCACTTCAAGACCTGCAACACAACCAAGTGGCGAGCCCGCATAAGTGCCACCTAAACCACCGGGTAGTGCAGAGTCCATCACATCCGCTTTCCCAACTACCGCTGAGATTGGGAAACCACCAGCAATGCCTTTCGCCATTGTCATTAGGTCAGGTTCAATGCCTAGATACTCTGTTGCAAACATTTTACCGGTACGAGCAAACCCTGTTTGGATTTCATCGGCAATCAGCATGATACCGTGCTTATCACACAGCTGACGCAAGCCTTGTGCAAACGCTTCAGGTGCTTTGTAGAAGCCGCCCTCGCCTTGCACTGGCTCGAAGATAATCGCCGCAACGCGTGAAGGTTCAATATCGCAAGCAAATAGATCGTCGATCGCTTGTAAGCTTTGCTCAACGCTGATGCCGTGGAACGCATTTGGGTACGGCGCGTGGTAGATTTCGTTCGGGAAAGGACCAAAGCCCGCTTTGTACGGCGCAACTTTACCAGTTAACCCCATCGTCATATTTGTGCGACCGTGAAAGCCGCCTTTAAACGCTATCACGCCGCTACGGCCTGTATGAGCGCGTGCCACTTTTACGGCATTTTCGACCGCCTCGGCGCCAGTGGTTAGAAAGATCGCTTTCTTCTTAGTCTCACCTGGTGCAAGTTCTGTCAGCTTTTCAGCCAGCTCTACGAATGACGCGTATGGCGTAACCATCGCACACGTGTGCGAGAAGTTGTCCAACTGAGCTTTTACCGCTTCACTGATACGTTTGTGAGAATGCCCGGTGTTAGTCACCGCGATACCCGCTGCAAAGTCGATGTATTTGTTGCCTTCGATATCCCATACGTAAGCGTTTTCTGCTTTCTCGACGTAAAGTGGGTACAGTGCGCCCATGCCTTGAGCGATAACTTGGCTTCTTCTTTCGTGTAGTTGTTGGTTTGTCATTGTTTTGTCCTTAATTAGTTGCCGCCAAAGCAGAGATATTTCACGTCCATGTATTCATCGATACCTTGTTTTGCTCCTTCACGTCCGATACCGGACTGCTTAACACCACCGAAAGGAGCCACTTCAGTAGAGATCATACCTTCGTTAATGCCGACCATGCCGTATTCGAGCGCTTCTGCGATTTTCCAAACACGGTGAATGTTTTGGCTGTAGAAGTACGACGCGAGACCGTAGATGGTGTCGTTCGCCATTTCGACTAGCTGTTCGTCGCTGTCAAAACGAATCACTGGCGCGACAGGGCCAAAGATTTCCTCGGAAACAATCTTCATGTCGTGAGTAACGTCTTTGAGAACCACTGGCTGCATAAATAGACCATCGAGCTTTTTAAGCTCTGAAACCGGCTTCGCGCCTTGCTCGATAGCACCATCAATAAGCGTCTGAATGCCTTGCTTCGCTGACTCGCTGATCACTGGACCAATGTTGACCCCCTCTTCCAATCCGTTACCAACTTTGAGCTGCTGAACCGCAGCGTCAAACTTAGCAACGAATTCGTCATACACTTTGCTGTGTACATAGAAACGGTTCGCACAAACACACGTTTGACCTGCGTTACGGAATTTCGACGCCATCGCGCCTGCCACAGCTGCATCAATATCCGCATCATCGAATACGATAAATGGCGCGTTGCCACCGAGCTCCATTGAGGTACGTTTGATGTCAGCCGCGCTTTGCTGCATCAGCACGCTACCGACTTGAGTAGAGCCAGTGAAAGACAACTTACGAATCAACGGGTGTGAAGTGAAGATAGCACCGACCTGACGGGAGTTTTCCCCCAATACCACTTGCAGCACATCGCGTGGGATACCCGCTTGATAGGCAAGCTCTGCAACCGCAAACGCAGACAGCGGCGTAGATTCAGATGGTTTTACCACAAAGCTACAGCCTGCTGCTAAAGCTGGCCCTGCTTTGCGCGTGATCATCGCAATTGGGAAGTTCCAAGGTGTAATCGCACAGGCGACACCAATTGGCTGTTTGATGGTCACCAAACGCTTGTCCGCACTTGGCGCAGGAATCGTCTCACCGTAGGTACGCTTCGCTTCTTCAGCAAACCATTCGATAAAGCTCGCGCCGTAAAGCACTTCACCTTGAGCTTCCGCTAGCGGCTTACCTTGCTCTAACGTCATCAAACGGCCAAGGTCGACTTTGTTTTCTAACAGGAGTTGGAACCAACGATTGAGCATGCCAGCACGCATTTTTGCTGGCAGTGCCGCCCACTCTTTCTGCGCCACACTGGCACGTTCAATGCCATTTAAAATGTCGTTTTCGGTTGAAACTGGTGCGTACCCGAGGAGTTCTCCGGTCGCCGGATTAGTCACTGCAATGCCCTGTTGTGGATTCGCTACCATAAACGAAACAAGGCTTTGGTTTTGTATCTGTTGCATGGTCATTCCTTTTGACAACTCATCATCGCCGCTAAGCCAGCGGCGAGTTTATGTTTAAGCAGGGATCTGCTGCGTAATACAGTGAATGTTCCCTCCGCCGAGTAGAACCTCTCTCGACGGTATCGCGATGATTTGGTATTCCGGCATCGCGTTTTGCAAAATATCGATCGCCATAGCGTCGGTCTCTTCGTCCAGCATCGGCAAGAACACATGCTCGTTGACGATAAGAAAGTTCGCATAAGAGGCACTTAGGCGTTCGCCAGCTTGTCGACTCATTCCCGAACTGGCGTCAATGCCATTGGCTTCGCGCTCGCTGTAATGCAACGGACCCGGTAATGGCAAACGGACAATTTCAATATTGCGCCCTTTCGCATCGTGCTGAGATTTCAGTACTTGTTCCGCTTGACGAGATAACGCGTATTGCGGATCACTTGGGTCATCGGTCCAACTCAGTACCACCTTACCCGGAGCGATAACGTGCATCAGGTTGTCAACATGGCCGTCTGTTTCGTCATTGAATAAACCATTTGGCAACCAAATGACTTTTTCGATACCGAGATACGCCTTTAACTGCTCTTCAATTTGCGCTTTGCTCAACTGTGGATTTCGCCCCGGACTAAGTAAGCACTCTTCTGTGGTGTAAAGGGTGCCTTCACCATCGGTGTGAATCGCCCCACCTTCAAGTACAAACGGTGCGCGGTAATAATCAATACCGATGATGTCGCACACCGAGCCAGCCACAAGATCGTCTTGTTGCCAGTTATCGTAAAGCCCGTTGTATTCGCCGCCCCACGCGTTGAATTGCCAACTAATCCCACGGCGCTCGCCCGCTCGGTTAACAAGCACGGTCGGCCCGATATCGCGCATCCACGCATCGTTAAATGGGATTTCCACCAAACGTACGTCTGAGTGGAGCATTTGACGCGCTCGGTCAAAGTTGTGCGAGCATACCGCCACGCACACATTGGTCACATCCGCGATTAAGTTCGCGATTCTGGCAAAGGTTTCTTGCGCGGGTAATGCGTCATCACGCCAGTTGTCTTTCCTTTCTGGCCACGCTAGCCAAACTTCACTAACCGGCTGAAACTCAGCCGGAAAATAGAAGCCATCTTGCGCTGGTGTTGTCGATAACTTCATTTTAACGCCTCTTTAAACGGCTAGTTTGCCAACGCTGGTGTAAAGGTCTGGACGACGGTCGCGGAACAAGCCCCACGCGTGACGCGCTTTCGCTGTCGTAGCGAGGTCGATTTCTGCGTAAATGATGGTTTCACCTTCACGCGGTGCTTCGGCAATTTTTGCACCAGTGTGGTCAGTGATAAAAGAAGAGCCATAGAACGTCGTCTCGATACCATCATCGACTTCAGTGCCCACTCGGTTTGACGCAATCACTGGAACGAGGTTTGCTGCCGAGTGACCTTGCATTGTACGTTGCCAGTGGTCACGTGAATCCAGTGTCGGATCTTGAGGCTCAGAACCGATTGCAGTTGGGTAAAAAATCGCTTCCGCGCCGTGCAGAGCCAAGCTGCGTGCAAGCTCTGGAAACCATTGGTCCCAGCAAATGCCAGCACCGAACTTACCGAACTTGGTTTGCCACACTTTGAAACCGGTATCGCCAGGGCTAAAGTAGTACTTCTCGCTGTAGCCCGGGCCGTCAGGAATGTGTGACTTGCGGTAGTTATCTAGTACCGTACCATCGGCATCAATCATCACTAGCGAGTTAAAAAACGTATTGCCCGCTTTTTCAAAGTAGCTGACAGGAATCACCACGCCGAGCTCTTTAGCCAACGCACTCATCTCTTTAATAAGACGACAATTCTCCGTTTCTTCTGCAAGCTCGAAATACTTTGCTTCTTGTTTTTTGCAGAAGTAAGGCGCAGCGAACAGCTCTTGCGGAAGAATCACGTTTGCACCGTTTTGTGCTGCTTCACGAATCGCCTTTTTTGCTTTGGCTAAGTTATCTTCCAGATCCCAGCTTTTCGTCAGTTGAAGGGCTGCAAATTTCACTACTTTACTCATTGGATATTCCTTATCTCTTAAATCGCCAGTTTGTCACGTAGGTTATAGTAAGCCGCGCCCATTGCCGTAAACGGAATTTGGAAGTGGCGGCCCCCCGGGAAGGAGTAATGTTTCAGTGCAGCAAACGCGTCAAAGCGTTCTGCGTGTCCGGTCAGAGCTTCGGCCAGCAACTTACCTGCTAGGTGAGTACACGTTACACCGTGACCGCTGTAGCCTTGTAGGTAGTAAATGTTGTCTGCAAACGAGCCAAATTGCGGCATGCGTGAGTAAGTCAGCAAGAAGTTACCTGTCCAGGTGTAATCAATCTTGATGCCTTTCAATTGTGGGAAGACTTTTTCCATCTTCGGACGGATCAGTGCTTCGATGTTTTCTGGGTCACGTGCTCCGTAAACCACACCACCTCCGAACAACAAACGCTTGTCGGCGGTTAAGCGGAAGTAGTCCAGCAAGTAGTTACAGTCCTCAACGCAGTAGTCACTGGTCAGCACTTGTTTTAGCTGCTCATCACTCAAAGGCTGAGTCGCCACCACTTGTGTGCCACACGGAATCGCTTTGTTGCTGATGTTTGGTGCCAAACCACCAAGGTAGGCGTTACCTGCCAGTACCACGTACTTGCTCTTCACGCTGCCTTTCGCCGTTTTCACTACTGGGTTAATACCTTTATCAATCGACACGACCGCCGACTGCTCAAAGATTTGACCACCTAGAGACGTAAACGCAGCAGCTTCACCCAATGCCAGTTTAAGCGGGTGAATGTGACCACCGCGCATATCCAGTAAGCCGCCAGTGTATACTTTAGTGCCTACCGCTTGTTCTACCTCTCCTGCGTCAAGCAGAGTCAGTTGGTCGTTGCCGTAACGCTCCCAGTTCTTCTTATGTTCTTCTAGCCCTTTGAGTTGTTTACTGTTCAGTGCCGTGAACAAGCCGCCTTGCTTGTAATCACAGTTGATGTCGTATTTGTCGATCAGGCCACGGATGATATCGCCGCCTTCAAAAATCATATCGCACAGAGCTTTGGCTTGGTTTTGGTCGTAACGGCTTTCAATCACGTCAACATCTCGGCTGTAGCTGTTAACGATTTGGCCACCGTTACGACCAGTTGCTCCAAAGCCCACTTTTGCGCTTTCTAACACAACGACTTTAAAACCTTTTTCTGCAAGGTGTAGTGCAGAAGAAAGACCAGAAAATCCCGCACCGACTACACACACATCGCACTCGATGTCGTTTTGCAACTGTGGGTATTCCGGCATGTTTGGCACAGAGTGCGCGTAGAACGAATCCGTATGCTTGTTCATAGAACTATTCCTTTATTTATCGTAATCGTCAGCAGGCTTAAGGATGGAGGCGAATCCAAGTGGTTTTGGTTTCGGTGAATTTTTCAATCGCGTGGAGAGACTTGTCTCGACCGTTTCCGCTCATTTTGAATCCACCAAATGGAACCGTCATGTCACCTTCGTTGTAGTTGTTAACCCAAACCGAGCCGGCTTGCAGTCGTTTTGCTACGCGATGAACGCGGTTGATATTGCTACTCCAGAGTGCCGCGCCTAAGCCGTACTTCGAATCGTTAGCGATCTCGATTGCTTGCGCTTCGTCTTTGAATGGAATGACACACAGCACCGGACCAAAAATTTCCTCTTGAGCGACACGCATCTTGTTGTCGACGTTGTCTAAAATGGTTGGGGAAACAAATGCACCTTGCCCATCGACATCGCCGCCACAACGTACGTTTGCACCTTCTGATTCACCTAACGAGATGTATTCCAACACTTTTGATTTATGATCTTGATCGATAAGCGCTCCCATGGATGAACTTGGGTCCATTGGGTCTTTTGGCGTGAACGCTTTCGACGCTTGAATAACTTTTTCTAAGAACTGATCTTTGATGCTTTCGTGAACAAGCAGGCGGGTTGCCGCGACGCACACCTCACCTTGGTTGTAGAAACACCCTGCGGCGGTTTCTGCTGCTGCGCGATCTAAATCATCACAATCTTCAAACACGATGTTCGCGTTCTTGCCACCCGCTTCTGCAAACACACGCTTTAGGTTGCTCTCACCCGATCTGACCATCAGTTGACCTGCAATGCGCGTCGAGCCTGTGAAGGCGATGCAGTCTACGTCTTGGTGTTTCGCCAGCGCGTCGCCAGCTTCATGACCAAAACCCGTAACGACTTGGAAAACGCCTGTTGGTAAGCCCGCTCGAGAAGCAAGTTGACCTAGGAATATCGCGGTGAGAGAAGATTTCTCTGACGGTTTTAGAATCACGCTGTTACCAGCGGCTAAAGCAGGGCCAAGCTTCCAGCACGCAAGCCAAAGGGGGAAGTTCCACGGTACAACCGCAGCAACCACACCAATTGGTTGATGAGAAATAAAAGCGTGTACATCTTTTTCAGTTGGGGCAACTTCGCCGTATACTTTGTCGATTGCTTCTGCGTACCAGCGTAATGCACTCGCCGCACCAGGAATATCGGTAGAGAAGCTGTGAGAGATAGGCTTACCGGTATCAAGCGTTTCTAGCAGAGCCAATTCTTCTTGGTTTTGATCAATCAAGTCAGCAAACTGTTTAAGCACTGCTTTGCGATGAGCTGGGCTGCTCTCGCTCCACTGACCGGATTGAAATGCTTGGCGAGCGTATGAAACCGCGAGATCAACATCTTCATTTTGGCAACGGGCGATTTCGGTGAATATCTCATCTGTTGCTGGGTTAACTACCGGGATGGTTTGCCCTGTTAAAGCGGCACTGTATTCACCGTTAATGTACGCCCTGTTTTCGATGTTTAGATTGTTTTTTAGTTCAATCCATTGCTCTTGGGTTTTCATACGCTCTCCTTGTGATCACACAAGGCAAGCCCCCACTAAAATGTGGTTGGCGTATGCGCACTTATCATTCGACAAGCCTTGTCTGTGTGATTTGTAAATCGATGGGGCTTCGTCGTATCAATAATGTACGACTCGCCCGCTGTTATGACATGAGATTGCCCTTTATATTCCAGAGTGATTTCGCCCTCTAATACGGTGCCAATCTCTTCGCCTTCGTGTTTGATTTCTGCCGCACCAGTGGTTCCATAAGGTGCGTATTCCTCGATCAAGAATCCGATGACTTGATCTTTGTCGCCATTCGTTACCAGTTTCATGGACACCGTCTCGCTCCCGATTTCCACAAGATCTGACGGCTTGATGACTACTTTCACTTCATCGTTCGAAGGTTGTTCAAAAGTGAAAAACTCTGATAACGATAAAGAAAATACATTAACGATTTTTTGTAGTGAGCTGACCGACGGGCTCACTTTGCCATTTTCAATGGATGAGATTGCACTGTGGGTAATACCTGCGCGCTCGGCTAGTTCCCTTTGTGACAATCCATGTTTTTTTCGTAACTGAACAATATTTTTACCAATCTCTTGATTGTCCATTCATACAGCTCCAAACGTTTAACGAGAGGTAGCCATCATAAATTCATTGAACAAAATTTGAGAGAAATGATTGGTTTTTGCTTCCCATTCTGGGTGCCACTGCACGCCAACGAAAAATTTTTGATTAGGAAGACTAAATGCTTCTACCAAGCCATCCGGGGCTTTAGCTTCTACTTGTAATAGAGGAGCAAGCTGATCGACGCCTTGGTTGTGTAGTGTGTTCACTTCAAAGAAGGTGGTATTTTCCCAATGATTTTGCACCAGCCATTGTTCAAATAAGCTCTGCTTTTGAACTAGTACAGCGTGTGCTGGCGCGTATTTTTGTTCGAAATCTTCAACAGGCGCTTCACGATGGTCATTGAAGCCGGAGTCATGAACGGCTGGGTTTAACGAGCCACCAAGTGCGACATTCATCTCTTGAAAGCCGCGGCAAATACCAAGGCACGGAATGTTTTGGTCAACCGCATGACGAATTAACGTGAATGAGAGCTCATCACGAACTTCATCTTTGTAGCTCTCTTCGTGCGTTGCATTGTATCGATGTGGCGCAACGTTAGAGTGGCTGCCAGGAAAAAGAAAACCATCACATATGTCTAGGATGGTGGTTACGTCATCGCCCGACATGTCGGGAGCCAACATAATCGGTAGTCCTCCAAAATCCTTTATGGCGCGAAGGTAAAAGTCGTTGACCGCTTGTATCTGATAGCCACCCAACTCTTTAGCGCAGCTAACCACACCAATGATGGGTTTGTGTGTATCTGCCATGATATGTCCGTGTTCAATTTATTTAACACAAACCCTACAAACCATGTACAAAATTATCAACACAGATGACCATCATTATCGTCACAACGTGATCTGACGCACTTTTTAGGCTTCAAAACTGAATATTTATGCTCATTATATTGAACAAAACAAAACCAACTGTTACAAAATAGTTAACAGAAAGACATAAAAACCAGCCGTTAAACATCAAAAACACAGTGTAAGTGCATGTTTAAATTAAAAATAACCTAAAAAACAAACAACTCGCTCAGAGTACTGTAATTTATTTGTTAATTTGGTTATTTCTAATTTCTACTCGTCAGGCTATTTGGAGAAGAAAATGGAATCGTATCTACAGGAAGTAAAAAATTTTAAACAAAAATGGCCCGATATTGAATTTATCGATCTCATCTTTACCGATATAAATGCCACCCCAAGAGGAAAACGCATCCCGATAGATGCTCTAGAAAAACTGAATAAAGGTGTTGCCCTCCCCCTTTCGACCATCACCCTAGATACCAAAGGTAACGTCGTTGAAACAGCCGGGTTGGGAGAAGATCTCGGAGAACCAGATAATCTCTGCTATCCAATCAGCGGCACCTTAATGCCGACGGCAAAAGAACAAGTTGGTCAGCTACTGCTTAGTATGATGGATGAAACCGGGCAGCACCCTAACCCACTGTTCATCCGAAACATTCTCGCTTCTATATTGCAAACACTGCATGCTAAAGACCAATATCCTTGCGTCGCGCTCGAGCTGGAGTTCTATTTAATAGACAAAACCCGCGGCGAAAATGGCGAACCATTAACGGCAATTAACCCCACGAAAAAAACTCGAGAAAAAGATACCGAGGTTTACGACCTTGATGGACTAGATGACTACGCTGATTTCTTGGCCGACCTTAATCGAATTGCATTAGAACAAGGTTTAAACACTTCCGGAGCCCTATCTGAATCGGCACCAGGGCAGTTCGAAATCAACTTCAACCATTCTAAAGATGTGCTTCGAGCATGTGATGAAATCATCATCGCAAAACGCTTGATTCGCCAGGTCGCTCATCAGCACGGATTTGACGCCACATTTATGGCGAAACCTTTTAGTGAGCAAGCGGGTAATGGCATGCACATTCACCTCAGCTTGGTTGATACAGATGGTAACAACCACTTTAGCCAACCAGACGGTCAAGCGAGCGCCTTCTTCTATCAAACCATGGCAGCGATGCTGTCACAAACATCCGATGCCATGGCCCTAATCTGTCCTAACGTTAACTCTTACCGTCGCTTTGTTCCTGGCGCTTACGTCCCAACCAAAGCCGATTGGGGAGAAAACCACCGCGGTGTTGCGTTGCGTGTGCCTATCAGCGATAGCAAAAATCGCCGTATAGAGCATCGTATAGCAGGCGCTGACGTTAACCCATACATTCTCGCTGCAGTAGTACTTTCCGCAGTATTAGCGAGTGAAAGCTACACCAAAGATCAATGTCCACCGACTCTCAGTGATGATGCAATTGAGTTACCTCTGCGTATGTCAGAAGCTCTAGAGCGACTGGAGCACAGTGAGCTGGCTCAATACATCTCAAGAGATTTTATCGATTTGTATCTAGCTTGCAAACAGAGTGAACTCGCAGAATTTGAGCGAGCGATTACTCCATTGGAAATCGACTGGATGTTGCACTCGGCATAAACAAAGGAAATGAACTTTATGACTACGCAGACCAAGGCGCTGGATGCGCCTCTTAAAATCAACTCTCAACACATTATTGTTTCTTTAATCTCGGTTGCGACGTTTGTCTTTTTTACCACAATCGGTTTGAACCATGAGGAAGGCGAAGCCTACGGATGGATGAGTCTTTTACCAACGGCGTTGGTATTGGTCTTTGCGCTGACAACACACCGAACTGTGGAAGCCCTCTTTAGCGGCGCTATTGCCGGTGTTCTTCTGCTTAACCCAACTGAAGCGGTAGAACAGATTGTTGATATTTCCATGAGTGTAATGATGGATGAAACTATTGCTTGGATCATCCTCGTTTGTGGTTTGATGGGCGGCCTAATTGCTATTTTGGAGAAAGGCGGCAGTATCTTGAGCTTCTCCGACATGCTAGTCACGAAAGTAAAAAGCCGTAAGCAATCGATGCTGATGACCTTTGCTTTAGGTATTCTGATCTTTATCGACGATTATTTGAATGCGATTGCAATTTCTTCCTCAATGAAAAAAGTTACGGACGGCTACCAAATCTCGCGTGAAAAACTCTCATATCTTGTGGATTCAACCGCCGCACCTATCTGTATCCTCGTACCAATTTCCACTTGGGCAATTTTCTTCAGTTCTTTGCTAGAAGCAAACGGAGTAGCAGAAGCGGGAGATGGTATCAAAGCATACATTGAAGCTATTCCATACATGGCTTACGGCTGGGTAACGCTGGTGATTGTTTTGCTGGTTGCAATGGAAAAGATCCCAGATCTAGGCGCGATGAAAAAGGCAGAAAAGCGTGCGAAGAATGGTCAAGTTCGTCCAGACGGTGCAACAGATGTCGACTTTGGTCCCGATGTCTCTGCACATACCAACCCAACCATGGGCCTTGTCAACTTCTTGTTACCAATGATCGTACTTGTTGCCGCAAGTTGGTATTTTGGTATCGATCTACTTGCTGGTGTTTTCGTCGCGTTAATCTTTACTATTAGCTTTTACGGCGCACAAAAACTGATCTCGATGAACGACATGTTCGAAGCTGTTTATGATGGCATTAAGGTTATGCTACTGCCGCTTGCGACCGTTATTGGTGGTTTCATGTTGAAATCGGTCAACGACTCATTGGGCGTCACGCAGTATGTCATTGAGACCGTCAGCCCTTACCTGTCAGCGTCTTACTTCCCGGCGATTATCTTTATGATTACGGGCGCGTTGGTATTTGCAACGGCATCGTCTTGGGGAACGTTTGCAGTAGCGATGCCAATTGTTCTACCTTTGGGCGAACAGCTTGGTGTGCCTCTACACTTAACCGTTGCAGCGCTGCTTTCAGCATCAGCGGCAGGGAGCCACTCTTGTTTCTTTAGTGACTCAACCGTGTTATCTGCACAAGGTTCAGGCTGTACAGCAATGCAACACGCAACCACACAGTTTCCTTATGCGTTGATTGGTATTGTTGCAACCGCGATTTTCTTCTTCATCATCGGTTAGCCCCTTTATCTAATTGCAAAGCCCTGCTCAAAAATAGCGGGGTTTTGTTCTATCAAGTCAAATGATCCTCTTAAAACGACTTTACGTCCGTTCAGTATAAAAACACTCAAAGATATACATCTGCACTCAATAAGGGTTTGGTAAACCTAATATTTTTGGTTTACGCTTAGCGAAGCGTTTATTGTGCAGCAAGGCAGCTTTTGAGTAACTTAAATGCCGCCTTAATACAGTGTTAACGGTTGGAGAGACATGAAAAAGTTAGCCCAAGAGATATGGATATTTGACGGAGATCCCGTCCAATTCTTAGGACTCCCATACACCACTCGTATGACTATTGTTAGGCTTTCTGATGGTGGCCTTTGGGTTCATAGTCCAATTAAGTTATCAAATTCGATTAGAGAGCAAATCAACAATCTAGGCCAAGTGAAATACTTAATCGCTCCTAATCATTTACACCACTTGTTCTTATCTGAATGGATATCTGCCTATCCTAGCGCAGAAGTTTATGGCACAAATGAAGTCATTAAGAAGTGCCGTGATATACACTTTCACGCTTCACTTAACCAAGGCGGTAATGCTTGGAACTCTGAGATTGAACAAGAACTATTTTCTGGCTCTCCATTAATGGAAGAGTGTGTGTTTTATCATCGACTTTCAAAGACCTTAATTGTTACTGACCTCGTCGAGAATTTTTCTGGCCAGAACTTTAACTACTGGCAGAGGTTTGTGGCTAAAGGGGCCGGTATTCTTGCTCCGAATGGAAAAATGCCTTTGGATTGGCGCCTAAGTTTTATGTTTAGCAAACAAGAGGCTCGAAAACACTTAAATAAATTGCTGTCTTGGAAACCTAATATATTGGTTATGGCTCACGGTGAAATCGTCCTTGATAATGCAGACAAGTTCTTACAGCGCTCTTTTAAGTGGCTAGTATGAGACAGCATTGAAAACTCACACAACAGAATAGACAAGAAGCTATTTTAAAACATTAGGCCCTTTTAGCTTAGTCTTAGGGGGGAATTTACAGAACTACACGTTATGTTTAACGATAAGATCCCCTGTTCCTCTTAATTGAGCATTATGCAGCAATTTAAAATTCCGTTAGAATTGCACTTCAAAAACTTCAATGCGAAGAATTCTGGACATTGATACGGACATAAGTTCAAGAGTTAACATAACGCAATAGCAATCTCTTACTAATTATTTTGCATCGAGACATTGGCATACTCCCGAAACAAACCCTTCTACTCTAAAGGTTTTGTTAATAACAGTTGCCATGCTTGTTAGTTATTCTCGTTGAACTCAGTATCTTGAAGTTGTTTGAATATATAAATTTAAAAAAAAGAGACATAAGATGCACAAAAAACTCATCATTCTAAGCTTGCCTATTCTATTAGCTGCATGTGCGGCACCAAAGTATACGGTAGAAACAATCTCGAAAGAAAATCAGAGCAAGGAAATCACCATCGTAAAAGACAACGCCACGCGAGATGTTTTCTTAGATTCGATGCAAGACTGGTGTTTGGATACCGCCCACAAATGCACAGTCGTAAGCGACGGCACGCCTCCTGTTAGCTCTGAGCTAACACTTACTTACGTATCACGCTGGAGCTGGGATTTTAGAACATTTATCGCTGATGCTCAGATCAAAGCCTACAAAAATAACGAAAAAGTAGGACAAGTTGAATTTAAAGCACCAAACAGCGCGAATCCAGATAAATGGGGTAAAGACAACAAACGAATCATTTCGATGATGGATTTGTTATTCGGTAAACAAACCGTGAGTGAGGCTCAATCCAAGATTAAGCTGGGCGAAATGTAATGAGTCGAACAATTGCCCATTTAACAAGCATCATATATTTGTAGAGAAAGATAGGAATGTTTAAGTGACTGAAGTCAAAACCATTGGGCTTTTCTTTATAACCGCCATTGCAGAAATATTAGGCTGCTACTTACCTTATCTCTGGTTGAAGGAAGATAAGTCAGTTTGGCTTTTGGTACCAGCAGCGCTATGCCTTGCTATGTTTGCTTGGCTTCTATCTTTACATCCTACCGCAACTGGCAGAGTTTATGCCGCTTACGGTGGTGTCTATATTTTTGTCGCAATTCTATGGTTGTGGTGTATCGACGGCGTTCGACCAACGCTCTGGGACATAGTGGGGGTTTCTGTCGCTATGCTTGGCATGTCAATCATCATGTTTTCACCCAGAGCATCCTAAACGTAACCGAGGGAAACCCTTACGCTTAGTATTTTGGCTATGTGCTAGATTTATTGATTAATAACATTATGACGTAATTGCTACATAGCCAAAGTACGCTTGGGCTTCACCCCAAAACAGCGCTATTTATAGGAGATACCAATGAACCATGCAGTGAAGGCAAGATTTAATGAGTATCCAAAACATGTGCGTATTCGGATAGAAGAGCTACGAAATATCGTCTTAACTATCGCTTCTGAATTAAAACTGGGGGAAGTTGAAGAATCTCTAAAATGGGGAGAGCCAAGCTACAGTGTGAAAACAGGTAGCCCGGTAAGGATGGATTGGAAACAGAAAACGCCTAGTCGTTATTATCTGTTCTTTAATTGCCAAACTAAGCTCGTCGACACATTCCGCGAACTGTATAGTGACTCACTTGAGTTTCAGGGTAATCGAGCAATAATTCTATCTTTATCAGCACCTTTGCCAGAAGCTTCAATCAAGACCTGTTTAGAATTAGCATTAACCTATCAAAAGCGAAAGAACTTACCTCTTTTAGGTATGTAAGATCGCTTAATAAAACTATTTACGGCCGATTAACCATATTCAACTACTCTACCTTTGTATCCTTTTTAATGCTTCCGCAGTAAAGTTTTAGATTAAGTGGTCACCTTAATAGCGCCGTAACCAAACTAGTAATATCGAAATAAAGAAGAGTTTATGAAATCAAAAATCTTGTTCTTACTTATGCTTGGAGCTCATTTCAATGCTTTTTCAGCGACGAACTATCAAGTCAATGTGGTAGTAACAGAGCCTCAATCAACATTCATTTTTCCGACTTTTGAAATATCCTCTAAAGGAAAAAGCAAAACCAGTTTTGTCGACGGCTGCGCGTACTTAGGAACCCTTTCAGAACCGAGCAAAAATAGCATACAGCTTGAAGCTACCATGTCATGCAACCGAGATGGCGCTACGTCAAGGATGGAAATGCCGGTATTTGTTCTCAACTCCGAGGGTCAAAGCGCGAGTTATGATCTTGTAGAAAACGGGATCGTGATGTGGAAATATTCTGTAGAAGTTAAGCCGTCACTTAAAAAGTGATATATCAGAAATACTAAAGTAACAATCAGCACTATTAACCGCCGCTTAAGTGTAATAGGTATATTCTTTACGACTTAATGACGTTACTTGTTGCCGCAATTCTCCAACTCATGTACAAAACAGCCCTAATTTTAATAGGAGCTAAGTGGCATGAATTTAATTGTACGTCAGGTAACTTTAGGTGATGCTGAAGGCATTACAAACGTCCTCAATCCCATCATTATTGAAGGTTTATACACTGTATTAGATACGCCTTTCACACCTGAAGAAGAAAAAGAGTTCATTACTCATTTCCCAGAACGGGGCGTGTTTACAGTCGCTTTATCCGAAAGTAGCTCACAAGTCATTGGTTTCCAAAATATCGAGCCCTTTGCACAATATACAAAAGCTTTTGACCATGTTGGCATAATTGGTACGTTTGTTAGTGACGGTGTTCGTGGCCAAGGTGTGTCTAAACAGCTTTTCAAATCGACATTCGAAGTAGCCAAACAAAAGGGTTACGAAAAACTATTTGCGTACGTTCGCAGCGATAATGAGCGAGCGTTATCAGCCTATCTCAAACAAGGCTTCGAAATCGTAGGGACCGCGAAGAAGCATGCAAAAGTTCGTGGGAAATACGTAGACGAAGTCCTCATTGAGAAGTTTTTGTAGGTGTTAAGTCGCTAAACACTAAGCACGCATATAAGAACATTTGAACCAAGACTCAATTTCCGTCGTAGAAATCTCTTTTCTAAAATAGGTTATTTGAAATGAAACTGACCTCGGAAACTGAGTCAAGAATAATAGAAATGGCATGGGAAGACCGCACCCCATTTGAGGCTATCGAATTTCAATTTGGTTTGAATGAATCCGACGTGATTCAGTTTATGCGTAGCCGGCTCAAATCAAGTAGCTTTAAATTGTGGCGTAAAAGGGTTTCGGGGCGCAATACAAAACACAACAAGCTACGAAACTCAGACATCATTAGAGGTTATTGCCCAACTCAATATAAGCCGCGATAGCGAACTGCACTTGGCATAAATTTTTATTACGAATCGCAACATTTATCGCCCTACCTTTGAATCAACTCCATGATTGGAGGGGAATAGTCACCACTTAATTCAACCTAGGTGTTTCAGGGCGATAATAAATTCAATGGGAGTCATCTTAACATCCTCAGACGCCATCAAACTAATGATTCCACAGAAAAGATTGACACAAAACGCCCACTAAAAATAACTCAGATTACGGCGTCATTTAACCCGTGTATCAATCTTCTTTGACCTTCTGTTTAGGCACTAGAATCACTAACCTTCTATTTTATCTTTGAAGGCACAGACAAAAAGCTGCATGATTAAAAAGGAAAAATAGCGGATAACGGTTTAACAAGCACTCGGAGCTTGGAGGCAATTTTGAACAAATTACTAATGATATTTGCGTTGGTTTCTTTACCTTGCTTGGCCTCTGATGATGTTGAAGATCCCTGCAAAGTAAAAGGCGGTGGCGTTATGGCTGGTTATCAGTGTGTAGAAAAGAAAATGGAATCTGCAGATAAAGAGCTTAACGAAAGTTACAAGGAAGCAATCGCTAGAATAGGTGAGGAAGAAAAAGTACTAAGGGAAACATGGTCTCAGACCGAACTGGTAGAGCCATTTCGAAAGGCCCAAAGAGCTTGGCTAAAATACAGAGACGCCGAATGTGAATTTACGGGCCTGTCTTCCACACCCTCACCCTGGCAAGGTGTCCAGATTGAAGAATGTAAGTTAAGAATGACGTTAGAACGCGTCGAATACTTCAATGGTGTATACGTAGGCTAAACGGATTACATCTAACAAGGCACTTCAATAAGATTCGCAACTCTTGGCAATTTCAGTTTAAATGTACTCTGTGTTTAAGATGCAAGCGTTCAGGTTGTGCGTAAAGCTTATATGGGTGTGAAATAATTATGGAAAAAGACGACTTAGTTGGGCTAGTAGTTAAGTATTTCGAGAAAATAGATGCCGGTGATCCTAGCTATCTGGATCTATTCTCAGAGGATGTTGACTTTTTCTTTCCTAAATTTGGGCAAGCGAAAGGAAAGAGTGCCTTAGTGGAGTTTGGCAATAGGATTAGTAGCTCGTTGATTAGTATCTGGCACGACATAGACGGCTTTCAAATAACGACTGCTGGAAACAAGGTCATTGTTGAAGGACAGGAAGGCGGCGTAATGAGTGATGGTACCTCTTGGCCGGACAACAAAGTTTCCACAGGGCGTTTTTGTAGTGTATTTGAGTTTGAAGGAAAAATGATAAGTCGTATGTTTGTGTACGTAGACCCTGACTTCCCGAGTCGAGATTTTGAGAGAATTTCCGTGCTGTCAGGCGAGAGCAACGTGCGACAAACTGTTCAAGCCTGAGTACTACCGTTACCGCATAGCATCTTTGTTATGCGGTAGTATTCGTAGTTAAGGTGTGTTGAGGGCTTTGATATCGCTTTACTCACACCTTATCAGTGCGTTAGCCACATTCCCTTACTGATAGAAATGCTACTTTCTTCAATCGTCCTGTATTATGATAATGAAAAAGATTGCATTAATTTTAAGATTAAAATGAACCAAAAATTTTTTCTAAAACTACTCCCTGTCCCTTTTCTTCTAGCCGGTTGCCAGTCTACGCAAAGCCAGCTACAGCCTATACCTGAAAACGTATTATCAAACCTATCGACTCAATGGGCAGTGGTAGAGGCCTGTTTTCATTCCGATGCTTATAGCTTAGAGCAATCGGTAAACTATCGAGAGGCCATTAACTATTCTTTTTCTACTTGGCTAGTCGATCAGTCCGATATCGATCAGTCGGTAAATGAAGCTCGTGTAGCGTTATCAGAATATCAGTCTCAGAATGATGGTTTAGGAACAACATGTAAGGATTGGCACCTACCCCTAGAATCTGGATTGCGAGAAGTTAACAATCATAAGAATCAAGTGGCGATAAACCAACAGCGAGCACATGAAATACATAAAGCAAACGCTTCTAAACCTGTGACGTATTCAACACCAGCATCTACTTCGACTAGTAATGTTGTTCACTGTTACAAATTGGAAGACGTTAGCTTGAATGAGAACATTCAAACCTTTAATGGAATGATATGCCCTATAGGCTGGCTTAAATATTATGGCTATTAATGTATTTGATTAATACAGGACTTAAGAATGAACTCTAAGTTTAATTTTTAGTTCAAGATTGGGTTTCTTGTTTACAATGTTATGTTTCCAGTTGGATTACCGTATTCGAATAGATTGACGAAGTTAATCAATATATGTGTATTGATGCTTACTTTTTATCGAGTTATCTTTGTTTGATAGCCATTAAAACGAGTAAGGAAACAAAGTGACTGTGTTAACAAAAGGCATACACCACGTAGGTTTAACCGTATCTAACCTAGAAGCAAGCGCGAAGTTTTTCACTGAACAATTAGGTTGGAGTGAAGTAAAAAGAAATCCAGACTACCCGGCAATATTTGTGAGTGATGGGCATATCATGCTTACACTATGGGCGGCTAAGGCTGATGCCGCCACTCCATTTGACAGAAAAACGAATATTGGTTTGCATCACTTAGCTTTACTCGTAGAGACTGAGAAGCAACTCTATGAGTTGCGTGATCAATTTATGGCGTCGGGAATCGAAATTGAGTTTGGTCCCGAGCTTGTTAAAACAGGACCCGCAAAACATTTAATGTGTTACGACCCAAGTGGTATTAGGGTTGAGTTTTTCTGGGCGGGCTCATAAAACAAACATAACAAAGTTTTATAATAGGGATTTGGTACACATGGCATTGTTAGTTTGCACCGCCTTTGGTATTTAAGGTGCTTAGCAGAAGCTTGTGTATCGAATGCCCCTCCCCTCCTACTACACATTTTGCGACTTACGAGTAAGTCCAAAAGGATAAATGTTATGTATAAAATCGGCGTTGTTTTATTTGATGATTTCACGGATGTCGATTTCTTTCTTATGTATGACTTGCTGGGGCGCACAACCGACAGTTGGACAGTAAGTATACTTGGAACTAAATCTGAACATCATTCCCACCTCGGTATGAAAGTTAAAACAGACGGACACCTTTCTGAGGTGACGAATCAAGATGTCGTTCTTATTACAAGCGGCAAACGGGGTATTCCAGCCGCTCTAAAAGATGCTGAATTTATGTCGGCGTTGAATCTTGATCCAAATAGGCAGCTAATAGGTTCGATTTGTGCGGGATCATTCATCCTCCATGAACTCGGTTTACTAAAAGGCAAGCGATTAACAACAAACCCAGATGCAAAGGCTGTTCTACAAAGTATGGGAGGAGATGTTCAGGATCTGCCTCTCGTGATAGACGGTAATGTAGCGACGGCCGGTGGCTGTCTTTCACTGATGTATCTAATTGGTTGGTTAACAGAGCGGCTATTTGACTCAAACAAACGAAAAGCTATACAAAATCAATTGATACCTGCTGGGCAATTAGAGCTATTTGAAGAGCTTATTGCCACAACAATTCAATCAGCAGAGTTAGCAAGCTCGGATAACAAGGCGTTAAATAATCATTCATAACATGTGGTGTTTTACATTACGTTAGTTTTAGTGTTTAGGGTAAGTCACACATCAGTCTTGTGTGACTTACCCTTGAACATAACGCCACTTGGGGAAATTAACTTACAGGGAGTAAATCAATTGGTAAAAATGTACGGTTCTGAAGAGACAAGAGCGTTTTGCTGTAATTGTAAAGAAGTAACGCTACATCGGTACGAAAGCTTCTCTAAAGCGCAGGAAAAGACCGAGAAAAAAGCTAAAGGTTTCTTCTCAGGTCTATTTGCAGCAATAATTAGCTCATTAATGGAAGGCGAAGCGACTGGTGACTACAAATGTACAATATGCGGCACCAATCTTCACACGCCAGATAATTTAGATTAATAGTCAGTGTCTCTAATGCCACGGCTAGTGGCACGCAACATAATTTATAGACGGCTCTAGTGGGTTTGAAGCGTATACACCTTATGCATTGCATTTAGGGTTTTGAGGTAGTGTTGCGGATCAAGTAGTGCGCTTTTATCTCTAACAAGGGGCTAAAGCAGAGCAAAAACAAGGGACAAGAAAAGAAGTAGTTTTACTTGAGTATCAATGAATTACAGACACAAAAAAGCCCACCAAAAGGTGGGCTTTTTCTAAAATTTGGTGGGTCCGGGCGAACTCGAATCGCCGACCCCTACCATGTCAAGGTAGTACTCTAACCAACTGAGCTACGGACCCAAATTTTGTGTTCCTAACCATTCAATTCAGAATGGTGCGTCCGAGTGGACTCGAACCACCGACCCCCGCCATGTCAAGGCGATACTCTAACCAGCTGAGCTACGGACGCATTTCTCTGGAACGACGAGGATATTAGCTATAAGCGAACGGTGGTGCAAGCACAAATTTACCAACTTTGAACCGTTTGGCGAAAATGTAAACTCAACACGCGTTTTCAGATGATTTTATCAGCAAAGCTGAATCCTTCATGGATTAAAAGTGTGATCTATATAACTTTTATTATCTCACTTAATTGTCGTAAGGCACTTCACTGAGCATCCAAATCTGTAAGATTTGCGATACCTTAGGGCAAGTGCCGAACAAAATCTGATATTTAGGTTTAAATGGTTCGCCGATATAGGTTGTACGGATCAACTCTCCTGTTTTGACGTCTACTTGAGTGCTCACCCTGCCTTTGAAGTTTTGAAATATGACAAACTGCTCACTGTGGTAAACCATTTGCTCTCGGTAAAACAAGAAATGATCTTGGGGTGTCTCTGTCAATTCACACTCCAGTGGTTTCAAATTAGGTATCGCACTAACATTCGATGCGATGAACAACGCCGATAAAATCCATCCGTATCGCATATGGCTGCCCTATTCCGCCCTCTTTTTCAAAGTATAGGCCCTGCCTTGATGACTGATACAAAAAAGGCTTTGATCATCTCTAATCAAAGCCCCTTGTTTCTGCTGGTTAATTGTCGTGTTTAGTCGTCCGCCTCAAACACAACGTTATAATTTTCGGTGTATGTACAATTCGGCTGACGGCTACAAGTAAAGAAACGTCTCCCTTTGAACTCACCTTGGCTTGCGGTTTTAATGATCATCGGACTGCCGCATTTTTTACAAAAACGCACTTCTTTATCGGGCTCAATCAAATCAATGTGTGCCGCAAGCAAACGACGTAATCGCCCAACTTGATAACTGTGCTTTACCGAGGCGCCAATTAAAGGCAGGTTGGCCGTCTTACAAACATGAATCAATAACTTTTGTCTTTCTATCTTACCCTTGTTTAGCTCCTGCCCATTATCCAATTCAACGATAACGCGCGGCTCTAGTGTCCTTGGGTCACAAATAACGTAATCAAAATAGCTTCGAGATATACGATTGTTCGCGACAAAAAACTGCTTCTTATTTTTGATTTCTTTTGGCGTAACCAAACTGGACATGTTTACTTTCGCGAATACTACGGCATGCTCCCCTACCGCCGCTCTTAACGCATTATAGAACGCACCCTCTTGACCTCTGAGCAGAGGGCCTTTCGAGCGATAAGGATAATCACGCGTGTCATCGTGCTTAATCACGTACTTTTGAATAACAAAGAAGAATAAAACCAGAAGAACAACAATGATAAAAATGTTGGTCATAAATAAAGTGCATCCAAAACAACTCGTTGCTCAAAGCGTAAATGGAAATGTTATGCAGAGCAACAAAACCTCGCAATTTTGAGGCTCCACGACGATAGCGAGAAACAGAAAATTTTGCTCACCATAAAAACGAGCCAATCACACACTTGGATTGGCTCGTTTAAATTTTGTTAATACATTATGTATGCTAAGAATCAACTATTAGCGTCTGGCTGATTCTCTGGCATCGCATCAATAAAAGCTGGCAGTTGATTGCATGACTGCACAACCGCGTTAATGGTTGGATAAAAAGAGGTATCTACACCAAAGCGTTGTGCGTTATAAAATTGTGGTACCAGACAAATATCGACAATAGATGGCGAGCTTGTCAGGCTAAACTTGCAATCACCATTTAGTTTACGATGCTTCTGAAGTTTCTCTTCTAATGCTGTAAAACCTTTGTGGATCCAGTGATGAATCCAAGCGACTTTGCGCTCTGGCTCGCAAGCTAACTCCCCCTCTAAATACTGTAGAACTCTTAAGTTATTCAGGGGATGAATCTCCATTGCAATATCCTGAGCCAAAGCTAGCGCTTGGTATCGAAGCGGCGTTTGCTCGGGGATCACAGTGACATCCGGGTAGTGTTCTTCTAAGTATTGAATGATCGCCAGTGACTGGGTTAACTGAACCTCCCCATCCACCAGCAAAGGAACCAGTTCAGAAGCGTTTAACTCATGGTACTCGTCACTGTGTTGTTCGCCACCATTGCGCACCAAGTGTACCGATTTTGAATCATACGATAACTCTTTAAGATTCAAGCAAATACGCACACGATACGCCGCCGATGATCGCCAGTATCCGTATAAAATCATGCTATCGCTCATATCGTCTCCCAACCAGCATTGTTAGTGCTTGAGATATTGGCTAACTTGTTGGTCAATCGAGCCGAATATGTTGTTGCCATCCGCATCGAACATTTCCAATCTGATTGAATCTCCAAACGACATGAAGTTAGTCGACGGCTTACCATCACGAATGGTTTCAATCATGCGAACTTCCGCGATACATGAATAGCCAACGCCACCCTCCTCAATCGAAGTGCCATATTCGGCGCCTTGCTTATTAGATACCGTGCCAGAACCTATAATTGCCCCAGTAGATAGCGGGCGCGTTTTAGTCGCGTGAACAATTAAGTCTGCGAAATCAAACGTCATATCGATACCTGCATTCGGGCGACCAAACGGCTTGTGGTTGTAGGTCGAGACCAATGGTAAATGCACTTTGTTTTCGTACCACGCATCGCCTAGTTCGTCTGGTGTTACTGCCACAGGAGAAAACGCAGAAGAAGGTTTAGATTGGAAAAAACCAAACCCTTTAGCTAATTCTGCGGGAATTAGCCCACGCAGTGAGACATCATTCACCAGCATGATCAAACGAATCGACTCCTGAGCCTCTGCAACACTCGCGCCCATTGGTACGTCACCAGTTACCACAGCCACTTCACCTTCGAAATCAATACCCCATTCATCACTCGCAAACTCGATGTTGTCACAAGGACCAATAAAGGCATCAGAGCCTCCTTGGTACATCAACGGATCCGTCCAAAAACTCTCTGGCATTTCAGCGCCGCGAGCTTTTCGAACCAACTCAACGTGGTTTACGTAAGCACTGCCATCAGCCCACTGATAAGCGCGAGGAAGCGGCGACTCGCAGTAGTGCGTTTCAAACTCTTCATACCCTGCAACCGTGCCATTGTTCAGTGCAACGTATAGCTCTTCCAGTTGCGGTGCTAGCGTATCCCAGTTATCAAGTGCCACCTGCATCGTCGGTGCTAAGTTCATGGGGTGGAAAATTTCTGTCGCTGGTACGCAGCGCGTTAAGTCTTTGCTCACGACCATCAACAAACCGTCACGAGTGCCATTTTTCTTGGTTGCTAATTTCATCCTTGCCTCTTACTTCTCTTGCCAGCTATAGACGTATTCTTTGTTTTCTACTTTTTCCAGCTCATCCGAAAACTGAAGTGCGTGACGCGTATCAATCATGACCGCGACTTCGTCGGCAAAAGTCTTCTTATGCTCTCGCCCTGCCTTGAAAGCTTTCGGGTGAGGGCCATGTGTAAAACCTGCTGGATGGAATGTCACCATACCCGCTTCAATGTTGTCACGACTAAAGAAGTCACCTGCATGGTAGAACAAGACTTCGTCATAATCGTCATTGTTGTGGTAGAACGGTACTTTGAGCGCTCCAGGATCACTTTCAATTGGACGAGGAACGAAGGTGCACACCACAAATCCTGATCCTACAAATGTAGTATGTGCAGAAGGCGGTAAATGGTAACGATGTGACATAAGTGGACGAATATCACGCCAGTTCACTTTTACTACCGCCAAATCACCATGCCACCCAATCGCATCCAGCGGGTTGAATGGGTAAGTGATAACACTGACTTTATCGTGGCGTTTCACCTGAACCTGTGTTTGATTCTCAGAATATTGAGCACGGAACTGATCGTTGATCGACGGCGTTTCTAAAACCGCCGGATCAAACACCGCGTGGTTTCCAACCATGCCTTTTTCGGGCAATGTATAAGCCGCATCGGTGTTTTCAATCATCAGAATGAACATCGGCTCGCTTGGTTCTAAACGCCAGCTCGTTGAGCGCGGGATCATGACATAATCCCCTTCGCTCACTTTCAAATGACCATAATCACAGTAGAGATCTGCCGTACCTTGGTGGATGAATAGCAGTTCGTCGCCATCTGCATTTCTCACCAAGAAGTCCATTTTTTCATCCATACGCCAAACACGAACTTTACAATTCGCGTTGTGTAATAGATGCGGGACTGCCCAAGGGGTAATATGGCTGGCTTTTTCGACTAGATTAAAATCAAACGCTCGTGGACGTAGCTCGCCCTCCCACTCAGACCACCCCGTTGGGGCATGTTGATGATGAAAATGTGTTGCGGGGCCGAAGAAGCCACTTCGACCTGCCTCACGTTCATAAATTGCCTCTTCCGGGAAGTCAGCATGTGCTTGTTTAGAGCACACTCCCTCCCGGTGAGGGAATGTGATCCATTTATGCATCGCTCAATACTCCTCGGCGAATTTGGTCTTCTTCTATCGATTCAAACAACGCTTTGAAGTTACCCTCGCCAAAGCCTTCATTGCCTTTACGTTGGATGATTTCGAAGAACACAGGGCCGATAACGGTTTGAGTAAAGATCTGTAGCAAGATGCCATCTTTCGTTGGTGCACCATCAATAAGAATCTGCAAATCACGAAGCTTGCTTACATCTTCACCGTGGCCTTCAACACGCTGATCGACTTTCTCGTAATAAGTATCTGGCGTTGGCATAAAGTCCATGCCTCGCTCACGCAAGGTTTTGACCGTTTCGTAGATGTCGTCAGTGGTCAATGCGATGTGTTGAATACCTTCGCCATTGTATTCACGGATAAACTCTTCAATCTGTGATTTATCATCTGACGACTCATTGATAGGAATTCGGATTTTGCCGCAAGGTGCGGTCATCGCACGGCTGACAAGACCAGTCAGCTTACCTTCGATATCGAAATAACGAATTTCGCGGAAGTTACCAATGCGCTCATAGAAACCTGACCAGACATCCATGTTGCCTTGCTTAACGTTGTGCGTTAAGTGGTCGATTTCGTAAAGACCAACATTCGCTTTTGATAAACGCTCATCAGCATCATCATAAAAACGAAAATCGACATCATAAATGCTCTGCTTTCCATAACGATCGACAAAATAAAGCAAGCTTTCACCGATGCCATAAATAGCAGGAATGCTTAGCTCCATCGGCCCAATTTCCGTTTTATATTCTTTACCGCCATTCTCTAACGCATGCGCCAGAGCAACGGTGGCGTCTTTCACACGAAATGCCATGCCACAAACCGACGGACCGTGAACTTTGGCGAATCCCTCAGCTTGGCTATGCGGCTGCGCATTCACAATAAAGCTAATGTCACCTTGTCGATATAACCATGCTTCTTTTGAGCGATGCTTTGCGATTTCCGCAAAACCTAACGATATAAACAGATCTTTAAGCTGTTGAATGCCTTTGTTGTCAGCAGCGGTATATTCAACAAACTCAAATCCGTCTGTTCCTAGTGGGTTATATGCATCAACCATGACTTTCTCCTTGTCTCAGTAGCTTTTGTTTGGAATTATTTTTCTAACTTGGCGCAGGTCTTGAGAAATTGGAATACGTGGGGAGAAATCTTTACCTTGGCGATTTTTACGCATAATTGTAAAATATATGTTACAGACAGGAGACGCATCGAACCCACTTTCGTAAACATCAAACAAACTGCTTATTTTCAATATATTAGATTGATATTTTCGGCTTTACGCCAACACACAAAATGTAAAAAAGTTGTTACTTTGGCATTTTATCTTGGCAACGTAGCTCAAAAAGTAAAAGGGGATGGAAAGTCTATTGCACCCTATCTCTATCCGATTTATTCATTTGATCCTGCAAAACATCAAAAGTAATGTTTCGTGACGCTTCATACAGTTCGAAAGGCTCATCGGTCAGAATCGTGTCATGGATACTCCTTTATTGATTCACCTCAGTTTTATTCAAAAGTAACTGTGCCATAAGTGGTGCTCTGTTCCCTATCGAGCCGAGCCACAAGGCTTCACGCTCGATCAGAAAAAGAGACATCTAATGACACACATCAATCAAGAACGCTTAGTTGAACACTTTTGCCAACTAGTACGTATCGACAGCGAATCAAAAAACGAAAAACAAATTGCAGAAACACTGGCAGAACAGCTAGGCGAGCTAGGCTTTACCGTACGCAAACTTCCAGTACCTGAGCACATTTCTAACGGTTTTAACGTGTACGCCCGTTTAGACGGCAAAAAAGACGGCTCTATTCTAATGAGCTGTCATATGGATACGGTCACTCCAGGTATTGGCATTGAGCCACTCATCGAAGACGGCGTTATCCGTTCAAAAGGCAATACGATTCTTGGTGGCGATGATAAATCTGGTATTGCTGCCATCATGGAAGCCGTTCGTTGTATTCAAGCGGAAAACCGTGAGCACAAAACGTTAGAACTTGCTTTCACCGTGTATGAAGAAGGCGGTTTATTCGGTTCACAATACTTCGATATGTCACACGTCACTTCAACGGAAGCAATCGTGTTAGACACAGGTGGCCCTATTGGCACCATTGTGACCGCAGCCCCAGGCCAGCAAAAGATCATGGCAAAAATCAAAGGCCGACCAGCACACGCAGGGCTTGCGCCAGAAGAAGGCATCAGTGCGATCATGGTGGCGGCAGATGCCATCAACCAAATGAAGCTGCTTCGCATCGACGAAGAAACGACAGCCAACATCGGTATGGTTAACGGCGGTCAGGCCACAAACATTGTTATGCCTGAATTAAAAATCGTGGCAGAAGCACGCTCCCTGAATGGCGATAAACTAGATGCTCAGGTCAATCATATGATCTCAACATTAGAGTCTGTCTGTAAAAAACACGGTGCAGAAGTCGAAATTGAATCTAGCCGAGCCTACGACGCTTTTGTTATTGAAGAAAACCACCCACACGTAAACGCTATAAAAGCAGCGTTTTCAGAGTTGGGCATTGACGCTTTAACAAAAGGCACTGGCGGCGGTAGCGATGCCAACAACTTTAACAAGAAAGGTCTCACAACGGTCAACCTTTCAACTGGCATGGCAAAAGTACACACGACAGAAGAGTTTATCGCGGTAAGTGATATGGTCAAAATCACTGAGTTCGTGAAACATTTCCTAGTCAGTTAACGTCGTGCCTTTTGAAGAGCAGACTGACTATCTTCCCCTTCTAGCCTGTGCTTGAAGGGGATTTTAATTTGTATCGAAGCAAAATTACTTCCCGTCATGCCAACTTGATATCAGATCTTCAAAGAAATTCCCCTAGCTCACTTTTTGAGACCAGACAGCTCAACACCTGACACCCTGTTACAGTAATGTTAAAACTCGATTGTGTAGACAATTTATACAATATACATTTTTGGCATCTTTCAGGATGAAAAGAGTGAGACAAGGATGAAATTACCTAAGTTGCTTTTATTAGCGTCGATGATGAGTCCAATACTGGCAACATCAAGCTATGCCGCACCGTATCCCGCAGGTGTGACCCTCGCTGAGATACAAGAAATTACGCTAAACAATGGAGCTGAAGTTACTTCTATTGACCCAGCCAAGCAAGCCGCAGAGCCCGCTTTTAATCTCGGTCGAGACCTGTTTGAAGGTCTGGTCATTCAAGATAAGCAAGGTAAAACCATTCCTGGCGTTGCTGAGTCTTGGTCAGTCAATGACAACAATACGGTTTATACCTTCCACTTACGTGATGCAAAATGGTCAAATGGCGAAACGGTCACTGCACAAGATTTTGTCTACAGCTGGCAACGCTTACTGAATCCAAGCACTGCTTCACCATACGCTTGGTTTGCGGCCATTCCAAATATCGAAAACTCGCAAGCGATTATGAAGGGCGACGCCGCACCCGAGTCTTTGGGCGTGAAGGCGCTGGATGAAAAAACGTTCCAGGTAACACTAGAAGAGCCTATTCCCTTCTTTACGAAACTATTAAGTCATCCAGTGCTTGCCCCCGTTCATAAAGCGACCATTGAAAAACATGGCAATCGTTGGACCCAGCCAGAACATATAGTTACAAATGGTGCGTTTACTGTCTCTGAATGGAAAGTTAACGAAAAACTGGTGATGGTTAAAAATCCACATTATTGGGACGCAAGCAATGTAGTGCTGGAAAAAGTCACCTGGCTACCAATTGGTGATGCAAACGTAGTGCTAAACCGCTACCTAGCTGGTGAGATAGACCAAGCGGTTTCCATTCCTGCCGCTCAGAAGAAAAAGTTAATTCAACAACGCCCACAAGAAGTGGCAAGCACCAGTGCGTCTCTTGGCTCCACATTCTATTACCTCAACACTCAACAAGGGCCAACAAAAGACGTGCGAGTTCGTAAAGCCCTCTCATATGCCATTGACCGTCAACTGTTAACGAGTGCTATTTTGAGAAACGGTGGGGTTCCAATGTATACCCTTGTGCCACCTCAAACAGATGGTTTTAAATCTCACACTCCTGAGTTCGCAACTTGGAACCGCCATAAACGTATCGAAAAAGCGCAGCAATTACTGTCAGAAGCTGGATACGATAAAAGCAATCCGCTTAAGTTAACGTTTACCGTACCAACTTTCTCGATGGACGTAAAAATGGCAACCACCATGGCAGGCATGTGGAAAAGCCGATTGGGTGCGCAAGTCACGATAAAACAGCTAGAACCGAAAGTGTTCTACGCACTTAAAGAGCCGACCGACATTACTCGCGGCGGCTGGACGGCCGACTACAATGAAGCCTCTACATGGTTGGATATCTTCGTTTCTAGTGGCGAGTACAACGATTCTCGATATAACAACCCGCAATACGACGAGTTAATGGCTCGCTCAAAGACCATGAGCAACCCATCAGAACTGTATCTACAAGCAGAAAGCATGCTGATTGAAGACATGGCCATTATTCCTATTTATCGTCCGGGTAACGATCAATACCTCATCAAGCCTTACGTGGGCGGCTACGAACTGACAAACCCTGAGTCGTCGTACTACCGCAAGAATGTCTATGTAAAAGCCCACTAAAAGCATGTTTTCGGTCTGAGTCGGCAAGTTCAATGTTTACTTGCCGTTCCTCATATCTCTCGGTGGAGAAGGCAACCTGAGCTCAGACCATTTTTTATTCATAACCGTTCGAAGTGATTTCGGATGACCAAAGGATGATGGATCATGATTTGGTACATTGTTAAGCGATTAGCTATCGCTATCCCCACGCTTCTATTCATCGCACTCGTATCATTTTGGCTGATGCACATTGCACCAGGGGGGCCATTTGATATGGAACGGCCTATGCCAGAGGTGGTACGTGCGAATATCGAAGCAAAATTCCATTTGGACCAGCCCTTCCTTACTCAGTTTTGGATTTACATTGGTAATTTCATACAAGGAGATCTCGGTCCGAGCTTCGTTTATCAAGACTTCAGTGTTACACAGCTCGTCGCACAATCATGGCCAGTTTCAGCAGTATTAGGCGTACTCTCTTTTTGTATCTCCGTTCCACTTGGCATGCTACTTGGCACCATTGCGGCATTGAACCGAAATAGCCGCCTAGATTACGGCCTGATGACACTTTCGATGACTGGAGTTGTGGTTCCGGCTTTCGTGCTTGCTCCAGTTTTAGTCATGATCTTCGCTATTCAGCTCGGCTGGTTCCCTGCTGGTGGTTGGGAAGGAGGAAAGCTGGCTTTTCTTGTTCTTCCCGTGCTCAGCCTGGCGATTGGCTCCATTGCGAGTATTGCACGCGTCATGCGTGGCGCAATGATTGAAACGCTCAACCAACCATACATTCGAACGGCAAAAGCCAAAGGTTTGTCCACAACCTACATTTTATTCCATCACGCTTTGCGACCATCCCTGATTCCCGTCGTTGCGATGCTCGGCCCTGCGTTTGTGTCTGTCGTGACAGGCTCGGTAATTATCGACATTTTCTTTGGTACAGGTGGCATGGGACAACACTTTGTGTCTGGGGCTCTCAACCGCGACTACGGCCTAGTAATGGGCATTACTCTGATTGTCGCTTCACTCACTATCTTCTTTAACCTTGTGGTCGACTTGCTATATACGATTATCGACCCTCGTATACGCGTTTAGGAGTCCGGCATGTTAACGATCAAAAAACTGGATACACAAGCTCTTCAAGATCAAGTCGTCGACAATATTGAAGCCGTCGAAGGTCGCAGTCTTTGGCAGGATGCATGGACTCGATTTCGTAAAAACAGAGCCGCGATGACATCAGTGTATGTTTTGGCGTTCATTACCTTATGCATCACTTTCGGCCCCTCTCTTGCCGCTTTTGGCCATGATGAAATTGACTGGGAAGTGCTCATCGATCCATACGAGCTAGGGAAACCTTCACTGAGCAGTGGCCATTACTTTGGTACCGATGATCTCGGGCAAGATGTTTTCGCTCGCACGATGCAAGGTGGCAGGCTCTCTATTTTGGTAGGTTTTGTTGGCGCCTTAGTCGCCGTTGTTATTGGTACGATTTGGGGAAGTATTTCCGGCTATCTTGGCGGCGTTGTCGATAGCGTAATGATGCGCATTATTGAGGTGCTCGATTCGGTGCCATTTATGTTTATGGTTATCCTGTTTGTTACCCTTTTTGGCAACAACATCTACCTGATTTTTATCGTGATCGGAATGGTATCTTGGCTGGGCATTGCCCGTGTTGTACGTGGTGTCACCTTCGGTCTAAAAAAGAGAGAGTTCATCGAAGCCGCACACTCTATTGGGGTTTCTAAATTGACAATTGTCCGACGCCATGTTCTGCCTAATGTTCTTGGGATCGTGATGGTTTATTCCTCCTTAATGGTACCAGGATTAATTATGTTCGAATCGTTTTTGAGCTTCTTAGGGCTTGGTGTTCAACCACCAGACACGAGCTGGGGAATCCTAATTTCCGAAGGCGCAAAAACGATTGACGTTGCATTGTGGATGCTGCTTTTTCCCTCTCTGTTTTTAGTTGCCACCCTCTTTTGTTTTAACTTCATCGGCGATGGCTTGCGTGATGCTCTTGACCCGAAAGACCGATAAGGACAAACCCATGCTATCTATTGAAAACATGAACGTGCGCTTCGATACGCCAGATGGGCAAGTGCAAGCGGTCAGTAATCTCTCCTACTCGATTAAAGCGGGCGAAACTCTTGGGATTGTTGGGGAATCAGGTTCGGGAAAAAGCCAGTCTGTTTTCGCATTAATGGGGTTAACCGCGGATAACGGCGCCGTGTCTGGAAGCGCAATGTTCCACGGTGATGATTTACTCGCGATGTCGAAAAAGCAGCTCAACCGCATCCGTGCAGAGAAAATCGGAATGATCTTTCAAGATCCGATGACGTCACTTAATCCATTCATGAAAATTGGCAAGCAGCTTTGTGAAGTTCTCATGATTCATAAAGGAATGAGCCGAAAACAAGCAAAAATTGAATCGATTCACATGTTGGATGCGGTGCGTATTCCCTCTCCCGAAACTCGGATGAATCAATACCCTCACGAATTATCTGGCGGAATGCGTCAGCGAATCATGATAGCGATGGCGTTGTTGTGTAAGCCCGAGCTGCTAATTGCAGACGAACCAACCACCGCGTTAGATGTAACCGTTCAGGCTCAAATTTTGACGCTATTACGAGACTTACAACAAGAGTTCAACACGGCTATTTTACTGATAACTCACGACATGGGCGTCGTCGCCGAGATGTGTGATCGCGTATTGGTCATGTATGGTGGTCAAAAAATGGAGCAATCAGATACCGAGACATTGTTCGCTCAACCTGCGCACCCCTATACTCAAGGCCTGCTAAAGGCTATTCCTTCTATCACTGAAGATATGCCGCGTTTACCAACCATCCCAGGTAACCCACCAAGTGCGTTGATTAACCATAAAGGGTGTCCGTTTAGAGAGCGGTGCGAGCATCGAGAGACGCGTTGCCAATACGAAACCCCACGGTTTTCTCCATTAAACACGAGCCAGTCCATTGCCTGTCACGTTAACGCACCCAGTGTTATCACTCCTATTCAAATAAAAGCTTAAGGAGGCGTTATGAATAAAAAAGAAGTCCTCATGTCTGCTCGTGATTTAAACGTCCACTTTCCTGTGTCACGTCACCTTATTCCAAGTCGACGTAAAATCGTGAAAGCGGTCAATGGTATCGACTTAGATGTTTACCGAGGTGAGACACTTGGCATTGTGGGGGAATCAGGCTGCGGAAAATCAACACTTGCACGCGCCTTACTTCGCTTAATTGAACCTACACATGGCGAGTTGACTTGGAAAGGTCAAGACATGCTCGGGTTTAGTAAAAAAGAGCTTTCCTCTCGACGCAGAGAATTTCAGATGGTGTTTCAAGACCCATCCGCTTGTTTGAATCCGAGGTTAACCATCTCAGAATGCATCGCCGAACCACTGCTCACCCATGAGCCGCAACTTAAACGGGCTGAGGTAGAAAAGCGTGTCATCGCTATGATGGATAAAGTGGGTCTCTTGGCGAGCCAGCGAAACCGCTATCCACATGAATTTTCCGGAGGTCAATGCCAGCGTGTGGGCATTGCTAGAGCGTTAATTCTCAATCCAGATTTGGTCGTGTGTGATGAACCCGTTAGTGCACTAGATGTCTCCATACAAGCTCAGGTCATCAATCTTCTAGATGATCTTAAACAAGAAATGGGGTTAACACTGGTGATGATTGCGCATGACTTAAGCGTGGTGCGCCATATCAGCGACCGCGTTATGGTGATGTATCTTGGTAAACCTATGGAAGTAGGACGTTACGATCAAGTATTTGATGATGCACAACACCCCTACACCAAAGCACTGTTATCTGCTGTCCCGATAGCTAATCCGCAATTAGCACGTGACCGTGAAATACAACTATTGCCCGGCGACCTTCCTTCTCCACTTAACCCACCTAGCGGTTGCGTTTTTCGTACTCGATGCCCAGAAGCAACAGAAGTATGCGGGCAACAGAACCCAATAAAAACAGGCTCGGAGCAGCATCATATCTATTGCTCAAATATGACTTTAGGAACCATTTAATGAACAATACTAACTCAGTAAACCAACGCCTTACGTTATTGCGTGAGGCAATGTCCTTTCACAACGTGTCTGCATATATCGTGACCAACAATGACCCACATAACAGTGAATACTCAGCGGATCATTGGTTAGCGCGAAGCTGGATTTCAGGTTTTACCGGCTCAGCAGGCGATGTCGTCATTACCCAACAAGGTGGTGGCCTGTGGACTGATGGTCGTTACTATATTCAAGCTGAAGAACAGTTACACGGCACAGGACTTGAACTGTTTAAAGCCAAACAACCAGAAACGCCGACAGTTGCCAAATGGCTGGCTACCACGCTACCAGAAAACAGTATTATCGCGGTTGACGGGCGCGCCATCAGTTACGCTTTTTATCAAGGCCTCAAACAAGCCTTTGAAGCGAAAAACATTAAGATCATTCTCGACCTGGATTTACTCACACCGATTTGGCTTGAAAGACCACCTCGCCCAAGTGCACCCGTATTCGAGCACCCCACCGCTTTTGCTGGCGTTGACACAGAAAATAAGTTAGCGAGAATCCGTTCTTGGTTAACCGAGAACCAAGTAGATAGCTTATTAGTGTCAACGCTAGATGATGTCATGTGGACAATGAATATTCGAGGTGGTGATACGAATTACTGCCCAGTTTCTGAAGCCTATCTAGTCGTAGAGCAATCACTTGCGACACTGTTTATTGATAAAGCCAAACTGCCTCAAGACGTTGAAAGAGCGCTGACCGAGCAGAGTGTACACATTCGCCATTACAACTACGTAAGTCAGTATTTGAATCAGCAATGTGAGGGATTATCGCTCGCTTTTAACCCGACCCACACAGACAGCTTATTGGTGAGTTCGATTGAAGGGAATGTGAATCTAAAGCCAATGGCTTGCCCTGTAACGGCAATGAAGGCCATAAAAAATGCGACCGAGCTAACTAGCCTAGAACAGGCATTAACAGATGATGGTGTGGCAATCGTAAGGTTTATGAACTGGCTCGAAGAGCAAGTTCCAAGCGGACTCGTTACAGAATTGTCTGCTGAGGCACAACTGAATCACTATCGCCGTCAAACCCGACATTATGTGAGTGACAGTTTCCGCACTATCGCAGGCTTCGCAGCTCACGGGGCAAAAATGCATTATGCCGCCGATGAAGAAAGCAATGCGGCAGTCAATGAAAGCAACTTCTTTCTCGTCGATTCTGGTGGCCAATACCTTGGCGGGACAACAGACATCACCCGTACTTTCCACTTCGGGTCACCGACCATTAAGCAGCGCAAAGATTATACCTTGGTGCTCAAAGCGGTCATCCGACTGACTCAGACTCGATTCATGAAAGGCTCTACGGGTGCCAATCTTGATATCATGGCGCGTGGCGTCTTATGGCAACATGGTATTGATTACAAGTGCGGCACTGGACACGGCGTGGGCATTTGCTTGAATGTTCACGAAGGCCCACAAAATTTCTCGCAAAGCCACCACGAGGTTGAACTAAAACCGGGTATGGTCATTACTAATGAGCCAGGCGTTTATCGCGAAGGTGAGTACGGGGTAAGAATAGAGAACATTCTTAAAGTTGTAGAGGTAGAACAAAATGAGTTCGGCACGTTTTACGGTTTTGAGACCATCACTCTTGCTCCAATTGCGACCAACGCCCTTGACTTATCAATGCTAGATCAAGCAGAGCTAGACTGGCTCAATCATTACCATTCACGAGTCTATCAAGCGCTTAGCCCTTTTCTTGATGCGCAAGATAAAAACTGGCTTCAACGCACAACCCAACTTATTGAGAAATAGGATATCAGCAAGTTTTATAACGTTTTCATTTTCATCTCAAACTCCTTGTTTGCCAGCCTTCGGGCTGGTTTTTTTATAGAGATAACGGCGTAAAAAACAAAAACGCCCCGCAATGTTAGCGAGGCGCTCAATTAAATTAAAATGATGCAGTTAAAATGCCCTACTGACGACACTTCTGAGCATCAAAATCAACGACGATGGCGGCATTCTCAAAGTCACCAGAGACTTTAACGTAGCCCCAGTAGTTACTCTGATTTGACAACGTAATACACTCTCCATTACCAATATTATCTGACCACCCGTGACGATTAGTATCATCCGGCCAACCGGAGTTACTGTATTCAAGCTTTAGGTTGCCCGTACCGTTCCCCGTCGTTATCGCCAGATTTGAGCTCTCATTCACCGCTGGCACACTCAGCCAAATGGTTTGTTGATTTGCCAAGCAAACAGGCTCTCCTGCTGTTAGGCGTCCACCGCTTACTTTACTTTGCACCGCACAGTCTTGTGGCAATGTGTCATTACCGCTCAACGTTGAGATAACAACACTATGAGTGGCGGTTGCCGTCAAGCCTTCACTGTCTGTCACACTTAGACTGACCGAATACTCCCCTTCACTCCCATATTGGTGCGTCGGCTTGGTTTGTGTACTTGTCGAGCCATCACCGAAGTCCCATAAGACGCTGACGATCTTCCCGTTTGGGTCTGTACTGTTTTCACTGCTAAATGTAATGCTTTCACCGACTTTCCCCTTGTTGTTTGCGGTTATGACTGCATTAGGTGCACCATTTGAGACAAGGGCTTGCTGCCACTGCTCAAACTCACTTTGATATAAATTCGCCCATTGGGTGATCGTTGCCTTGTAATTGCTCCAATTCCCTTGGCGTGTTTCCACCAGCATTTGGCTTACGTCATCTTTATGATTTTCAAACATAAAACGTACAGCTAAGTACCCCCAACGATAAATTCGATCGACATCAAACCCATCATAAGTAGTCTCGAAAATCTCACTTAAGGTATATGTCGAGCCGTCTAAAATCGTCTCAAGTGCTGCTTGGTTGTCATTTTCTTGAGCGACATACTCTGCAATGCCTTCACTCCACCACACTATTTTTTCAGTTGGATGACTAAACCCTCCATAGAGATCAAATCGACCATCTAAGTAATGCACGTATTCGTGCTCTAGGTTCCAGACAAAGTGATCCGCGTTCGCATAAGAGGCTTCATAAGCAATAAAGTTGGGAATATTCCCCGGCTGGGAAGGGTCGCCCTCCAAGTACATACCGCCATTGTCAGTACTAATATCGAAAATTGGCCCTGCGTACTTACCATAATCAGTGCTTGAATCGAAGATATTGACTTGGAGCTGAGTGTTGTGGTCATCTTTTACTGGCTGTTCACCCGTTTCTAAAGACTGATGAAAGTAACCCTCTTCGTAACCCATTTTAGAACATGCGGCCGCGTGTTGCTCTTGCGTCATATTCTGGGACAATATTCGAATTGTCGGACTACAGGTATAAGTTTGCGATAGCACCAAGCCTTTTAGCTCAGTTTCGAAATTACAAATTCCGAACTCACTACAATCTGCGTAATATGAGGCGGTGTCCGCCGCCGCAAGCCAAACCGCGTCACCCCGACCATACATTTCATACTGTTCAAAGATTCGACTCAGCTGACTCTTCACAACAGAACTCGCGTTACCCGTATACTTGGTCAGACGCCCGAGCTCTCGCCCCGCATTCGCGGCCATAAACTCATCTTCAGCACCGATTGATGACGCCCTCAGAGCAAAATCGCCTAAAGCTTTGGCAAGGTCTGTTTGGTTACCAATTACTTGCACAAATTGCTCGTTCCACTGCCCACCAAACAAAATAGTGAAAACACCATTAACCGCATTGCGCATATACCAGTGCTGGGCGTATTGATCATTCCAACGTGTAAGCCACTGGGTCACTTGCGGTAAGTACGCGTGCTGCAAGCCCGCACTATCCATAGTGATGATGACTTCACTAAGCACTTTGCCGTGACGGTCGCTGTTCTCGTAGAAATTTGCGTTGTTAACAAACGCATCCACGGATTCTTTCACCGCTGGAGTGACCCATTCAATAAATGAGATGTTGTCATTGTAAAACTCGGCGTAATAACCTGCGCGTAAGTATAAGAACAACGTTTCTAGTTCATCGCTCCCGCCACCTGTATACCCCTTCGCCAATGTCGTAGTACGCTTCGCAATGTTGTACATATGATCGGAGCTAAATACCGACTCTTGAATCCGACTTTCAGCAGAGAATAGCTGGTTCACACACGTCGTGCCCTGACTTAAAATTTCGCCGATCAATTGGTTACTGCTTTCGGTAACCAATGCTTCCAAATCACAAGCAGTGCTCGACTCATCAAGGCTTTCAAGTGACTGTACTCGAGTTGCCTTGGAGGGCTGAATAGGGAGAGTTGCGGTTGGTTGGTATTCAACTCGATTGGATTCAACACCGTGTGTATGAGCCGAATGTGCATGTTGCTCTGTAACTTGAGAAACTGGCTCGCTTAACGCAAATACGCCAGTGCTGGTTAATGTTGTCGCAATCGCGACACTCAAAGTCTTCAGTTCCATCTAATTTCTTCTATATTGAGTTTTCCTTAGATGCATTACGTCTTTTGCATCGCCACTGCCCTTATTACTGCAAGAGCAACTCCATATAATCTACTCGCAAGACAAGAAGAAACATTTTGTTAACAACTAGATGTGGCGGTATCAGTTTTTGGTACTCGAGTTGCCGTTGCACGGGCTTGCCAGAAATCGATTTGCTTTAATAATATTGATCAACTAGTTGTTTATCTTTCCATTCAAATATCTTTTATTGCTCCTCACAAAAGCTATAAAATGGTTTCTTTTCTTTTTGCTAAACAACTCCTATGACCGACGCTGATATTGAGCTACAACACCTTTGGTTAGAAGTGCAAGCCGAACGCTGGCAAAACCTGCCACGCTTTTTATTCAGTTACTACTGCTACAAGCACAACCTTGTCAGTAAAACCAACAAAGTTTGCTGGGAGACGGCACGTGCAACACTGCCCGCTTCAACATCAATAAAAGAGCGAAAAAAGGCGGTGGTTGAACCGTTAGTCTCTGAGGAAACCGTCGTTGGATTATTGAAAGCCATCAGCAAAGATGGGGAAATGACATTTGACGTGATGGTAACCACACTTAATACGTTTTTGCACTATGTTGTGATTAGCAAGGAAGAAAAAGCCCGACTTAAACCAAACATGCCAGCTAGTTGGTATCAGCGATCAAACAAGTCGCCTTTGGCACGTTTCGAGCAGGCTGGCATTAAGCTACCAGAGTGATATGTCAGTCATCGCTGAAGATACACAAAAAAGACAAGCGCCTACAATGAGGCGCATTTGGTCAAAAATTGAGGTGCCCCTAAACAAAAGTGCAAAGTGAGCAACAAAGAAAAAGTTTGGTTACTCTTGAATGCCTCGAATGCGTACATTACGTCTACGCAAAACTTCTAATGTCACGAGCAAACACACCGACATAAAAATCAACAACGTAGCGACCGCCAATATGGTCGGACTAATTTGCTCTCGAATTCCTGACCACATCTGCCTCGGAACGGTTTTTTGTTCTGCCCCAGTCAGGAATAACGCCACCACAACCTCGTCGAACGAGGTGCCAAAAGCAAACAAGCCGCCAGATATCATCCCCGGACGAATCAGCGGAAAGGTAATGTGTCTGAAAGTATAAACAGGGTTTGCGCCTAAGCTAGCCGCCGCTTTTACCAAGCTATGGTCAAAGCCGCTTAACGTCGCAGTAACGGTAATGACGACAAAAGGCGTACCTAACGCAGCGTGTGCCAAAATGATGCCTAAATAAGTTTGTGATAAGCCAAGGCGCGTGTAGAAAAAGTACATCGCAGCAGCAGAGATAATGACTGGTACGATCATGGGTGAGATCAACAGCGCCATAATCGTATTGCGAAAAGGCAAGTTACTACTTGCTAAACCCAACGCCGCCAGAGTTCCTAGCCCTGTTGCAACGAGTGTCGCCATAAAAGCAATAAACGTGCTGTTTTTCAGCGCCAACAGCCACTGATCACTAGTAAACATTTCTTGATACCAGCGAGTAGAATACGCTGCCGAGTCAAGGTTTAACATCCCCTCGGTAAAAGTAAAGTAAGGCGTTGCATTAAACGATAACGGGATGATGGTCAGAATTGGAGCGATTAAAAAGAACAGCACCACCCCACAAAAAGCTAAGTAACCTGCGTAAGCAACTCGCTCTACTTTTGATGCATAGTTTGGTAATGCCATGGTTATCCCCCTACCTTAAGGTTGTTAATGCCAACCACACGGTTGAACATATAAAACAGAACCAGTACAACGAACAAAAGCAGTCCACCCAATGCGCCAGCCATCCCCCAGTTCAGTGATGTCTGCATATGATAGGCAATCATATTGGAGATCATCTGTCCGCTTCTTCCACCAACCAAAGCGGGCGTAATGTAGAAACCAATAGAAAGAATGAAAGTGAGCAAGGCCCCCGCACCTATCCCAGGTAACGTAAGCGGCATATAAATTTTCATGAACGCAATGAAAGGCGTCGCGCCTAGAGAACGAGCGGCACGGAAATAAGTTGGGCTAATTCCTTTCATTACACTATACAGAGGCAGGATCATAAACGGCAACAGAATGTGAACCATAGACACCACCGTTCCGAAGGTATTGTGAATCATCTGAATTCGCTCAGAAGTAAAACCCGACCAAATAAGGAGATCATTAATGACCCCTTGGTTTTGCAGCAGAACAATCCAAGACGTGGTTCTGACTAATAATGATGTCCAAAATGGCAGCAGCACAATAATTAAAAGTAAGTTCGCGCGCTTATCAGGTAAATTGGCAAGCAGGTAAGCAACGGGGTACGCCATCACCAAACAAATTAAGGTGATTGAGATAGACATCCAAAAAGTTTTAAAGAAAAGGTCGACGTATATTTGGCGTTTTTCTGGTTGGGGCTCAATGTCTCCAAACTCATTCACTTGCAAGTCTAGCGCTGCAAGATAATGACTGAATGTTAATGCGCCACTAAGATTCTTAAACGCCGCCCAATATTTAGGATTAGCCCAACGCTTATCCAGCTTAGCTAGCTGTGTCACCGAGATCGGCAGCGACGTCAACCGAGACAACTTTCTGCCGGTTTTCATGAGTAAACTGCGCATACCAGACTCTTCAATATTCATCCGGTTGGCTATTTTCGGTAGCTCTTTGCTTTGATAAAGCGCAAGTACCTCAACAGAGAATGCCTCAATGACTTCTTGATGAGGCTGACCTTGATAATCCCAACTTTCTAAAGCTTGAATAGTTTGTGGGAGTGACTGGGATATTTCTCGGTTATCCACGCTTCGAAAAAGCATGTCGAGGATAGGAAAAGCAAACGTAAGCAGAATAAAACACACCAATGGCGTTGTGAGCATAATGGAGCGAAGCTTTTTTCGGCGCTCTGCCTTTTGCAGCTGCGCTTTCAGATTGGTTTCTTGCTCATGAACTTGGCGTTCGATTTCCAATACAGAATCTAATGCGGTTAGCTCTCGACTCATGCTGCTACCTCGCTACTTTGAGTTTGTGTCCCATCAAGAGCATGGCAATCGTCACTTTGCCAACCAATACGACAAATTGAGCCAGGCGTTAACTGCAAGTGTTTACGATTATCGTTAGGTACTTTAACGATGAAGTGACCAACGCTCTCTACTTCGACGACCAGACGATAATGATCACCGTGATAAATCAATTCTCGTAGGACGCCCGAGACTTGGTTCTCACAAGACGCTTTCTCTGGTTGAATAACAATCTTTTCTGGTCGAATGGAAAGTGTTGTTCTCTGCCCTTGCTCAGAGACTCTGACAGGTTTCGCAGTAAATAACTCTTTCCCAACGAGCACTTGGCAATACTTTCCGTTCCACTCTTTGACTAAACCTGAGAGTTGGTTGTTTTCTCCGATAAACTGCGCAACAAACGTATTACTCGGAGATTCATAAAGCTCGGTTGGTGTCGCGAGTTGTTGCACTTCGCCGTGATTAAAAACCGCAATACGGTCGGACATAGTGAGAGCTTCGTCTTGATCGTGCGTCACATACAAAATGGTAATGCCAAGCTTTTCATGCAAATGTTTAATTTCCATCTGCATTTGCTCACGCAGCTGCTTATCTAACGCGCCTAGTGGTTCATCCATCAACACGAGTTTAGGCTCAAACACTAATGCTCGCGCTAACGCAACACGCTGTTGTTGACCACCTGATAACTGCTTCGGGTATCGAGTCGCAACATGCTCAAGCTCGACCATTTCTAATACACTCTGAACTTTGCTTTGAATCGTGTCACTGTCGAGTTTTCGCACCTTTAAAGGAAACGCAAGATTCTCAGCAATGGTCATATGTGGAAACAACGCATAGTTTTGAAACACCATACCAATATCGCGCTTGTGCGGCGCGAGATGATTGACAGGAACGCCATCGATATAAATGTCTCCACCGGTCGCAGTTTCAAAGCCTGCTAGCATCATCAAGCAAGTGGTCTTGCCCGATCCTGACGGCCCCAACATAGTAACGAACTCTCCAGGAGTAATATCTAAGTTGAAGTCTTTCACCACCAAATTCGTGCCATCGTAGGTTTTCTTAACGTGTTGAAAGCTGACATAGTCCTTGTTTTCCGTGCTCATGACTTCCCTCTTCTCATTTTTTGAATATTACGAATGAGTAGAGCGTCAGTTAACGCTCTACTAAACAGCACAATTACAGATTGTATTTGGATAGGTCTAAGCGGGTTTCTAACGCATGTTCAACCATTTGAATGACTTGTTGACGCTCTTCACCTTGTAAGAGTTGGCGTGGCGCACGAACTTGTTCAGAGCCACGTCCGCAGACTTGCTCGGCCAATTTTATGCACTGAACCAGCGTAGGAATGGTGTCTAAACGCAGTAGGGGTAAGAACCAACGGTAGATCTCTAACGCTTCAGCATAACGACCTTGGCTTGCCAGTTTATAAATCGCAACGGACTCTTCTGGGAATGCGTTGGTTAAACCAGAAATCCAGCCGGTCGCACCTAGCATCAATGATTCAAGAGCGATGTCATCAACACCACTGAACACGGTAAAGCGGTCATCAAATTTATTGTAAAGCTCGGTGATACGACGAGTATCAGTGGTCGACTCTTTGATAGCTACAATACTTTCAAACTCAGCCAGTTTCGCCATGATATCGAGGTTTACATCGACACCATAAGCAACCGGGTTGTTGTAAATCATGATTGGCATTTCTGGCGTTGCTTCTGCTAGCGTGCGGTAATATTCGAACGTTTCGCTCTCAGACGTGCGGTAAACCATGGCAGGCATCACCATACAACCATCGATACCAATTTTGTACGCATCCTGCATGTAATCAACAGCTGCTGTGGTAATAGACTCTGCTGTACCAGCAATCAAAGGCACACGGCCATTTACGACTTCTTTTGCCGCTTGCAAAACCTGGCGTTTCTCCTCCGGGTACAACGCGCAGTTCTCACCGACAGTACCCAAGCAGATAATGCCATTCACACCATCTTTAATCTGGTTGTCTATAACGGTTTGCGTTGCGTCTAAGTCAATTGACTGATCTTGACGAAATTGCGTACTGACCGCCGGATAAACACCTTTCCAATCAATTTTCATGAACTACTTTCCTTATATGTATATTGTATGCAATTTAAATGAACGAGCGAAAATGCTCAGACATGGCTATCTATGCCATTTTCTAACAACACCGCCTTTACAGCGGCCAAATCAGCCAAAGCACTGCCAACTGATTTGTATAAAGTAATGACCTCATCGTTTTGACGTCCTGAGATTTGTTGGGCGCAAAGCTGCGGTAATTCCCCTTTGATATCGTCTGACGTGAATACGCCCTCTTGAATTGGAATGAGAAGATCGCCCGCTTCGGCTAATACATTAATACGGCTATCAACATACACCTGTGCTCGTTGCACTGCTTCGGAGTCACATTCACGCTTGTCCAAGTCATGATTACCGACCAAATCAATATGGGTGCCCGGCTGCACGTCTGCGCCATTAAACAAAGGCTCTGCTGATGCAGTAATACAGCTGATGATGTCAACGTGTTTGATAACGTGGTCCACTTTTTCTACGACTGAAACGCGAAACCGACGCTCATCAGGAAGCGACTGATACTCTGAAGATGACACAATGGCATCTACCGTCGCCTCGGCTTTATCTGAGTTACGCCCCCAAATATAAACCTGCTTAAGTGGGCGAACCGCAGCGTATGCCCACGCAAAATAAGGCGCAAGATTGCCCGTTCCGCAGATCAACAGACGATCAGCATCGGGACGCGCCAAATAGTCCGCTGCCAACGCAGAAGCTGCGGCGGTGCGCCAAAACGTTAAAACTTTACCGTCCACGAGTGCGAGCGGCTCACCATCGTTTCGTCTAAAAACAAGCAGCTTAGATGCAAGCGTATCTTTGCCTTGCTCAGGGTTATGCGGGAAATACGTAAAGGCTTTCACCGCAATCAACTCCTGGTTCCAAGCTGGAAGTAGCGCAAACGCCTCGTATTCTCCCTCTTCTAAGGGCATGACTCGGCGTTGAGGTATTGTTGCTGGCCGCGAGTACATTTCACGCATCGTTTCAATAAGAGACTTCATTGTTAAACATTGCGCGACTTGCTGTGCTTCGATGACTTTCATCATTTCTCCGAAAACATAAATACAGTTGAGGAAAGTACGGAACCTCGCTTATGGATGAAAACTCGACCCCATACACAAATTAACGCCTAGTTAAGCAGCCAGGTATTGAACTCTTCATTGAGTTCATCCGCGTAGTCTGACCACCATTCATCGTTAATCAGGAAGGCGGTTTGGAAGTTTTGAGGTGCGGTAGGAAGGTTCGCTAAAATGTCTGGGTTCACCTCCGCCGAAGACGACTTACGCGTAGGCCCATAGGCAACGTACTTAGCTTGATCAGCTAATGGTTTTGTTCCTGAAGAAAAAGCAATGAAGTCCAATGCAAGCTTTGTGTTCTCACTCCCTTTAGGTATCGCCCATCCATTCATGTAACCCATTTGACGGTCCCATATAATCCGAAATGGTTGACCTTCATCCTTACGGGCATTGTGGATTCGGCCGTTAAACGCCGAGGCGATCACCACTTCTTTGTCTGCAAGCATTTGAGGTGGCTGGGCACCTGTTGTCCACCACAGTACTTCTGATTTGATCGTATCCAACTTAGCAAAAGCACGCTCACGCCCCGCTTCGGTTTCGAGCAGGCTGTAGACCTCTTCTGGCTTTACACCATCAGCCAATAGTGCCCACTCAAGATTGCCCTGAGGTTGTTTTTGCAATGCACGTCGACCTGGAAAAGTTTTTAGGTCAAAAAGATCGGTCAACTTGCTTGGCAAAGCCTTACCTTTAAACGCGTCTTCGTTCACCGCTAATACAGTGGACACTACGATGGTATTGATTGCGCACTCGTGAATCGCACCATCAATAAAATCCTCTTGTGCTGGTGTTCCATCTGCGCCCGGAGGCAAAATACTTGGGTTCACTGGTTCTAGTAACCCTTCGGCGCAACCACGAACAATGTCTGGCTTGTCGAGAGAAACCAAATCCCAGCGCACGTTGTTCGCTTCCACCTGTGCTTTAATTTCAGCTAATCCGCCGCTGAAATCCTCGGATACGATCTCAACACCTGTTTTTTTAATGAAAGGCTTATGATATGCCTCCACTTGGCTCTTGGTGAATGCACCACCCCAAGATACGACCGTCAATTTGTCTTCAGCATAAGCAGAGGCCCCCAACAGCATTCCTGAAATCAACAGCGCCAATGGTGCTTTGGTCATTCGTGACATGTTTTACTCCTTTTGGTTGTTTTTCTGGAGGCATCCGAGTACGGCTGTTGGACACCATTTTTGTTAAAATTAAGTTAACATTAGCATTTAATATATTTTATACAATATTTAATATTAAATTTTTCAGGCGAATCGTTGTAATGAAAAAGGTGATAGATCAATCGATGTCGGCTTTCCTTCGATAAGCTCTAAAAGGAGATCTGCCGTAATCGCCGCTTGAGTTAATCCAAGGTGTTGGTGGCCAAATGCCAGTAATACATTTCCATCCCAAATGCTATCAATAACCGGTAACGAGTCGACTGTTGAAGGCCGATTACCCATCCACTTTTCTCCTTGCTTGAGTGGATTTAACTCCGATTCAAACATCTCATCACCTAACTGAAAAAGCATTTCTGAACGTTTCATATTGGGTGGTGATTCTACATCGGCATACTCAACAGTGCCTGCCAAGCGTAGCCCGCCAGACATCGGAGTCATGATGAATTTTCTATCGGCAGAGCTAATAGGAAATGGCAGTACATCACGCTTGTCATCCACCATTAGGTGATAACCACGCTCGGCTTGCATAGGCACTTTGACTCCGGTTAGCTGCCATATCAAAGGCTTAGAATGTACACCAGCGGCAACAATGATTCGGTCAAATGAATGTGTTTGAGACTCAACCAACACATCACCATTTTTCTCCAACGCAGATACACCTTTTTGTAAAATCTTACCGCCAAGAGCTTCAAAAGCTTCACTTAGCTCAACACAGATCTGATAAGGGTCTAGCGTATGTCCTGTATCGGGAAAAAAGACGCCGACACGAACCTTATGGCTGAGATCAGGTATCCGCTTTCGAATCGCCTCTTGCGTCCAAACTTGATACGCCACACCGTTTTTGGCCAGTGAGTTAAGCGTACTTTGGTAGTCTTTAAACAGTTTCTCGTTTTCAAAAGTGAGCAATGAACCATTCATTTTTATTAGATGCGCTTTTCCGATTGAATCAAGCACGCCACGCCAACTTGCCACTGACCGCTCGTTAAGAGTTTTAATCGCGTTTTTTGCCTGCTCCGCGGCTGATGGCTTTGTTTGTAATAGAAAACGAATCATCCACCCGATAGTGCTTGGAATATCTTGCCAACGGATCGAAACCGGACTTTTGGGATCTAGCAGCATTTTAGGTAATTGTGGAAGCAGCGCTGGCGTTGCAAGAGGGAAGATTTGCTCAGTCGCGATATGACCTGCATTTCCCTTAGAGCATCCATTCCCCACGCCATTGGGATCAAAAATTGTGACTTGATAACCTTGCTGCTGCAACTTCAATCCAATTGATAAGCCAATAATCCCCGCACCTATCACGGCGATCCTTTCCTTTTTTGTTTCATCCTTGACCAACATAAATATGCTCCGAGTCACACTTGAAAACGTAGATTGTATACAATATATTTTACATTACGTTAACATCACTATTGTTTAATTCAACCATTTTTTCAGCAAGGAGCGAAAAATGAGACAAGGAACTTTTTTCTGTATTGATGCCCACACCTGCGGCAACCCAGTTAGGCTGGTCGCAGGCGGTGTGCCTCCACTCGAAGGCAATACCATGAGCGAAAAGCGCCAATACTTTCTTGAGCATTATGATTGGATTCGTCAGGCACTCATGTTTGAGCCTCGCGGACACTCAATGATGTCGGGGTCAGTTGTCTTGCCTCCTTGCAGCGATAACGCAGACGCTTCAATTCTGTTTATTGAAACCAGTGGCTGCTTACCAATGTGTGGCCACGGCACCATTGGAACCGTCACTACCGCTATCGAGAATCGCCTTATCACTCCCAAAAAAGAAGGCCGTTTGATACTTGATGTCCCAGCAGGACAAATCGAAGTGCACTACCAAACAAAAGGTGACAAGGTCACGTCAGTGAGGATATTTAACGTACCAGCTTACCTTGCCCACCAAGACGTAACCGTGGACATAGAGGGCTTAGGTGAGCTCACTGTCGATGTTGCTTATGGCGGAAACTATTACGTAATCGTCGATCCTCAAGAAAACTATGCCGGACTTGAACACTACTCTCCAGATGAAATTTTGATGCTTTCACCAAAAGTTCGCGAAGCGGTATCTCGAGCGGTTGAGTGCGTACATCCAGAAGATCCAACAGTATGCGGTGTTTCTCACGTGCTATGGACCGGAGAGCCCACTCAAGAAAACGCCACCGCTCGAAATGCTGTGTTTTACGGCGACAAAGCGTTGGATCGCTCGCCATGTGGTACGGGTACTAGTGCACGCATGGCGCAATGGCATGCAAGAGGCAAACTCAATCAAGGAGAAGACTTTATTCACGAAAGTATCATCGGCAGCCTATTTCAAGGACGTATAGAAGGCATTACCGAAGTGAATGGCAAAGCCGCTATTTTGCCAAGTATTGAAGGATGGGCACAAGTATACGGTCACAACACAATATGGGTAGACGATGAAGACCCATATGCTTACGGATTTGAAGTGAAGTAATAAGGATAGTAAGGAAGAATGATGAACCCACAAGAACCAACCACTTTTTACGCAGTCAACGCCTTTACTGGTGAGCCTCTACCCACAGAGTTTCCGGTGCATGGGGAGCAAGAAGTTAATCAAGCCGCCTCAGCCGCCCAAAACGTTGCGCGTGAGTTTCGCCAACTAAGCAATGCAAAGCGAGCGAGCTTACTTTGCTCTATCGCCTCTGAATTGGAAGTGAAGAGTGAAGAAATCGTTGCTCGTGCTCATTTAGAAACTGCCCTTCCCGAAGCACGTTTAAGCGGTGAAATAGGACGTACAGCGAGCCAATTAAGACTATTTGCCGAGGTTGTGAGCTCGGGTAATCACCATCAAGCAATTTTCGATACGCCAAACCCAGACCGTCAACCACTGCCGAAACCAGATATTCGTCGTCAGCAAATCGCAATTGGCCCTGTCGCCGTGTTTGGTGCGTCTAATTTTCCGCTCGCATTTTCTACGGCAGGTGGTGATACGGCTTCGGCACTGGCAGCTGGCTGTCCTGTGATTGTAAAAGGCCATACCGCCCACCCTGGCACCAGTCAACTTGTTGCAGAGTGTATTGAGGCTGCACTTGAGAAAGAGTGCTTACCGCAAGCCATCTTCACGCTATTGCAAGGCAACAAACGCGCACTTGGCCAAGCACTCGTTACCCATCCAAAAATTAAAGGGGTTGGGTTTACAGGTTCCGTCGGTGGTGGCCGTGCGCTGTTCAATCTAGCTCAGCAAAGACCAGAGCCAATCCCCTTCTATGGTGAACTAGGGGCGATTAATCCAACATTTATTCTCCCTTCAGCCATACGAGCAAACGCCTCATTGGCTGAAGAGTTTGTGGCTTCTATGACTTTGGGCTGTGGACAATTTTGTACAAAACCAGGCGTTGTATTTGTCTTGAATAGCCCAGAAACGCAAGCCTTTATCGAAATCGCTCAAGGGTTAATTCGACAACAATCAACGGCCACTTTGCTAACGCAAGGAATCCGAGAAACGTATGAATCCGAAGTGGATAAGCGAGCTTCCGAAACAGGCATTAACGTAACTCGTTCTGAACAAGCAGAAGTGACCAATGTCGCACCAGCACTGTTCGTGACGGACAGTAAAAACTGGCGTAAAAACCCGCAATGGGAAGAAGAAATATTCGGTCCTCAATCGTTGATCGTAATCTGTGAAGATTTCGATGACATGTTGAAACTGAGTGATTCACTGACTGGCTCGCTCACCGCAACCCTTCACGCTACCGCTGAAGACGAAGAACAAGCCAAGCAACTGCTTCCAAGTTTGGAAGAAATCGCCGGACGCCTTGTATTCAACGGTTGGCCAACTGGCGTCGAGGTTGGTTACGCTATGGTTCATGGTGGACCCTATCCGGCTTCAACCAATTCTGCCTCAACATCTGTCGGGGCAGAGGCTATTCATCGTTGGTTGCGTCCCGTCGCTTATCAAGCTTTACCAGAATCTTTATTGCCGGATTCATTAAAAGCGTCGAACCCACTGGGTATTCAACGCGCCATAGATGGCAGTGTGTCCCAATAAAATCACCAAATGGCTCAAAAAGGCATCAACTGATGCCTTTTATTTCACTCTACTTCTCAAAACCTTCTTTCCTAGTTGGTTTGTGCCAGAAAAACAATAAACTACTAAAGTAAAATGGATTGGATACAATATTAATTTCACGGGAGACTTCAATGTCACAGAAACCTGTTTTTAAAACGCGTACTCAGCTCGTTGAGGAAGCAATTCGAACTCAGATCTTGAAGGGCGAGTTAAAAACTGGTCAACCTTTACGTCAAGATGCGTTAGCAAAAGAGTTTAATGTTAGCCGAATTCCTGTGCGTGAAGCGTTAGTTCAATTGGAAGCACAAGGACTCGTTAGCTTTGAACCTCACAAAGGTGCGACGGTCACTGAGCTATCTCCAGAGAAAATCAATGAGCTATTTGAACTGCGCGCTGTCGTGGAATGCCACATTTTAGAGCGCGCGATTCAAAATATGACAGACGCTGACCTTGAACGCGCGCGCGAAGTTCGCGAACGTTTCGAGTCAGTAGTGAACAGTGGCGACGAAGTAGAAGAATGGAGCAACTACAACTACGAGTTCCACAAAGCCCTATATGCGCCAGCCAACATGCCTGAAACTATGGACGTCATTTACAACCTGAACACAAAGTGTGACCGATACATACGCATGCAGCTATTGTTTACTACAGGCATTAAAAAGGCAGAAGAAGAGCACTTAAGCTTGTTTGAAATGTGCCAAAATCGCGATATCGAAGGCGCCAAGTACCTACTGAAAAAGCACATTCTAGAAGCAGGCACAGCGATTCGAAACTTGCTGCTTGAAAGGCAAAATATCAGCCAGTAAACGGAATAACGAATAAGGTGATATTCAAGGATGAATGTTGGACCAAAGTTTTTACTTGCAGCGCTACGACAAAAGATTAAAGAAGAAGGGCTTTGCTACAATTCCTTGTCAGAGAAAAGTGGCATCCCTTTATCTAGTATTAAACGCCACCTACATAATCCAGCTTTAGGTTTGGATAAAGTACTTATTTATCTGAACTACCTGAATACCGATCTCATCGAACTCGCAACCTTAGCCAACGAGCTTCAGCACCAAAACGAGCAAATGCTAACAGATGAAGAGAGCGCCCTTTTCGTTGAGCATCCTTATTTACTTGATTTTATTTATATGCTGACTTCTCGTGATATTAAACCGCAAGAGATAGCCCAAACTTACGGACTTTCTGATACAAGCTTACGATTCTATTTGCGTATCGCGGAAATTCTAGGATATGTCGAAAACTTCGGAGACGGCTTGTTTTACCGTTCTGGTCGTCGATTTATTATGGAAGAAGGTACGGCATTAGACACCTTATTCAAAGAGCGATTTCAACAAGATTCGCTTTCTCATGATATCAACCCAGGCGTATGTATAGGTCGCATTAGGCTCACCGAAGAGCAGAAAGTGCAAATAGAGGACGAGCTTTGTAATAAATTAGCGAAACTTAACGCAGTTAACACTTCCAACAATGAAGGTGAACTAACAAATATATTAATGCGCTGCACTCCCGGTGCTCAGATATTTTTCGCTGATGATTTACCTAACATTGACGGAAGCTTATTAAAGCACGTCGCTCAACTCACTAAATTAAGTTAAAGCATCAGATAAATAAATCAAACACCCCCGAGATAACATCATATATCCCTACCAAACTATTGATTCAAAGCGTTTCCTGAATCTAATTCTGATTTTTTATTTAGCAAGCGTCGCTTAGTCAACTGAGAACTTGTCTTAATTTCACACTTATTAATTGTCTTGTTAGCTCTTTTGAAATAGACAGAAAACTTAAGTAATGACTAATTTAGCTTAAGTATAAAAGACAACTTTTTTACGTTATTTACCTCACACTATTTAACTATAAATTTGCAGACGAACAAATTAAATTAATACATTCACCTAGCTAATAAAAACAAAAGCAAAACACATAATTATAATTCTATTATTTATAAGGACATAGAAAAGTGAAATTTAAGTATTCTTTAGCAACGGCAGTCACTCTCGCATTATTACAAGGCTGTGGCGGTGGTGGCGGTGATAGCTCATCACCTACTCCGTCCACTAGCAGTGCAAACGGTCCAACGTGGAAAGTTTATGATTTTAGCCAACCGTCGAAAACGTTTATCAACCAATGTGAAACGCCCCGCGTCGGACTGGACCCATATGACAACTATGCCGCCTATCCAGATAAATTGGGCTCTGCATTACACGAAAAACTCTTTTTAAGAGCTTTTACTAACGAAACGTATCTATGGTATGACGAGGTTCCTGATAATAATCCAGCAAACTACAAAACTGTTACTGATTACTTCAATACGCTGGTCACCTCTGCTACTACCGCGACGGGTAAACCAAAAGATCGCTTCCATTTTACCGTCCCTTATGAGGATGATATGAAATCATCGCAATCCGGTTTAGTTGCTGGATTTGGTTTTAACTGGGCATTCCTACGTGGCGTACAACCTCGAGACGTTCGTATTTCCTACACTGAAGAAGCCTCGCCAGCTGATAGAAGCGGCATTGCTCGTGGTGATAAGCTTCTGAAAATCAATAATATTGATGTGGTTAACACCGGTAGTCAGTCCGACATTGATTTTATTAATAAAACGCTCTTTAACCCTGACATCAATCAAGATTACACCTTCACATTTGAGAGTGTTGGCGGTCTAGAGAAAACCGTGACGCTTACCGCCTCTGATGTCATGACCTCTCCAGTTAAAAATGCCAAAGTGATTACACAAAATGGTATGCGGATCGGCTATCTGCAATACAACTCCTTTGAACCAAGCGCTCAAGCCCCGCTTATTGAGGCGTTCAGTACGCTCTCAGCAGAGAATGTTGACGAGATCGTCGTTGATTTACGTTACAACGGCGGTGGCTTAGTCCTTCAGTCCTCGCAAGTAGGCTACATGCTAAGCGGTGCTGGTCAGAACCGAGTCTTCAGTGAGTTGATTCATAATGACAAAGTGATGCGTACCATTAAAGATGGGGATAACATCTATCGCTTTACGAATCTAGCAATAGACTGGGCAGCACAGAAATATTCGGATCAAGTGCTTCCGACACTGAACAAAAAGCGCGTATATGTGCTGACTTCAGGAGGCACGGCTTCCTCAAGTGAACTGCTAATCAACGCTTTGCGCGGCATTGATGTGGAGGTTATCCAAATAGGTTCAACAACCACAGGTAAACCGTACGGGTTCTCACCAGAACAAAACTGCGGCACTATGTACTACACTATTCAGTTCAAGTCGGCGAACGAGAAAAAATTTGGCGACTTCGCTGATGGTTTTATTCCTACTCCAAAGAGCCAAATCAATACCGAGCTAGGCTTAGACAATAGAGTGGAAGGTTGCTGGGTCAATGACGACCTAACAAAACCATTAGGCGATCCATCTGAAGGTATGCTTTCTGCGGCACTAAACTACATGGAAACTGGAACCTGTCCGCCAGTATCCCCTTCAAGTTTCAACGCCATGCCGCGTAACATTTCATCTCCGGAGTTAAGCGATCTTCGCTCTCCGCTACGAACAGAGGCAATTCATGTTGAGATCAACTAACTTTTTACGAATGCTGATTCGGGTTGCGCTTTTCTTAGGCACTTCGATTTCTTTGATAGGATGCCAAGCTATGTCACAAGAACCCGTTGAAGCATTGAGTAAAAAGAACTCTCCGGAAACAGTCATAGAGATTCAAAACGCGATCGCAGAAATCCAAGGGACACCAGCACCTAGAATCGCAAATAACGTATTTGAATCCTCACCGCATTTGTTGATTGAAAAAGGACGAGTAAAAGGGAACAACAATCAACTGTTGGATGGCAGCTATGCGGATCTTCCAGACCAATATACGTTGCAGATAAGAGGTGAAACCTGTGGCTTGTACTATGCCAAAACAGATACTTTTGTCTCTCTCAGTTCACTAGATTGTGAGCCCATCATTAAGTTTTAGATCTCCCAAAATAGAAGCCCGCTGATATCAGCGGGCTTCCTACTTTATTGTTCAGTGTGAAACGGTCAACGTTACTTGAGTTCAATCCATGCTCTGCGCTGTTGCTTATCCATGTATGACCAAGCTACAAAGCGGCTCACTTTCTGCCCTTGACTCATTTCAACCACACGAACGGCTTTCACACCCAATTTTTCAAGCTGCTTACGCATCGGGCGAACGTTGTCTTTTTTGGATATAAGTGTTGTAAACCACAAGACCTGCGCGGCAAAAGCTTGGCTTTCATTCGCCATTTTTCGGATAAACGCCGCTTCTCCGCCTTCACACCACAATTCAGCGTTTTGACCGCCAAAATTCAACGCAGGTTTACTTGTCTTTACTTGTGCGGTTTGAGGTTTTAGCCCTTTCTTGCGCTGGTTTGCTTTTAGATTATCGATTTTACGCTGGCTGCCCATAGCGGCATCTTCCGCCGAACGGTGGAATGGCGGATTACATGTCGTCACATCATAACGATCATTCGGTTGAATGATACCTCGATAAATATTGGCATCATTGTATTGCTGTACCAGTGCAATTTTTCCCGTCAAAACACGATTGTGCTCTACGATCGTTTGAGCCGATTGGATGGATTTTGGATCGACATCGCTGCCCGTATAGTGCCAACCGTATTTTGTTACACCAACAATCGGATAAATACAGTTTGCTCCCACGCCAATGTCCAACGCTTTCACTTTTTGGTGCGCGTACTGACCTTTTACTTCACCATCAAGTAGTTCTGCCACTCGGTGAATGTAATCAGCGCGGCCCGGAATCGGTGGGCAAAGGTAGGTGTCGGGAATGTCCCAGAACTCGATACCATAATACGCAGCAAGCAATGCTTTATTGAGCATTTTAACAGCATTAGGATCAGAGAAGTTTATGGAGTCTTCCCCTTTCGGATTTTTGATAACGAATGGCTTTAACTGTGGTTCACTTTCCACGAGTTTTTTAAAATCGTAACGACCTCGATGAACATTACGCTCATGCAAACCATTCTTCGCTATTTTTATGAACTCGACTTCGCTCTTTCCTGCAGGCTGCGAGGATTTGCGCGCAACTTTGTCTTTAACACGCTTCGGCTTGGCTTTATTCGCGTCTGTATTCTGAGCCGCCTTTGAAGCCTTTGGCTTTGCTTGCTTCGCGTTGTGATTATTGTTCTTCATTCAAATTCGCTTTTAAATCGAGGTAAATCATAAACAAACGAGCATCAAATTCGAGTTGGTGATACTCAGGCTCCATGCAGCAACATAACTGATAGAACGCCTTGTCGTGGTTTTTCTCACGAGTATGTGCCAACTCATGTACCACCAGCATTCTTAATAGTGGCTCGGGCGCATCTTTAAATACATTGGCAATGCGAATCTCGTTTTTCGACTTAAGCTTACCACCATGGTTTCTACTGATTACACTGTGCAAACCAAGCGCATTGTTTACCGCGTGAATTTTCTTATCGTAGACAACTTTACTGATTGGCGCGGCTTTCTTCATGTAGCGATTTTTGATTGCCATGGCGTACTCATAGAGCGCCCTTTCGCTTTTGATTTGGTGCCTATCGGGATAACGCTTTTCGAACCAAGGAACAAACTTGCCACTCGCTATCAATGAGCTCACCTGCTCTACGATGTTTTGTGGGTAGCCTTGAATGTATCGAAGTGACGGATGCATAGAGTTAACGTCTGTTATGACAAAATAAAGGCGCTCAATATACCTGAGATAAAGGACAGTTTCACCTTAGCTTTCGCCTTTCATTTATGGTGAAAGGCCGTTAAACTTCGCCTCCCAATGATAATGGAGAGAAATTCAATGAAACGTGTCGTTCTTTACGTCAAAGATAAATGCCCTCACTGCAAAGATGCTCAACGTTATCTGGATTCGAAAAATATTAACTATCGTTTGTGCAATGCTAAGATGCAACGCGGTCGCAAAGAACTTGATGCGCTTGGTGCTCGTTCAGTGCCAGTTTTAAAAATTGGTGATCGGGTAATGATTGGCTGGAACCCGAAGAACTTCGAGAAGATGTACAAAGGCGACTAGTGCTCGGACGATGAATCTGCGCTGCGTTTAAACGTAGCGCTTGATAAAGTCGATAAACGTTCGATCTGCTATTGATAAGTACCCCTGCTTGCGCCAAGCAAGTGCCAGATCCAGCGTCACTGGTGGTTCAAACGGTAAGCCAACAACGCCCGACTCATGTTGAGTCACCAATTCCAGTAACGCGGTAATCGCAAACTCTTGTTTTACAATACTCAAAATCAAAGGCAGTAAGTTGGTCTCGAATGATGACTTCATGGTAAACCCATGCTCCTCACTCACCTGATCCAAAAATTCGCGGTGAAAATAGCCATGCTGAAACATAACCAAATCGTGTTCAAAGAACTCATCAAAAGTAAGAGCGTGTCGCTGGGCTAACTCATGCTCAGGTGAAACAACTGCGACCATTTGGCTAGTAAACAAATGGTCAGTTTCTAGGTCATCAGGCACGTTATCACAACTGATCACACCGATATCGAGTTGACCATTGAGCAGCATACGACGAATCGATTGAGTCCCAGCTTCGACCAAGGTCAATTTTAACTCCGGGAACTGGCTTTTAAACGCCATCACAATTCGTGGAAAGAAATAACTGCCCATCATTGATGGCGTCCCGAGCCTTACTTCGCCTTTCGCTAAGCCTTTCAACTCATCAATCGCGAGCTGCGCGTCGTGCAACTGTTGAATCACCCGCTTGGCATGTATAAGTAGCGTTTCGCCCTCTTTCGTTAAGCTGATTTTTTTATCATCACGGCGAAATAGGGTAACGCCCAAAGACTGCTCAAACTTTTTGATAGAAATGCTTAATGCGGGCTGGGCAATATGCAGGGCTTTCGCCGCATGGGTAATATTTCCATGTTCAGCGACCGCCAGAAAATGTTTAAGTTGTTTCGATTCCATTAGATCATAAATATATGGTGTCCATATTTTTAATATATTTTTTTAATTTATAACGAACTGATAGATTGATCACAGTCTCTCCATTTGCTCACATTAGGCAGGATTCATGGTCAGTTTTGGCACACCGGAATACAAACGCATTACGCTCTCGCTAGCGCTTGGTTCCTTCTTGGTTTTTTCAAATTTATACCTACTACAGCCAATGCTGCCCACTTTTGCTCAAATTTTCACGATCTCAGAAACGCAAGTGAACTGGTTATTTGCGGCCTCAACACTCGCTCTCTCTTTTAGCCTCGTTCCAATGGCTGTGTTGTCAGAATCAGTGGGAAGAAAGCCAGTCATGATGGCTGGTCTGTTTTCGATTCCTACCCTTTCCGCTTTGATGCTATTTGGTGACTCATTTCTGTTTTTGGTGGTATGTCGAGCACTGATCGGTGTCGCGCTCGCAGCTTTTGCTGCGGTCGCCGTGGCTTACATGGCAGAAGAGCTCGACAAGCACGCCTTCTCGATGGCAATTGGAACGTACATTGCGGCTAACTCATTAGGCGGTATTGCAGGGCGTATTAGCGGCGGCTTATTGGCGGACAATTTCAGTGTTGATGTCGCCATTGAAGTTATGATGGTGTTCACTCTTCTTGGTGTCATTGGCGTTCACTATTTATTGCCAACACAGCGCAACTTCACCCCGTCATCAAGCAGCTTGCGCCATCAAAATCGTGCGCTTATTGGTCATTTTAAAAACCAACGCGTGTGGTTCGCGATGCTGATAGGAGGACTCAACTTTGCTTTGTTCGTCAACCTTTACTCCGTCATGGGTTTCCGTCTGGTGAGTGAACCTCACAATGTGCCCGTCGGGTTGGCCTCACTGATCTTTATTTGTTACTTGGGAGGGACTTTCTCCTCTCGTTGCGCAGGCCACTGGAGTAAACGTTATTCATCAATCCTCGGTATGTTCTTAGGCGCGATAGTGAGCATGGCGGGGATGTGGATTGCGGCGGCTGAAAGCTTGACTGCAATGCTATTTGGGTTGTTGCTGATAAGTTTTGGTGCCTTCTTTACTCATACCCTCGCCTACGGTTGGGTCGGTCAGAACGCCACTCGCGCCAAAGCCACCGCAACAGCGCTCTACTTAGTACACTACTACATAGGCGGTAGTTTGGGAGGATTCTTACTTCTTTATTGTTGGCAGCATGGAGGTTGGTCGAGTGTTCTTATGGGGGGAAGCGCAGTCTACCTAGCGATGTTTGCTGCAATTGCGTATTTGAAACACATTGCCGAAAGAAAGCATACTGACCAAACACCTGACGCTGCGAGTTTAAAGAGTAGCTAAGGTACGCTCATTTGCGTAATACCTCTCTGGTTACTTGGATAACCAACTCTGCTATGCTTGGGCTACTTTAATAAAAACCAGAAAGTCGTATGTCAACGCGTTCAACACAAAACACAGATATCGAAGCGATCACTCAACAGGTCGATCAATGGCTCAACGATGTGGTAATCGGACTCAACCTTTGTCCGTTTGCTGCCAAGCCGCAACGTAATAAACAAATCAAAATCTTTGTTAGTGAAGCGACTCAAGAAGAAGCGCTTCTAGAAGATATTTTATTGCAGCTGATTGAGCTGAGTAACACAGAGCCCGAACAGCTTGAGACCACGTTGGTTGTGGTTCCCAACATGCTACAAGATTTCTGGGACTACAACTTTTGCATAGATTGGGTTGAAGGATTAATTAAGCAGCAAAACTGGGAAGGTATTTTCCAAGTAGCGACTTTCCATCCTGATTACTGTTTTGGTGGCGCAAGGCCTGAAGACGACGAAAACCTGACCAATCGTTCTCCTTACCCGATCTTCCATTTGATTCGCGAAGAGAGTATGGAAAAGGTACTAAAACACTATCCTGATCCTGAATCCATTCCCGATACGAACATCGCTCGTGTTTCCTCCCTTTCAGAGGAAGAACGTAAAAAGCTGTTCCCTTACCTATTTCGTTAAGCACCACTATTCCCCAAAGGCAGATTTATCACCAGTTAGATGCAATGCCCTTGGGGTTCAAAGTGCGGTTTGGTATCATTGCCGCTTCAATCGATTCAATGGAAATTAGAATGCAACTGTCAAAGCTAACCCAAGAGATTTTTGATCACTTATACCGTGATATCACCGAGTTCCGTAGTACCTTCGACTTACCAGTCGCAGACGCTGCAAGCCTTGATACGCAAGCAGACACACTACACACCTCTTTGGCGATCGAAGAGCTAACAGAGCTAGCAGAAGCAGATTGTAAAACTGAGCAAGCAGATGCCATCGTAGACAGCGTGTATGTATTAATGGGCCGTCTCGTTCATCTTGGCCACAGCAAAGTAGAAGACAACCTGGCGATCAACTACTTAATTGATCTTCTATTAAACGTTGCGGTAAACCGTGGTATCGAGTTTATTCCTTGCTGGGATGAAGTACATTCAAGCAACATGAGCAAAGTATGCCGTAACGAGCAAGAGTACTCAGAAACAGAAGCATTCTACGCAGAACAAGGCATCAAGTTGATGGCGGTGCAGAAAGGTGAATACATCATCGCGAAATGCGCCGAAGATTTCGTATCGGAAGGTAAAACCATTCGTAAAGGCAAAGTACTCAAATCTGTTTACTACCGCCCTGCAGATCTAAAACCGTTAACTCAATAAGCGTTGAGTTTGGCTATCTCGATTAAAAAAAAACGACCTCAAGTAGGTCGTTTTTTATTGTCCCTAAACATTAATCAAAGATTAAATAAGGTTGCTCATCTACGATGACCTTTTTGACTTGAGTATTGAACACTTCCCCGAGAGCTTCTTCCGTTAGCACAGTATCGGCACTTCCTGATGAGTGCAGCACACCGTTGTTAAGCAGCAATACTTTATCTGCGTGCTTTAATGTGCGATTGAGATCGTGATTAGCAACTAATACTCCAATTCCCTGCGCCGCCATAGCGTTAATCAATTGATAGAGCAGACCCTCTTGCGCAATATCTAACGGTGCTGCTGGCTCATCCAAAATTAAAAACTGCGAAAAAGGATTAATGGTACGCCACACCTGCAAACATACACCTGCTAATCGGACACGCTGCCACTCACCACCGGATAATGTTTGAATACTGCGATGAAGCTTATCTTGCAGTTGTACCAGCTCCACCACCATATTGACGGCATCACGCACTTTGATATCCGCAATCTCAGCACCACTTGGCAGAGATAAAGCGAGATACTGAAACACATCAACATTAAACGCTGGGCGCGATTGCTGACACAAATAACCTCGAACATGAGCTTGCTCTGACAACGGTAAAGTAAGCAAGTTTTTGTTGCCAACGTACACTTCACCACTCATACCGTCTCGGTGACTTAACGTACCAGAAATCGCAGCCAATAAAGTACTCTTACCGGAACCATTAGGCCCAACGATATGTACGATTTCGCTAGCTTTGCATTCAAAAGAAAGAGGCAATAATCGACTACCAACCGACATATGTTTAACGTGCATCATGACTCTTCACCAGCATCCAGATGAAAATAGGTGCGCCAATCGATGTTGTCATGACACCTAAAGGCAACTCTGCGGAGTCCAATAACAGTCTTGCGCCGATGTCAGCAAATACAAGCAACGCAGCACCAGATATTGCAGAAAGTGGCAATAAATAACGGTTTTCCGTACCAAAAGCCAAACGCAACAAGTGCGGCACCACCAAACCAACAAAACTGATGATGCCACCCAAAGCGACTGAACTACCCACCAAAACAGAAATGGCGAGGATCAATTTCCAACGCATTTGATGCACATCGACACCCAATTGGGTCGCATGAATCTCACCCAGCATCAATTTATCAAGCGACTTGCCTTTACAACATAACCAGGTAAGCACCGGTAACATCACCAAAGTAACGGTATGTTGATACCAACTTGCACCGCCAATACTGCCCATTAACCAATACATCAGTTGGCGTAAACTGAGATCATCACTAAAGTAAAATGCCCAGGTCACAATCGCGCTCGATAAAATACCCAATGCGACCCCAACCAAAAGCAATCGAGCCGTCGTCAGGTGCATTGCCCTTGCTATCGCCACCAAAACAAACGTGAATACCATCGAGCCTGCAATCGCTGCCAACATAAAAACAATCGGGGTAGGAAGAACAGGTGACGCGAACATGATTAAGACCATTGCTAAGCTTGCGCCACCAGAGATACCAAGCACGCCAGGTTCAGCCAACACGTTCCCAAGCAACACTTGTAACGTCGCGCCAGATACCGCTAACGCAGCACCAATAATTGCCGCAGACACTAACCTCGGTAAACGCAAGTCCACCAATAACTTCTGTTCAAATGCAGATAAGGATTGAAAAGGAGAAAGGAAAATTTCTCCGACCATCAAGTGAATGGCAGAGAGTACAGCGAGCACGATCGACATAACCATCAGGTTACGTTGCCAGCGTCGTTCCTTGTTCAGGATAAGTTGTTGAAAATCCATAGCGGCCGATAAAAACAAACGAGGCTTAACCTTACAGTTAAGCCTCGGTAAATTGCAATTAACTTCTCAAAGCAATGTTGGATTAATCGTAAACCAACTCACCCTCTTCAAAACGGGTTTTCACTTCACAAACCATCAGAGCTGCACGTTGACCTATTGCGACGTGGCGGTTCGGGAAGACAATCGCTTCGTTTTCATTCTTCGCCATTAATGGTTTGTCGCCATCATGACCAAACACTTCGCCGTGAACAAATGAGGTGAAGTTTTCAACATTGTCGTCGAACATAAAGTCAAAGTCTTCGTTCAAACGAACGATTGTGCGACTTACGCGATACTTAATGCATGGTTTTGGTAAGTGTTCTGGCTTCGTTTCCGCAATCAAATTACGTAAAGACAAATCAAACGCGGTCAGTTTATCGAGGTCATTTTCACCGATACGAGCCACACGGCCAAGTTCCATTGTGAGAGCCTGCGCACCAAAATTCTCGGCACTGTACCAGCTAAACGTGCTCGATGGTGAGTTTGACAGGAGCACTGCTTCAATGTGTGCACTGTCCAAGAAATCGATCAATGCCTTGCTGCGCACAGGATGACGAGTCTTAGGACTTACTGCAAACGTATAGTGCTTCGAGCCTCTAATCGCGCAGTGTAAATCAAGGTGCCAGCGTGTTGTCGGGTCGGTATCCTGATAAAAATCTCGAACAAGCAGCTTAAGCGTATCGGCGATAACAAGCTCTTTTGTCTGTTTGTGTTCTTTTTCGTCAAACAGACGGTTGAGATTTTCTTCGAGGAATCGCGTGTGCGCCAGAGTGGATTCTGGGTGAGCGATAATGAACAGACAACGGGTATCGACCGTCTGGAACCCAGATTCTATGTCTTGAATAATGGAATCCACCAGCTCCATCGGTGCGGTTTCATCTCCGTGAACCCCACAAGAGATGATGATGTTCTTCGTATCCTGAGTATAATTCGCAGGGATTACTTCTAATACACCACGCTGATAGAGTTTAAGTTTTACACCGTTAGAAAGCACCTGCTCCGCTGGTGCAACATCAATATGAACATCTAACGTGTCAGTTAAAAACGATTGGCGAAAGAGAGACTTCGTCATGCGTTACTCCTTAATAGCACGGCGGATATGTTAATAAATTGTACAAAGGATTTTTGTTGCTGCGATCTCACTTATGAGTAGAAATCACTATTTCCCTCGAAAATCCGATGCCTTTTCGCGCCAGGCACTCAAATCAAGCATTGAGGCGTTTAATTTTCAAACAATTACAAAGTGTTAGGGCTGTGAACTTTACCACAGCCCTGATTAAGATCTTTATGATTTGATCAAATTTTTGTAGCTATAAAGCAGATTATGCATCAACACTGCGAAAAACTTAGCCGCGCTGTGCGAGCAAACGCTCAAACTCATCGACTTTTTCACGCACTAGCTCAACACTCTGCTGCCAAAACGTTGGCTGGGTTAAATCCATCGACAGGTGCTTTTCGACGACATCTTCCGCCATCATGCAGCCTGTATCGCGCAGCAAATTGATGTAATCGGTGTAAAACGCTTCGCCTTTGTTTTCTCGCTGTGCATAGATACCCTTGCTAAACAAGAAACCAAATAGGTATGGGTAGTTATAAAAGCTCACGCTATCAATAGAAAAGTGCAGCTTGCTTGCCCAGAAGTACGGATCCGGTTCGCTCATTACGTCGCCATACCATTCTTTCCAAGTTTCTGACATCAACTCACAGAATTCATCTGCGGTTAACTCTCCATCCTGGCGGCGTTCATAGAACGATTTTTCAAACTCGTAGCGAACCGGAATGTTGATCATTAAAGCTAGCGCAGATGACAACTCTTCCCACAACATCTCGAGCTTTTCATCAACGCTCTCCGCTTTCGAAATCAAATGATCACGAACGATGTTTTCTGCAAAGATAGAGGCGGTTTCTGCTAACGTCATTGGGTAGTAAGTTTGGCAAAGTGGCAAATCACGAATAACCCAGTTATGGAACGCATGGCCAAGTTCATGTGCCAGAGTCATAAGGTCTGACCGACTGCCACTCCAAGTCATAAACACAAGTGGTGTTCGCGTTGCTGGCAGTTTGGTGCAGTATGCGCCAAGACGCTTGTTAGCATTTGGCGCGGCATCAATCCAACCATTTTGTACCATCAAACGGACAAACTCCGACATCTCAGGGTTTACTGTTTCAAATGCTTCACAAATAACATCAATCGCTTCATCAAAGTCGTAAACCTTCGCTTCACCGCTCAAAGCAGGCATAGCCGCCAGATGATTCCAAGGTTTCATCTCATCCAGACCATGTACTTGCGCCATCAATAAACCCGCTTTCTGACCAATAGCTCGACTGTCTTTGGCTACGGTCATCATCGCATTTAAAGTTTCAGCTTGGATTCGGCTACCATGCAAACTCGGCTCTAGGAAGTGAACTTCACGCTTCGTAGAACGCTTTTTGTTTTCAGTTAAGCGCCATCCTGCTAACGCATTCAAAATCGCAGCGAATGATTCTTGGTGCGTTTGCATTGCATCTTGTACGCCTCGCCACGCGGCTTCTTGACGCTCGAATTCAGAACCATAAAGAATGCTTGCCGCTTGAGAAAACCCAAGCTCTTCACTATTACCATCTGTGTACTCAAGCTTCACTTTCAATGAGCCAGTCAGGTTATCGTATAGGTTACCCCAAGCCGATTTGCCATCCACACTCATCGCAGCCAGTAACTGTTCTTCTGCGTTGCTAAGACGAGTATCCGCCAACTTTCTAGAATTCAAGATAGAAAAAGCTTGCCCACTGATATCAGGATTCTCATGGTCTAACACGCGCAAGATAAACTCTTCGTCGGCATGCGTTAGTGTCAAATCAAAGGGACTGAACGCTTGGGAAAGCTCCGAAAAGATGCGGGTCATTTTACCAAGTAACGATTTCGCTTCGGCGTTTGTTGCATCAACAGAAGCATAACAACTCGCAAAATTTGCAACTGTACCCGCTAAACGACTCGCGGCTTCATTGGTCAAAATCGCATTTTGCATGATCTCTACGTTGCCACAATCTGCTGATTGTTTATTCAAAAGATCAATACATTGTTCTACAAGAGCAATATCGTCTTGAATTCGTGGGTCAGAAAGGTCGTTATAAACGATGGACAAATCCCAACTCGGCGTTGTCATTTCTATATTTCCTTTTTATGTAACTGAGTCAATTTTCGCTTCCTGCACCTAGCAGATGGGCTTCCACTGACATCTTCCGTGACTATGCCCGTAAGCAATATCGTTCTGGGCATTTTAATATTTATAAATTAACGAGTTAAAAGAGGTACGCCAATCGAACGCACCGAGGCGTAAATTTGCTCATCTATGGTAATTGTTAAATGCGTGACAGAAGCGTTTCCTATCGACAACGTCGAATACCACTTTGGGTTACGCCAATCTAACTCCAATACATGAGCAAGAATCATACGAATGACGCCACCATGCGTGACGATAAGTAGATTGTCATTGATATCGTTGATGATTTGAGACCAAACGCGACATATGCGCTCAGAAAATGTGCTTAAGCTCTCAGCATTCGGCAACGTATGTTGTGCTGGCGATTGCCAAAAAGCATCTAGCTTTTTCCACTGCTTAGTGAGCATATCAAAAGGCATACCATCAAAATCACCAAATGCCATCTCTTGTAAAGACTCATCCGTCATTACTGGTAATAATTGCTGTTCAGCAATGATGTTTGCCAGTTCTTGACAGCGTGAAAGCGGAGAAGAAATTATTCCACCCACACCTCGTCCACTCTCGGCCCAAGCCCGAGCAATACTCTCTTGATCAGCAGGCGTAACTTTTACATCTGTTTGGCCATGGAGTCCTGGTGGAGCGTCTACTTTTCCATGACGCACAAGATAGATATTGAGTGTTTTCATTTTGTTCCATCCTACTCTTTAAGAACCAACGGCAAACCAGCAGCAACAAAGGTAACGCGATGGCAAACACTGGCTAGTTTTTGATTCATCCGTCCTGCATTATCCACAAAATAACGACTAACCGCCCCCAAAGGTACAATGCCCATTCCAACCTCGTTAGAGACGAATATTAACGTCGCATCTGAGCCACGTACCACCTGTATAAGCTTTTCAATTTCTGCTTCTAGCTTCTCATTGGAACATTCATCACCTAACTCAAATATCCAATTGTTGAGCCACAAGGTTAAACAGTCGATCAATACAACATCGGTGATAGCGAAATTTGTCAGTAACTCAGATAAATGAAGGGGGCATTCATGCTCTTGCCACTCGCCCCCGCGTTGCTTTTGATGATGCGCTATTCGCTCTCGCATTTCTTGGTCAAATGGCAGCGCGGTTGCAACATAGTGTAATGCTCGCTGAGAAGCGACCGATAATTGCTTAGCTGTTTTTTCTGCCAAATGCGACTTCCCAGAGCGCGCGCCACCGAGTATCAATTGCTTCATGAGGAGTGATACAACCCAATCATAGTGAGATAAATAAGCAGTTCCGACAACTGTTGCGCTGCGCCAAGGCAATCCCCCGTAAAGCCGCCAATTCTCTTGGTTAACCAACGTTTGAACATCAAACGAAATACCACGAGAACAAGCGATATCAAGATCGCATCCGCGATACCAAGCACAAGCAATGTTACGCCACCAGTAAACAACAAAATGGAGACTTCTAGAGAAGACTGGCGACTTGCTAGCGGTTTACTTTTCGACGTATCACTGTCACTGACATAAGGCATGTCATAAATAAGCGTCGCTGCTAGTGCTCGGCTTGCGGTGTAAGCGACGACAATGACCAACCAAAAGTGCGGCAAGTTAGTCAGTTCACTCCAAAAAACATACTTAGCCAATAACGCCATAATGAGAGTGGCGGCACCATAAGTGCCAATACGACTGTCTTTCATAATAGAGAGGCGTCGCTCTACGGTCATGCCACCGCCAATGCCATCCGCCATATCGGTCAAGCCGTCTTCGTGAAAAGCCCCAGTTAACAATAAGCTAAACACCATCGTTAATACTATGGCAACCGACTCTGGGAAAAAAATTGAGGTGAGCGAGAATACCAAAGCGCAAAGTGCTCCAAGCACGAGACCAACTAACGCAAAGTAACGGCCTGCCTGATTCATGCGTTCTTCACTGTAAGGCAACGCTTGGGGCACGGGTAAGCGGCTAAAAAAACTGGTAGCTAATAGAAATAACTCCCACTGGTATCTTAACGATGACGGCGTGACTTTCTCAGAATTATCAGGGACTGACACTATACTGTAACTCCTGCACTCTCGAAGCTCGCCATTTTGTTGTAAAACTGAGCGGCAGCTTTTAACAAGGGTAAGGCAAGAGCGGCTCCTGTTCCCTCCCCTAGCCGTAAACCAAGGTCGAGCAGAGGTTCTGCTTTAAGATGTTCCAATACAAATTTATGTCCATTTTCTTCAGAGCGATGGGCAAACAACATGTATTCACGCGTTTCTTCGTCTAACAACGTCGCAATATAAGCCGCTACCGATACGATAAACCCATCCACTAAAACTGGAGTTTTAAGCCGCTTGGCTTCTAAAAAAGCGCCCACCATTTGTACGATTTCAAAACCCCCAACCTGTGCGAGAATCGCTTTGGTATCAAGACCTCGACATCGGTTTACCCCCTGTGCTACCAGTTTATATTTGCGGCTCAACTGCTGTTGATTGATTCCGGTGCCAACGCCAACACAATAATCAATATCTAATGAGCTCAGCGCCGATAACAGTGCTGAGGCCGAACTGGTATTACCGATGCCCATCTCGCCGAACATTAAGAGGTTTGAACCATGCAAAATGGTATGCTCAGCAATCTTCGCACCATATTCTAAACCTAACGCCACTTGTTCTGGGGACATCGCGGATTGTTTAGAAAAATTAGCCGTACCGTTACCCAACCGTTGTTCAACCAAGTTGGGATGGGATTTAAATTCTGGAACCAGCACATCAATAGGAGCCAACATGCCGCAATCTATTACTTTGAGTTGAATGCCATTAATGTCGCAAAAACAGTTGATGGCTGCGCCGCCAGCGAGAAAGTTAGCCACCATTTGCTGAGTGACTTCGCTTGGCGCAATGCTCACACCCTCCTCTGCAACGCCGTGATCTCCAGCAAATACCAGCATGCTCGGTTTGCAGATAGCGATGGAATCAACTGGCTGAGGTTTATTCTGACTTTGAATAAGAGCTAACTGCAGTGCCACCTTTTCCAATAAGCCTAAAGAACCGACGGGTTTGGTTTTGTTATCTATGCGTGCTTGTATCTCCGCAGCAAAAGAGTCATCCATTTTTTACGTTCCTTTGATGTTGTCTGGGTGAGAGGTGTTCTGTTGTTCAAGAGGTCTTGTTCAGCGACAGTTTTTGCGCGCCCACTATTGTATACACTTGCATCCAATTGGGGCAGCGCTAATCAAGTTTATCTCAGGATAGTCTGCCGAGTTCGCAGAGCGTCTCACCTTTCTTGCACGAGATTATAAGTAACTCGTTGAAATCCGCTACAATAGCTTAGACTATGTTCCCATATAGGAGAAAAGATATGGATAACAACACCTGCGCAATCATCACCGGTGCAACTGGCTTAGTAGGCTCAAAAGTCATTGCAAACCTCATAAATCAATCAGGTGTTGGAACATTATATTATCTTTCTCGCCGCCCACTCGATGGCGTCCTAGATGTGGACAACAAGCTTATTCCTCTCATTGATGCAGACCTTTCTATCCACCAATGGGATGAGAACCAACCAACACCAACCATCGGCTTTATCTGTTTAGGCACGACCCTTAAGCAAGCAGGCAGTAAGGATAATTTGCGTAGAGTAGATGTTGATCTGGTGTGCAAAGTCGCCCAACAAATGAAAACAATCGGAGTCAAACGCCTTGCGGTTGTTTCTAGCCTCGGTGCAAATAGTAAATCGCCATCCCATTACTTAGCTTGTAAAGGACAAATGGAACAACGAATCGAAGCTATGGATTTTGAGGAAATCGTATTTGTTCGCCCAGGCCCGCTTGTTGGTCAACGTCAAAACCCAAGAATGGACGAGAAGTTAGTACAAACTCTGTTTAAGGTAATTCGCCCACTTATGCTAGGCAAACTGTCCAACTTTTTACCTATTCGAGCAGAAGATGTCGCCAAAGCGATGATTTATCAACTTTTCAGTTATCAAGAAGACTCGGTGGTTTACTTACAAAGGAAAGAAATGCGTGAATTACTGCATCACTACGAATAACCATTTTGTACAATTAACGTGCTAATTCACACTCTCACGCGACTTAGATCTCGTTTTTATATTCATTTTAGATCTAGCTAATACCCGTTTGTCATTTTTAAAGTTATATCACGAGCGTTATCTTACGCTCCATAAATAAATCCGTATAAAACCCCGTATAAAAAACAACCGCCACTTCGGCTGGTTGATAAGGTCAAATTATGAATTTTGCAGTGATAGCCTCTCTAGCCGTCTTTGTTGGAATATTGTTCTTTCTATTTAATCAGCAACAAAAGAAACACACTCTTTCACGTCTCGTTTTGATCGGTCTTGTTACCGGTTCTCTTTTTGGTCTTGCTTTGCAACTCATTCACGGTGAAGGCAACAGCGCAATTGCTCAAACACTTGAATGGGTAGGCATTGTAGGCAGTGGCTACGTTGGTCTACTGAAAATGGTCATCATGCCACTAGTATTGGTATCGATGATCTCTGCAGTTGTTAAGTTGGAGAAAGGTGGATCTTTAGGTAAAATTTCTGGCCTGACCATCTCTGTTCTTCTAGTAACGACTGCAATTGCTGCACTTATCGGTATTTTGGTGACAACGACATTTGGCCTGTCAGCAGAAGGGTTAACTGAAGGTGCGCGTGAAACCGCTCGTATCGCCGTTTTAGAAAGCCGTGCCGGTACAGTAAGTGACTTAACTATTCCTCAAATGCTAGTTAGCTTCATTCCAACCAACCCATTTGCTGATCTAACAGGTGCTCGCTCGACATCAATTATCGCTGTTGTGATTTTCGGCGTGTTAACTGGTATCGCCGCTCGTAAAGTGATGATGGAAAAAGCAGAGTTGGAATCACCGATTCGTACTTTCGTAGAAGCTGCTCAATCTATCGTTATGCGACTAGTGAAGATGATCATGGCCCTAACGCCATACGGCATCGCAGCACTGATGGCAAAAGTGGTAGCGACATCAAGCGCAGGCGACATCCTAAACCTACTTGGCTTTATTGTGGCGTCTTATGTTGCTATCGCACTGATGTTTGTTGTTCATGGCGTATTAGTCTCTTTTGTCGGCGTTAGCCCTGCGGAATACTTTAAGAAAATCTGGCCTGTACTGACCTTCGCGTTTACATCTCGTAGCTCAGCAGCAACAATTCCACTAAACGTAGAAGCGCAAATCACGAAGCTTAACGTACCACCAGCGATTGCAAACCTATCAGCATCGTTTGGTGCCACTATCGGCCAAAACGGCTGTGCGGGTATCTATCCTGCAATGCTTGCAGTGATGGTAGCTCCGACAATGGGCATCAACCCACTTGATCTACACTTTATCCTGTCATTGATTGCGATTATCACCATCAGCTCATTTGGTATTGCAGGTGTCGGCGGCGGTGCGACGTTTGCAGCCTTGATTGTTCTTCCTGCAATGGGCTTACCTGTGACCATCGCGGCACTGCTTATCTCTATTGAACCACTGATTGACATGGCACGTACCGCACTAAACGTTTCAGGCTCAATGACTGCGGGTACAATTGCTAGCCGAGTGCTGAAGTCACCAGAAAGTGAAGCAACATTGGAAGAAACACGAGCATAGAACTCAAATTCCTTCCAAAGCGATAAAACATAAAATATCAAGCCGATGGTTCGCCATCGGCTTTTTTCATTTTCAAAAATTCAACTTGCATCTTTCGTTGCTAGTCAAGGCGTTGAATGGTCTAATACTGTCATCGGTTTTGTAAACGGTAAGCAGAATGCACCAAGATAATCAGCCCACTTTTTTCTTCTTTGATTATGAGACATGGGGAACCAACCCCGCGAAAGATCGCCCAAGCCAGTTTGCAGGTGTTCGTACAGATGAAAACTTTAATATCATCGGCGAGCCTTTAGTCATGTACTGTCAACCACCGGCTGATTATCTTCCGTCTCCTGAAGCTGCGCTTATTACTGGTATTACTCCGCAAAAAACGGTTCAAGAAGGCCTTTCTGAGCCAGAGTTTATCGCTAAGATTCACACTGAACTCGCGAGACCAAATACCACCAGTTTAGGCTACAACAGCATTCGCTTTGATGACGAAGTGACCCGTTATACTTGTTATCGCAACTTTATCGATCCATACGCATGGAGTTGGCAAAACGGTAACTCACGTTGGGATTTACTCGATGTACTACGCGCGTGCCATGCCCTTCGCCCAGAAGGCGTAGAATGGCCAGAAAACGAAGATGGCTTCACTAGCTTTAAATTAGAACACTTGTCTGTGGCTAACGGCATAGAACATAGTAACGCGCACGATGCCATGGCAGATGTGATTGCGACTATCGAAATGGCAAAGAAAGTAAAAGCAGCGCAACCAAAATTGTTTGATTACTTTTTTTCTATGCGCCAAAAGCGCAAGCTCAATGATTTAGTCGACATCGTCAACATGACACCGTTGATGCACGTTTCAGGCATGCTAGGGCGCGAATGTCAGTACACTAGCTGGATTGTGCCTGTTGCTTGGCATCCAACCAATAATAACGCCGTTATCACCATCGATTTAGCGAAAGACCCTCAACCTATTCTTGAGCTATCCGCAGAAGAGCTGCACGAAAGACTCTACACTAAGCGCGAAGATCTTGGTGAATTGCTACCAGTGCCAGTTAAACTAGTTCATTTGAACAAATGCCCTATTCTCGCCCCTGCAAAAACGTTAACGGCGGAAAACGCAGAAAACATCGGCATTGATCGTCAGAAGTGTCTCGATAATTTGGCACTACTTCGCCAGCACCCTGAGATTCGAGAAAAACTAATCGGCTTGTTCTCTATCGAACGTCAATTTGAAAAAAGCGATGATGTGGACACTCAACTTTACGACGGATTCTTCTCTCCGGCCGATCGCGCAGCCATGGATATCATTCGCGAAACCGATCCGAATAATCTTGCTGCATTAGACATTGAATTTGATGACAAGCGTATTAAACCTCTATTGTTCCGCTATCGTGCGCGTAACTTCCCAGGCACATTAGACGAGCAAGAACAAAGACGCTGGGCACTACACTGTCGAGAAGTGTTTGAAAGCCAAATTGAAGAGTACATGCTGAATTTAGAAAACTTAGTTCACGAACATGAAAGTGACGAAAAGAAGATTGCGATATTAAAATCCGTGTACCGTTATGTAGAGAGCTTAGCTTCCTAACTCCTCCTAATACAAGCGCACCTTATGGTGTGCTTGTTGTTTATATACTGTCAAAATGATTAAAGAACGATTCTTACAACTGATCCAACTGCTCATTTCAATCTTCCTCATCATGGGAGCACTTGGCATCGGAATTACCATTCAAAAGTTCACTGGCGTTTCCGTTCCAGGAAGTGTCATCGGTATGCTCGTACTGTTTTTCTCCATGACTCTTGGGCTTGTAAAAGTCGACTGGGTCAAACCGGGCGCCACGCTATTTATCCGCTATATGATCTTATTGTTCGTTCCTATCAGCGTCGGATTAATGCAGCATTTCGACCTACTACTCGCGAATGCGCTCCCTATCATCGCTAGCGCGGTTGGCGGTTCACTCATTGTACTGGTCAGCCTCGCTTGGCTGCTAGATTACTTGCTACAGGAGAAACACTGATATGTGGTTAGTTGTTACCATTGTGGTTTTTCTTATCGCTCGCCAAATCGCAATCAAAGTGAACAATCCTCTAGCAAACCCTTTGCTGATCAGTATCGCAGTGCTCATTCCTTTGCTTACTTACTTAAATGTGCCATTTGAAACGTATTATGCGGATAACGAAGGAATTAGCTTTTTGCTTCAACCTGCTGTAGTTGCTCTGGCTTATCCACTATATGAACAACTACCACAAATTAAAGCAAACTGGCGAATCATCACTTTCGCTTGCACAGTAGGCAGTGTGATGTCGATGATGACAACCACCTTGATCGCAGTCGCTTTCAAAGCGGATATCAGTTTAATCGCGAGTCTAGTGGGTAAATCCGTCACTACACCAATAGCGATGGAAATATCGAGTCACCTCGGTGGTGAAGCCGCCGTTGCAGCGATCTTGGTTCTGATTGTCGGTTTATTGGGCGCAATTTTGGCATACCCAATTTACAACTTGATTGGAATTAAACACCCGATTGCACGTGGTCTGACAATGGGTACAGTCTCTCATGCCCTAGGCACCGCTACTTGTGCAGAGAAACAGCCCATAGATGCCGCGTTCTCATCACTCGCATTGGTTTTATGTGGGATCATAACTTCTATTTTGGCTCCAAGTTTTTTTGCTTTGGCGGTCTGGCTATATCAATAGTTAAGCGCTCTCGGTCTGCCCTCCTTCCGGCAGGCCGTAGCCTTTCCATTTCTTACTTATCCCTTTCAAAATCCTATCTTATCTAGCAACCTCACCCAGTAATATCGTGAAGGGACTTGATCGAGATATACATTCATAGCGTTAGCATTCTAGATGCTACCACTCGCTCTAGATTACGTAGGTATAAAGTAGCATAGCGGTAAAAGTCGCGTTAGTAACATACTCCTGCTCCTTGGTCATATGAATATATACTGATATGGTTAATTGTGAGACGGAGATAACGCTTCACACCTGTGCAATCGAATACATGTGTGAGCTCACTCTAATTATGTAACAGAATTATCAATTGCATTATTTATCGTGATCTAACGCACGGAACATTTCTATCTTTCACATAGAATAACTGTCCATGCAATAACAAGGATTCAACATGAAAAGTCGCATTGAACAGGCGCTAGCAGGCGCTCCAGAAGCACTTTCCAAACAACTTGCTCCTATCATCCAAGCTGATGATTTTGATGCTACGCTTTCAGTTCAACAATTTGAGCAGTTGCTTTCAGCTACCGGTCTATCAGACAAAGAGCTTCGTGTTGCGCTACTTCCTTTTGCCGCAGCGTACTCCTATGCTCCCCTTTCTGACTTTTATGTCGGCGCTATCGTTCGTGGTCTTTCAGGTCGCCTTTACTTCGGTGCCAACATGGAATTCTTTGGTGTACAGTTGGGTCAAACGGTTCACGCAGAGCAGTCTGCGATTAGCCATGCTTGGATGAAAGGCGAACGTGGTGTTAAGGATATCACTATCAACTTCAGCCCATGTGGTCACTGCCGCCAGTTCATGAATGAGTTATCTACCGCAAACGAGCTTAAAATCCAGCTCCCAGAACGCGAAGAAAAGTCACTTCATGAATACCTGCCTGAAGCCTTTGGACCAAACGATCTCGGTATCGAGTCCGGCTTAATGGCAGAAGTTAAACACCAATTCTCATGTGATGATGAAGACGCACTCATCCAAAGTGCAGTTGAAGCGATGAACATGAGCCACTCTCCATACACCAACAACTTGAGTGGTTTAGCATTAGAGATGACTAGCGGCCGTGTATTCCAAGGCGCTTATGCAGAAAATGCAGCGTTTAATCCTAGCTTGCCACCGCTACAAGTTGCGCTAATCCAAGTTTTACTTGCGGGTGAAACCTTTGACAGCATCAAAGCCGCTGCATTGGTAGAAAACTCTGAAGGTAAGATCAGTCACTTAGCCGATACGCAATCAACGTTGGAAGCGTTGAATCCAGATATTCCGCTTAGTTTTGTCAACGTATAAACGACAAATTCAACAAAAAGCTCTACAACATGTAGAGCTTTTTTATTACCTAAAAACCAAAAGCAAACGTTTGCTTTGTCATAAAACTTCAGTATGATCTCCTGCAATTTCTGTCTCATCACTCTATTTTGTAAGGGAACACTATGTTTGGCACTGCAACTAGCGCAAATGCTACCCGTGTATTACTTTTAGGTTCTGGCGAACTCGGTAAAGAAGTCGCCATTGAATGCCAGAGACTTGGTTTAGAAGTGATTGCTTGTGATCGCTATGCCAATGCTCCAGCGATGCAAGTCGCTCACCGTAGTTATGTTATCGACATGTTAGATGGGAACGCCTTAGAAGAAGTTATTACGAAGGAACAACCTACTTACGTCGTACCAGAAATTGAAGCCATCGCAACCGGCAAACTGGTAGAGCTTGAAGAAAAAGGACTGAATGTTGTTCCAACCGCTAAGGCAACCAGGCTAACAATGAATCGTGAAGGTATCCGACGTTTGGCAGCAGAAGAACTGGAATTGACGACTTCACCTTATCGTTTTGCAGATAACTTTGAAGACTTCAAAGCCGCGGTTGAGCATGTGGGTATTCCGTGCGTGGTGAAGCCTGTGATGAGCTCTTCAGGTAAAGGGCAAAGTGTTATCAAGACCGAAGACAACGTTACAAAAGCATGGGATTACGCTCAGGAAGGCGGGCGTACGGGTGCAGGTCGCGTTATCGTGGAGGGTTTTATCGACTTCGATTACGAAATCACTTTATTGACCATCAGAGCCGTTGACGGTGTGCATTTCTGTGCTCCAATTGGTCATCGTCAGGAAGATGGCGACTACCGCGAATCATGGCAACCGCAAACTATGTCAGAAAACGCAGTAAAAGCAGCTGAATACACGGCTGAGAAAGTGGTAAACGCGCTCGGTGGCTACGGCATCTTTGGTGTAGAGCTATTTGTTAAAGGCGATAAAGTCATTTTCAATGAGGTCTCTCCTCGCCCTCACGATACGGGTATGGTTACAATGATTTCACAGGAAATGTCTGAGTTTGCTCTCCACGTGCGCGCGTTTACCGGAATGCCAATTAATAATATTGTGCAATATGGCCCATCTGCGTCTGCTGTTATTCTTGGACAAGGAACTTCCACAAACATTCGCTTTGAAAACCTAAGCAAAGCTTTAGCTCAACCTCAAACACAAGTTCGTCTATTCGGTAAGCCAGAAATCGATGGTCGCCGCCGTTTAGGTGTTGTCCTTACGCGACGAAAAACCACCGAAGAAGCCGTTCAAGATGCTGTTGAAAGTGCTTCAAAAGTGAATATCATTTATTAAATACGAACCACTCATACAAAAATAGCGCAGCTCAAATTGCTGCGCTATTTCGTGTTCCAAACCGAAGAGAGCCTATTCACTCTCGATTAAGTACACTTCTTCAGAGAAGCGACTTAAGCCTTTTTTCGCAATTTTAGGATGATTCTCGTCAGCTTCATCTACGTTCAAACAAGTAACTTTGTAACCTGAAAATAACTGCTCAATCTCTTCGACCGGCACGCTAAATGGAGGCCCCGCCATCTCTTCTTGAGGATAGTTGAGTGTAACAAGCAAAATACGACCGCCTGGGTTCAAAAGTTGCTTGAGACGCTCTACATACTCCTCTCGCATATCTTGCGGTAAAGCAACCAACGCGGCGCGATCATAAATGATATCGGCTTGAGATACTGGTGCAGTGAAAAAGTCCCCAGTATAAATAGAGAGCTCATCAAATTGATAAAGCTCGTGCATGCCATTAAGAGGCGTTACCGTTGGCGTGTAAAAATGTTCAGCAAAAAAGGCACGCACAGCAATATGGCTTAGCTCAACACCTTCAACCGAATCATGCTTCATCGCTAGCCAAATCAAGTCTTCTGACTTTCCACATAAAGGAACTAACACTTTATCTTCACGCTTTGGATTAGTGTGTTTCCAATATACTGGTAATAGCGGGTTTACATCTTCCAAGTGAAATCCGATCTGATTGCTGGCCCATTTGTTATGCCAAAATTCTTGGTCTCTCATTTTACTTTCTACTTGTCGGCTGTTTTCATTTTGAGAGGTAAGACTAACGTTTTTTTTCAATTTGTCTATGCCGTTCATCTTTGGTTAATACTGCGGTGATAGGATGTAATCGGTCTCATAGGAGACGCGCCTTTATCTGATAATCAGAATAAAGAAAAGAGAAATGGTGATCTAACGCACGATTCTACTTCAAGATAAAACTGAAACCTTGGAATCTTTCGTAATGGCCCCATTTATAAGTTAGTACCTGATTTGCCGAACTTAGCGACCTTTATGTTCCCTATTTTCTAAGTACAAGCAAGTTAAGGAGAGTGAATGAGCTTATTTCTTCGTACTACAGCATTGATGCTTTTGGTACTTAGCCGTGCACCGGCATTTGCCGCACTTCCAATTACCCCTGCGCCTAGTGGCGAACAAAATCGTTCAACCAGCCAAAACGAAGTTTGTTCGAAACTTTTTAAACACAGCCTTAGCGGTTTATATGGCATTCAGTCAATCGACACCACACCAACTCAGCCATATTCTGACTTCGACATCCTTTACAGCAAAGCTCACCAAGCACAATTTGAACTTGAAACTATCTGTAAGAGTACCGCACTTCTTAATGACGCTCAGCCATACTTCGCAGGCGTGAAATCCAAACAACGAGCAGAAGAAAAGATAGCTTTAGAGTTAGATGGGAAAGTTGAACGTATTACTGACCTAGCACGTGCAACGATTGTAGCTGAAGACGTCGCGAGCTTAGTCTCCATTTATGAAACGTTAGAGCGTGAAACAACTATTGTGAAAGTAAAAAATCGATTCAAAAAACCTGGCCCTTCAGGATATAGAGACTTGAACTTGCTCGTTCGTTTACCAAAAACAAACCTAGTAGCCGAAGTTCAACTGCACTTGAAAGCAATCGCAGATGTAAAAAGCGGTCCCGAACACGACCTATACGAAAAAATCCAGAAACTAGAACGTCAAGCGATGTTGGAAAAACGTGAGCTAAGCGAAATAGAGCTTGCCTCTATTCGCAACATGCGTACACAGTCTAAGAACTTGTACCAACAAGCATGGCAACCATACTTAACAACGCATCTAGAAGCGGCGTAACCGATATCATTAAGCGTCTCTCATAAACAGAAAAACCACCGCATTGCGGTGGTTTTCATTTGTATGCACACGAATTTTACGCAAAAAAAGACCACGCCTTAGCGTGATCCATTTATTCGGCTTACTGTACTTTCTTCAGGTTTTCTACACGAGCTTTTAACTTCTGACCCGGGCGAAAAGTCACTACACGTCGAGCAGTAATTGGAATATCTTCACCAGTTTTCGGGTTACGACCAGGTCGTTCATTCTTGTCACGAAGATCAAAGTTACCAAAACCTGACAGTTTTACCTGTTCGCCACTTTCCAGTGCCTTACGAATCTCTTCAAAGAACACTTCCACCGTTTCCTTGGCGTCCCGCTTACTAAATCCTAATTTATCAAACAGGTTTTCTGCCAGTTCGGCTTTTGTGAGCGCCATAAAACTTTCCTCAAAGCTATGTTAAACAATGCTACGTTAGTGTAGCGCCAGAGCAGTTTTACCCTACCAATTCAACAACATATCGGGGTTACATCAGGAAGTGTATGACAAGCTTATGATTTTCGCCAACTTTTTTCTTGGCGAACAAAAGGAATAGCACTACGTAAATTATTGTTAAACGCCAGAAATTTGATATTTTTGTTTTTGTTTCATCTTTATCAGGAAAAACATCCAGATTATAAAACTAAAAGTAGTTTAAATATCAACATTAAACACTATTTAATAAAAATATCAGATATTGGTTATTTAACAGACACTTAACATAGAACTTGTCGTAAATTCAGTGATTTGTATGTAACTCGATACGTAACAATTAGATTAAAAGGTATGACCACCTGTACTTTGTAACTGTGCTTAGAAAGCTTGATTAAACCCACGCTTCTCGCTGTTTAACGATGACGCCATATATAAAGATTGATAATGTGGAAGTTCGTGTATTTCCTCATTAGCTTCTTACACTGCTTCTAGGCGACCATGATTAATCAAATCATAAATATTCTTTTCCCTGTTTTTGCTCTTGTCGGAGTTGGCTATTTGGTCGGTCGTTACATCAAGCCTGACTTTCGCCCAATAAACCGCATTAATATTGAGGTATTCACGCCAGCACTGGTATTTTCGTCACTCGTTAGCATGCCGCTCGATTCAAATCAGGGGCCGCTTCTTTTGGCGGCAATTGTCGCGGTTTTAATTCCCGCACTACTCATGATCCCGGTATGTCGATGGACGTCACTCTCGTTTAAAACCTGGGCGCCACCACATATGTTTCGCAATAGCGGAAATCTAGCTATTCCTTTGTTTACCTATACGTTTGGAGAAATTGCGCTGTCGTCAGCAGTGCTTTTATTTGTCGTGTCAGCATGCTTGCATATCAGCTTAGGCGTAATGCTGCTTAGTCATGGCAACCCTTTTAAGCAAATAGTCAAGATGCCAATCTTTTTAGCAGCGTCGTTGGCTCTGTTTCTCAACGTGTCAAATGTGGGTGCATGGGCGCCTTTATACGAAGCCACGGCTCTACTTGGGCAAGCGGCCGTACCCGTGATGCTTTTATCTCTGGGGGCACAAATGTGTCATTTAAGATTGGACGGTTTAAAGATTGGTGTGTTGTGTACCGTGCAGTCACTGGCAACTGGTGCTGTCGCTTTTGCACTTATTTATTGGTTAATTCCCCTTCCAACGATGCAATTACAAATGATGGTGCTCTTCACAATGCTGCCGCCAGCCGTCATGAATTACCTATTTGCGGAAAGGCTGAATATAGAACCCATGAAAGTGGCGTCAATGGTACTATTTGGCAACTTTTTCAGCATTCTTACGCTACCTCTTCTGCTTAGCTATACCCTCTCACTCGCTGCCTAACCGCCAACAAGCTATCGTTAGCGTGTATTAGCTGAAAAACAATACGTTCCTAATCTCGGGTAAGGGCCATCCCTAGTTTGGTCTAGTATTTTAAAGTAATGAGGGATGGTGCGAGCAGTAAGGAACTTGAACAACGATAAGGTAATCCTAAAAATAAAAAACCCTGCCAAACTGGCAGGGTTTTCATTTCTTAAGAAGATACGTTACGCGAGATTAGTCACGCAGAGACGCACCAAACTTCTCAGAAACGTGAGCAACGATAGCGTCAACCGCACCAGCGATATCAGCATCTTCAAGCGTACGCTCAAGTGACTGTAGAGTCAGAGCGATTGCTAGGCTCTTCTTACCATCTTCAACGCCTTTACCTACGTAAACGTCGAACAGTTTCGCATCTTTAAGGAACTCGCCACCTTGCTCTAGACAAGCGTTAACGATGTCACCAGATGCAACAGCTTCATCCACTACTACCGCGATATCACGACGGTTTGAAGGGAATTTAGAAAGTGCTACCGCTTCTGGGATCACTTTGCTGTTGATTGCAGACCATTCGATTTCGAATACGATAGTACGACCGTTTAGACCGAACTTACGCTCAAGCTCAGGGTGAACGGTACCGATCACGCCTACTTCTTTGCCGTCTACGATGATTGCCGCAGATTGACCTGGGTGAAGAGCTGGATTAGCTTTTTTGCTTTCAGGTGACAGTGCAGCGAAAGAGTACGCTTTTTCGTTCGCAGATAGCTCTAGAATCGCTTCTAGATCGCCCTTAAGGTCGAAGAAATCAACCGTGTTAGTTTCGATATCCCAATGTTCTTCACCGCGAGTACCAGCAATAACACCTGCAAGCATAGGCTCTTGACGCATGCCGTTTTCTGCAGATTCACATGGGATGAAACGTAGGCCATATTCGAATAGACGAACGCGTGGCTGTTGACGCTTTTGGTTGTGAACAACCGTGTTCAGCAGACCTTGGATAAGACCAAGACGCATTGCTGACATGTCTGCAGAAATTGGGTTTGGAAGCACTAGAGGCTCAACACCAGGTACAACTAGCTTTTGTTGCTCGGGCTCAACGAAGCTGTATGTAATTGCTTCGTGGTAACCACGATCAACAAGAAGATCACGAACGCGTTTCAGTGGAAGATCCGCTTCAACGTGGTTGTGCATCTTAAGTGCTGCTGCTGGGTGTTGGTTAGGAATGTTGTCATAACCGTAGATACGGCCAACTTCTTCAATCAGGTCTTGCTCGATAGCGATATCGAAACGCCATGTTGGCGCTACTGCCATCCAACCTTCTTCTGAAGCTTCAACAGTCAAACCTAGACGCTCTAGGATTTCTACTACGTCGCTATCTGCAATGTGGTGACCTAGCAGGTTGTCTAGCTTAGTACGACGTAGAGCAACTTTGTTTGGCTTAGGTAAGTCTGCTTCAGACTCTACTGCAACAACAGGTGCTACTTCACCGCCACAAATTTCAACAAGAAGCTGTGTTGCACGCTCCATTGCGCTTACTTGCAGTGCGTAATCTACACCACGCTCGAAACGCATTGAAGAGTCAGTGTGCAGACCGTAGCTGCGTGCGCGACCACGGATGTGGTCAGGTGCAAAGAATGCACACTCTAGTAGAACGTCTTTAGTCTCAGTTGTTACACCAGACTCTTCACCACCAAAGATACCTGCGATTGCAAGTGCTTTGTTGTGATCAGCAACAACTAGTGTATCTGCGTTTAGCTCTGCTTCGCTGCCGTCAAGAAGTGTTAGCGTCTCACCTTGCTCAGCCATACGAACTACGATGCCACCTTCGATCTTCGCTAGATCGAATGCGTGCATTGGTTGGCCTTGCTCTAGAAGAACGTAGTTAGTGATGTCTACTACAGGGTCGATAGAGCGAATACCACAACGACGCAGTTTCTCTTGCATCCATAGTGGCGTTTCAGCTTGAACGTTTACGTTCTTAACTACACGACCTAGGTAACGAGGACACGCAGCTGGCGCTTTCACTTCGATAGACACTTTATCGTCGATTGAAGGGGCAACTGCTTCTACTGATGGCTCAGTCACGTCAGCGCGGTTAAGTACGCCAACTTCACGAGCTAGACCACGAATGCTGAAACAGTCTGCGCGGTTTGCTGTTAGGTCTACGTCTACTGTTACGTCGTCTAGACCTAGGAATTCACGGAAATCAGTACCGATTACTGCGTCTTCTGCTAGTTCCATGATGCCGTCTGACTCAACGTCGATACCTAGTTCGGTGAATGAACAAAGCATGCCGTGAGAAGGCTGGCCGCGTAGTTTCGCTTTTTTGATTTTGAAATCGCCTGGAAGAACAGCACCAACTGTTGCTACTGCTACTTTCAGACCTTGGCGACAGTTAGGTGCGCCACAAACAATGTCTAGAAGCTCTTCTTCACCCACGTCAACTTTAGTTACGCGCAGTTTGTCTGCATCTGGGTGTTGACCACATTCAACAACGTGACCGACTTTAACGCCAGTAAAAGAACCAGCTACAGGAAGAACGTCGTCTACCTCTAGGCCGGCCATTGTAATTTGGTGAGTTAGCTCGTCAGTAGTAACCGCAGGGTTTACCCACTCACGAAGCCATGATTCGCTGAATTTCATGTTGATGAACCCTCTGGATTACTTGAACTGTTTTAGGAAACGAAGATCGTTCTCGAAGAACGCACGTAGATCGTTCACGCCGTAACGAAGCATTGTTAGACGCTCAACACCCATACCGAATGCGAAACCAGAGTATTTTTCAGGATCGATACCTACGCTACGTAGCACGTTCGGGTGAACCATACCGCAGCCTAGTACTTCTAACCATTTACCGTTTTTGCCTTTCACGTCTACTTCAGCTGAAGGCTCAGTGAATGGGAAGTAAGATGGACGGAAACGTACTTCTACTTCTTCTTCGAAGAAGTTACATAGGAAATCGTGCAGGATGCCTTTCAGCTGAGCAAAGTTTACGTTCTCATCAACCAGCATGCCTTCCACTTGGTGGAACATTGGCGTGTGCGTTTGGTCGTAGTCGTTACGGTATACACGGCCTGGTGCGATGAAACGGAATGGTGGTTTACCATTTTCCATCGTACGGATCTGTACGCCTGACGTATGAGTACGAAGCATCAAGTCTGGGTTGAAGAAGAAAGTATCGTGGTCAGTACGCGCTGGGTGATCAGCTGCGATGTTTAGCGCATCGAAGTTGTGGAATGCATCTTCGATCTCTGGGCCAGCCTCGGTGTTAAAACCAAGTTCGCCAAAGAACTTCTCAATACGCTCTACAGTACGAGTTACTGGGTGTAAACCACCGTTTTCAATACGACGACCTGGTAGTGTTACGTCGATTGTTTCTGCTGCTAGTTTCGCTTCAAGCTCAGCACGTTGTAGTGCATCTTTACGAGCTGCGATAGCTTGCTGAACGACGCCTTTCGCTTTGTTGATCTCTTGACCAGCTTCACGGCGTTCTTCTGGTGGTAGTTTGCCTAGGCTTTGAAGTTGAGCAGTTAGCTCACCTTTTTTACCCAGATACTGAACACGCACTTCATCAAGTGCGACTAGCGATTCGGCAGCTTCAATTGCAGTGCTCGCGCTAGCAATGATCTCTTCTAGATGTTGCATCGTTTCCTCATCTACCTGTAGGTAGTGTCCATAAGGGAGTGATTGGTTTTTTGATAGCTGTACATAGTAGCCAAACCGGGCACCAATGCCAAATTGAATTACGAAAAGAAGAGGTTATTGAATAAAAAGAGCACAAAAACGTCAAAAATGTCATCTTTAGTTAATCTGCCGTTTAGTTGTGCCCTTTTGTTTTAGAAATAGTATTGAATAGATAGCTCGATAAAATCGTCATCTCTAGCGAAGTAGAGCAAATCATTTGGTGTTTCATTTTTAAACAACCAAGCATCAATTTGCCACTTAACGTGATTCGATATTCGGCTCGATGCTTCTAACTTAGCATTGTAAACATCATCGTTATCTAAATCCTTCGTAATTCCCGTCAATACTTCCGTTCCGTCCTCATCATTGAGCGCCCAACGAATACCTGCAAACACATCATTTTGACCGATAGTTTGTGCGTTGTTCCCACGACTGTCATAGAGGTACTCACCAATAACTCCCACATCCCAAACCGTGTCAAATGCACCGACGAAGGTATACTCAAAACCCGTCACAAGACCGACATGATTATCAGCGCTATCTCGATAAACACTTTCTAGTTTCCATAACCAATCGCCAACGATTCCTTGCACATCCAGACCGACATGACTCATCAGAGCGTAGTAAGGCTTTAATTCTCCGTACTCAAAACGAAAGTAAGGATCCCGGTTTGTTCCATATAAATAGCTCAGGCCTACGTCCCAATCGCCAAGCATTTTCGAATATCGAAAAGCCACATCTACGTGCTTCTCTTCTCTGCTTGATTCATAGATAGCATCATCAGAGACAACGGGGTCGGTTCGCAAGCGGCCATCTGTACCCGCAAACGTTCGTTCCCTAAAGTAAGGTAACAACATTGCGTGGACGGTGCCCCAGTCTTTGAAAGAGGTAAAATGTAACATCGGCTGACCGAGTTTATCTTCACCATCGACGGCTTCAATGGTATCTGTTTGGTTTACTACATCAACTAAATGGGCTGATTCAGTCACTCCCCAAAAGACCTTACTAATCCCAACTCGAAGCTCATAATCATCCCAATAAGTCAGATAAAGTGCCTCTCGTATGTCACCATGACTTCGCTCATCGTCTAGACCATCCAGACGATAGAAAGGTGTGAAAGTAAAGTTTGCATCACCATTTTGCATCTCCCAGTAAAATTCTGGCTGCAAAACCAATGACGTTTGCGCTTTGCTCTGACCCTGAGAGCCCGTTTTAAAAAACTGACGATGCTCAATATTGACTTGTCCTGCAAGCTCGACGGCAGTCAGAGGCATCGAGTAAAAAAAGGCTGCTGCACTAAGCAACAACCCAGCATTTAATCGCTTCATTTTTCCTCCACTATCTCACTCGCTTCAACACATTCTTATGAAAGTCATTGTCTTGTAATCCAGTGTTAAAACGCATTTCGCTAGTCGTTAGCTCAGTACTTTTTCCTGTTTGATGGTTTGTCATCGCCATAGTGTGCGCTCGCCAATATTGGTTGAGATATTGCTTGTAATCGGAAAAAGAAAGCGTTTTTAACAAAGAGCCTTTGCGGTCGTAAAACTCAACTTTAAGTGGACGATAATGCGCTTTATCTAACCATACCGTTTGCTTGGTATAACCTGAGTTCTTATCGGTCGGAATTTGCTCTACGACGAAAACATCTTGCCCGTTTATGCTGTCATCTTTTAGGTAGTTGAAACGGTATTTTTCAATCTCAAAGGAACTGAGATCCTCATACGCGAATTCACTGCCCATAAAAGGACCTGATTTGTTACGCGAGGAAATACGTTTCACACGTTTCAGTGCAGGAAGGTAAAGCCATTGGTCATCGGCACCCACCGTATGAGAATGGTTAAGAAACGCCGTGCCTTTTACATCTCTCGGTTCATCAAATATCGTGAGCCCTTTGTCACCATCGCCATCAACTTCGAGTGATTGTAAGCGCATTAAACGTGTGCTGCTTTCTCCTTGCGCGTTTCGCAGAATCATTTGCATCGTAGCAACAGAATCCCCCCACCCTTCATCACGGGCTTTGCGCTCTTGGGCAATTTCTAGTCCTTTGGCTTCATCCGCCAACACCGCATGACTCATAATAAGCGAGACAGAAAGTACTGATACTTTTAAGGCATTTTTTACTAAATTCATGTTCGATCCTTTAATTCGTTATGACTGAGTAACAGTCTTGGTTTGAGAGTCAGTTGATTTAAGCTTATTTCGGCGCTCCACCTCGTCGTAAACGCCTTTGTCAAACAACATCAGTAGAGTCGGTAGGAAGATGAAATCCACAACAAGGGCAATAAAGATGACAATGGCACTCAGCTGTCCCATATCGGCATTTAAACGGAAGCTCGACATCGCCAGAACAGAGAAACCAGCAACAAGCACGACCGTCGTAATCCAGAGTGCGCGCCCCACGGTACGAAAGGCGTAGCGAACCGCTTGCTCCGCACTGTGGCCATCTTTACGAGCGTGTTGATATTTAGAAAGAAAGTGAACGGCGTCATCGACAACAACACCAAGCGTTAATGTCACAACGACAGACAATCCCAAGTTAATCTCGCCAGAAACCAGCGCCCAAATACCAAAACCAATAAGCGCAGGAGCAATATTCGGGACAAGACTAATTAAGCCAAGCTTGAACGAACGCAAGGCAAAGATCAGTAATGCAGAGATTAAGACAAGAGTAATGGGCAAGGTTGACAGCATGCTGGCCATATTCGTTTCACCAATATGCGCAAACATCAGTGAAGGACTAGACGCAACAACATCATATTGAGGCGCGTTTTCGTTAAACCATTGGTAAATGCGATTTTCCAAATCAACAAGCTCGACGCTGCCCAAGTTCTCCACGGTGAGAACCATCTTGATCGACGACTTATCTACATTGATTTGGTTGTTCAAATCTAAACCATACGGTAGTGACATTTCATAAAGCAGCAGATATTGAGCCGCTAATTCTCTGTCTTGAGGGAGCGAGTAATAAGCCTGATCATCTCCATGCATGTTCTTGTTTAGGCGCTTATAAACATCGCTCAAGGTCGCAACATGGTCCGTTTCTGGCTGCAACCTTAGCCAGTCAGTAAATTTACCCACGGAATTGAGAAAATTAGGATCGGCAATGCCCTGCGATTCGTTGGTTTTTATCGCGATACTGATGTTCGCCATGCCACTGATTCGCTCTTCCATAAAATCAGCCGCTCGGCGAAATTCATTGCTATGGCCAAAGTACTCGACGGATTCATCATTGACTTTGTTCAGCGGAATCAAGCTCGCACTCGCGACAATAACAAGCACCGACAACGGCAATAACGCATGTCGCTTTGACACCACGAAATCTCCTAAATGATCCATAAAGTGCTTTCTTTCATCAGAAGTATCCGACTTCACCGTAACCGGAAGGATATTAAGCAAGGCGGGAAGTAACGTGATGGAAAGGAAACAAGCAACCATGACGCCAAGGGCTGATAGGTTGCCGAAATCTCGCAGGATTGGAGAATCCGACATATTCATCATTAAAAAGCCGATCGCGGTGGTAATGGAGGTAATCAAGATAGGCATGAAATTGAGCGCAATACTTCGCTCAATAGAGTGGGCTTTACTAAAGCCGTTTTGCATAGACTGACGCATTGTCGCGATGATGTGTACACAGTCTGCGACGGCAAGCGTCATCACCAAGGTAGGCACATTAACGGTCGCCGTGCTTAAGAACATACCAGCCCATCCTGACAAGCCCATTGTAACCATAACCGAGCCGATAATAACGATGAGCGTCGCGATGACGCTAAGCAATGAGCGCAACATGATGGTCAGAAACACCAATATCACTAGTAACATAGTTGGCACTAATGTTGCGCTATCGTCTTGGGCTGCGGTCATAAACGCGTAGTTCATTGCAATAATACCAGCCTTGTGGAATTCCGTGTCTGGGTACACTTGCTGATAACGCTCAATCATTCCGTTTATGTAAGCAACCACCTCTTGTACTTCAGCAGTTTTATCTATTTCAGGGAGTTGGACCGTAATGTTTACGACCGTGACATCTCCTTTTTCAGAAATCAGTGAACTTTTCAAAACCGGCTCACTCAACGCAATACTTTTGACTTTCTCTATTCGTTGAGGTGTCAATTCATATTCGCTATACAGTAAATCTTCGACAAGAAGATCATCTTCAAACGCTTCGGTATGCTGGTAGTTAGCGAGGGAATCAACGCGGGTGGAGTATGGAACTTGCCACGCCTCGTCAGTGATCTGCTGAATAAGAGATAATGTGCTAGGAGTAAAAACAGTGCCGCTCTTTGGCGCTATAACCAAAGCAAGACTGTCAGATTTTGCAAAGGTGGTTTGAATTTCATCAAACGCAAGTAACTGCTCATTTGTTCCATCAAAGAAGATGTCGTAATCTCCTCTAAAGTAAAGATTTTTTCCTCCAATGGTTGCTATGAAAATCAATAAAACGGTAGCAAGCATCACCAATACACTGTAATTCGTTGGTAGCTTACCCCACCCTGAACGGGCGTATTGTTGAACGTTGTGATGTGGCATCACACTCTCCTTTTGTGACGTTTCGTCAAATTTAAAAACTAAAAAAAACAGCAAATGCTGTAAATAACCAGACAAACTCGACATGCAAACTTTAGATCGAATGAATTTGGCTACATAAGTTAGTTTTTAGTAACTTCCTATGCTTCTCGTGATCATTGGCTGAACGCCAACCTTCGAGATTCAATGACGATTCGTCACAATAGTGCGATAAAAAAGCCAACCATAACGTCAGATTGGCCTTTCCAGTTTATTAGCGATTCACTGACTCTAAATAAGCAAGCTCTTCACTAAATAACTCCTGCTCCACTCGACGCCAGGTTTTACGGTAGTCCCATTCTGTAGATAAAGGCGACCAACCTAAACCATCAAGTAACATATTCGCGTTGTGCAGTACTGAGAATGGGTCTTGAATTCGCTGAATACATCGACTGTTCGATGCATTTTGCGCCAAAGCGTTTGAACCGAATGCAATAGACCAGTTGGCGAATACAATAGCATCAGAACCAATTGCGGGAGAAAACTTAAGATCACCACATTCTACCGCATTGTTCACCAGCGCATCAGCACCATCTATTACTTGTTCTTCCAAGTTATTCAGTTCATTCACACGTTTAGGCGAAGCCTTCTCTAGAACCCAAGGCGTCTTTGCAACAATCGCACAAGTTGATAGTACTGGCTCCATACGAGCGTAAATACGATAACCTACATGCATCGCAATGATTTTTTCTCTGGTATTGCCATTAAATTTGGCGGTACGTTCGAAAAATATTGCTTCGCTTTTCAGCGAATGAATACAAAGCGCAAGAATCACATCTTCTTTGCTGCAAAAATGATTGTAGATCGTCCCTTTAGAATAAGGGCTTGACGCTGTAAGTTTGTCCATCGTTAAGTTGGCAAAGCCTTGCTCTTGAACTAGAGACTTAGCCAATTGAATAAGCTCTATCTCACGATCAGCAATCGCCTGTTGCTTTTTTGTTAGCCCTGAAGACACACGACATCCGTCTTGCTTACTATATTTTTTACAGCGAAAGTTAAACATAATCCTTTGATCCGTATACCAACACACTCCCAATAATTGTAACACGATTCTTTAATACAGGAACGTAACTAAAGTTGACGAACCGTCACAAATGACACTTCGTCATAATAGATCAAAAAACAAACATTTCAAGTATGAATTTATAATTAGAAGATAAATAGCCACCAATTATGCATACCCAAGTAGCTACAGAATGCTTGGTTCAACGAGAATGGTTTCTTTGTAGAGGAAGCGAGAGAGGCTTTGGGAGGAACAACGAAGGAAATCAGCATGTTAAAAATAACGAAAGTAGATGCTGAACAGGTATTATTCGAAATAAGCCCAAAACACTTTAAGTCTGAATTAAGAGCAAACACCGCTGAATGCCCTACTTACAAAGTATTTGCTGTCTTAGGCTTTTTCTTTTGCAACGCCCTTTCAGAAACTCTCTTCAAAAAAGGCTCAAAATCTATATAGATAGGCTTGGCTTATCACCTGCAGATGCGATGGCATAACGAATATCATCAATAAATCGCCCCTCTGTCTCAATAATGCCGTCAGAGAATGTGACTGGCTGATGTGGCCCAGCAAGTAGAACAATATTAGTAAAATCAGAGACATTAAAGTTCTCTGCTACAACATTTTTGGAATGAAAATCGATGACGGTCTTTGCGACTTGATCTTCCAGTAACAAAAGCTGTTCTTCGGTAATTTTCATACGCGCCAAAGCAACGCGAACACACTTATCGTGGGTAGTCGTCTGCTCTTTTATGATTTCGGTATATTTGTCGTTGAGCTTGGAGTTCTCTGCATAGCTATAATATAAAGGTCCGTGCAGCGTTATATTTTTATCTTCATCAACGTAAACGAGATCCAACAACTCTAATGCTTTTAAGTAATCGGACATGCTCTGCTCAGACAAGTCATACTTTTTCTTTAAAATAGAATAGCCGTCTTTACCTCGTAACATTCTCAATTCACGATAAAAGTCGTAAAGGTGAGGGAATTGAAAGAATACTTCATCCTGTGTGCGACTAAAGTAATCCTCGTCTTCACCTTGCAATTGATTTGCGAGCTTTTGTAGTTCATCTAACGTGCAATCAACCGCTCTACAATATTCCAGCAACTTATCTAAAGCGAGATTCGTGCTTGTAAGATGTCTCTTAAAGGTAGATAGTGGCATACCCATTTTCTCAGATAGCTCTCGATATGTTAGCCCTTTTGTTTTAATCGCTTGGCGTAATGCGGCTAGCAAGTATTCGGGAGTCAGATCTCTCATCTACAATTCCTTTTGGCAATGTTACAGCTGTATAGTATTTGTAACAATTTAGAACCGCTTGGCAAGGTATAAGTTCATATTTTTATAAGAAAAACATGAATTAATATACTGAAAAGAGAATTCACACAACAAATGAAAAATTCAATATGAATTCAATTTCATTATAGATATAAAATAATATGCAAAATAAAAGTGAAGCAATTACTCTAAATCATCGTGATTAATTTTAATAGTAACGTAAAGTTGAGAATATAAACCTATTCTCTCTACAAAAATCTAGAATAATTAACCTAAAAGGAACAGAACGGTAAATGCATAATAATTCACCGCTCTCTATTAGCATTTTTGCAATGCTATTCAAGTAGACTAGTCCGCTAGTTTCACTGCAGTACCAAATGCCAAAATTTCCGAAGAACCATCTACGATTGAGCTTGTGGTAAATCGAATCCCTACAATTGCATCGGCACCTTTAGATTCAGCGTCCGCCACCATGCGCTGTATAGCAATATCACGCGCGTCGGTCATCATTTCCGTGTAACCACGAATTTCGCCGCCAACAATGCTCTTGATACCCGCCATGAGGTCACGGCCAATATGCTTTGATTGAACAACATTACCAGTTACAACCCCTCTGATTTCAGAGATCTGCTTGCCAGGAATGCTTTCGGTCGTTGTGTAGATCATTTTTAATCCCTTATAAACGTAAAAATTTATACCCAAGCTACCTTATAACTAACATAAGATGCTAACCAATAAATTGAGAAGACTGATAAACAATACTCTAAATAGCCAAGCTAAAAGTCATTTGGGTATAAATTTTAGCAATAAAAAAGGAGAGCTAATGCTCTCCTTCTCTTAATCCTAAACTGCTAATTAAAGAGCAGCTTTCGCTTTTTCAACTAGAACTGCAAATGCAGCTTTGTCGAATACTGCGATGTCCGCAAGGATCTTACGGTCGATCTCGATAGATGCTTTCTTAAGACCATTGATGAAACGGCTGTAAGATAGACCATTTTGACGAGATGCCGCATTGATACGTGCAATCCATAGTTGACGGAATTGACGTTTCTTAGCGCGACGGTCACGGTAAGCGTATTGACCAGCTTTAGTAACTGCTTGGAAAGCTACGCGGTAAACACGTGAACGCGCACCGTAATAACCTTTAGCTTGTTTTAGAACTTTCTTATGACGTGCACGAGCTTGTACACCACGTTTTACGCGAGGCATTATGCTTCTCCTAAACTAAACGATTGATAACTAAAAAGAATTAAGCGTATGGCAACATACGGATTACTGCAGCCACTTCACATTTTGGAAGGATTGCATTCGGACGTAGTTGACGCTTGTTCTTAGTAGTACGCTTAGTCAGGATGTGACGTTTTGTAGCGTGCTTGTACTTAATACCACCAGCAGTTTTCTTAAAACGCTTAGCAGCACCTTTGTTGGTTTTCATCTTAGGCATGATGAATAACTCCGCATTGAGTAGGTTTAATAAACAACGTAATTAGGGCGAACAAAACCTAGCCGTTATGCCTTTATCGAAAGGAAAGCGGCTAGGTTTTAATTACTTGATGAGCCGTTAATTACTTCTTTTTAGGGGCTAGCACCATGATCATCTGGCGACCTTCAATCTTCTTAGGGAAAGATTCAACTACAGCAATTTCTGCAGTATCTTCCTTAAGACGATTTAGAACGTCAACACCGATGTCTTGGTGTGCCATCTCTCGGCCACGGAAGCGAATTGTTACTTTCACTTTGTTGCCTTCTTCAAGGAAACGCGTCAGGTTGCGTAGTTTTACCTGATAGTCTCCAATATCAGTTCCAGGACGGAATTTTACTTCCTTGATCTGGACCTGCTTTTGCTTCTTCTTCTGCTCTTTAGCAGTTTTGCTCTTCTCGAAGAGGAACTTACCATAGTCCATCACACGACAAACAGGTGGCTCGGCGTTAGGACTGATCTCAACGAGATCCATACCAGCTTCTTCAGCAGCTGCAATGGCTTCTTGAATCGATACAACACCAACTGATTCACCGTCAGCGCCTGTTAGTCGAACTTCACGAATACCACGAATTTCACCGTTGATACGGTGCGGGTTTTGTTTTACCGGCTGTTGGCCACGTCTTCCGCCTTTAATAGCTTATTCCTCCAGATTGAGCTTACGGCTAGAGATCTCGTCTTGGATGTATGCAATAAAATCATCCACTTTAAATTTACCAAGATCTTTACCTTTACGAGTACGCACTGCAATTTCGCCAGCTTCCATTTCTTGGTCACCAACAACAAGCATATACGGTACACGCTTCAAAGTATGTTCGCGGATTTTAAAGCCAATCTTCTCATTTCTCAAGTCCGCTTTAGCTCTAATTCCACTTTTTTGTAGTTTTTGTACTATTTCTTGAACATAACCTGACTGTTTATCAGTAATGTTCATAAGAACTGCTTGTTCTGGCGCCAACCAAGTTGGGAAGAAACCAGCATATTCTTCGATAAGGATACCGATGAAGCGCTCTAGTGAACCTAGAATCGCACGGTGAATCATTACCGGTACAAGACGTTCATTGTTTTCACCTACATAAGTTGCACCTAAGCGACCTGGTAGGTTGAAGTCTAGCTGGACAGTACCACACTGCCACGCACGGTCTAGACAATCGTATAGTGTGAATTCAATCTTAGGACCGTAGAACGCACCCTCGCCTTCTTGAATTTCGTATGGAATATCCATCGATTCAAGAGACTGCTTCAATGCTTCTTCAGATTGATCCCAGATTTCATCTGAACCTACACGTTTCTCTGGACGAGTAGACAGTTTCACTACGATGTTGTCGAAACCAAATGTTTGGTACGTATCGTACACCATCTTGATACAGTTTGTTACTTCTTCTTGAATTTGGCTCTCAGTACAGAAAATGTGAGCGTCATCCTGAGTAAAGCCACGTACACGCATAATACCGTGTAGTGCACCAGATGGTTCGTTACGGTGACATGAGCCAAACTCAGCCATACGTAGCGGTAAGTCGCGGTACGATTTTAGACCTTGGTTGAAGATCTGTACGTGACCTGGACAGTTCATTGGCTTAATCGCGTATTCACGGTTCTCAGAAGAAGTTGTGAACATTGCATCAGCGTATTTGTCCCAGTGCCCAGAGCGTTCCCAAAGAACACGGTCCATCATAAGTGGACCTTTCACTTCTTGGTAACCGTACTCATCTAGCTTAGCGCGGATGAATACTTCTAGATCACGGAAGATAGACCAACCATTGTGATGCCAGAACACCATACCCGGTGCTTCTTGCTGCATGTGGAATAGGTCGAGTTGCTTACCAATCTTACGGTGATCACGCTTCGCCGCTTCTTCTAGGCGAGTTAGGTGCGCTTTCAGTGCTTTCTTGTCGTGGAAAGCCGTACCGTAGATACGTTGAAGCATTTTGTTGTCGCTGTTACCACGCCAGTAAGCACCTGCAACATTCAGCAAAGTGAAGTGTTGACAGAAGCTCATGTTAGGAACGTGAGGACCACGACACATGTCGATGTATTCTTCATGGTGGTAAAGGCCTGGACGATCATCACGAGATACGTTTTCGTCTAGGATTTCCACTTTGTATGGTTCGCCACGTGATTCAAACGTATCACGCGCTTCCTGCCAGCTTACTTTTTTCTTAACCACTTCGTACTTGGTTTTCGCTAGCTCTTTCATACGCTTTTCAATCTTTTCAAGATCTTCTTGCGTTAGAGATTCGTCTAAGTCGATATCGTAGTAGAAGCCATTGTCGATGGTTGGACCGATCGCCATTTTAGCTTGAGGGTAAAGCTGCTTAAGAGCGTGACCAAGAAGGTGAGCACAAGAGTGACGAACGATTTCTAGACCGTCTACTTCATCTTTAACTGTGATGATTTCAAGGCTTGCGTCTTCTTCAATTAGATCACACGCATCAACGCGGTTACCGTTTACACGACCAGCGATAGTTGCTTTTGCAAGACCAGGACCGATCGATTGCGCAACTTCCATAGTAGAAACTGGGTTGTCAAATTGACGCTGACTGCCGTCAGGAAGAGTAATAATAGGCATGCTATGTCCTTTACAGTGGTGTTGCACACCAAGCAACACATGTTATTCAAATTAGAAGCTATTTGTTGAAAATAGTTGAGAGTCAATAAAGGCCTCTCGGTAACACGAATACCGGACCGTTATCGAAAATGGGATTGTACCTAGCTCACATTTAGAATGCAAAGCGCGATTTTGTTTTGTCATAAGAACTTAACCGCAGACCCGTCACGACAATCTGATCATGCTTTTTTAAGAGACCGCATAGCTGATGAATGGAATTGCCCCTCAATGAACTTACACAACAAATTACAATATCCCCTATTACGTGTGAACCGATACAAAGCCTAACACGCTGGGCGAGAGCTCAACGTGCGATTTAGGTATATAGTTGTTTTATAGAGTAGTTTGTATGTAGGTATTCATCATGGTCTATTTCAAATCGCGCTTTATGGTGCTTCTAAGCACCTCGATATGTTCTTTGCAAGCCTTCGCATCAAATGACTTATATGGCCCGCTGCGTTCTTACGCACAATCCCCAATGCAAGTGGTTAGTCACACCAACATACTGCGTTCAGGACATAGTCTGCCCTATGGTTTTGTCGAAGCCTATGGTTCAGGAACCGTGGCAAGTGTTTGGGCTCATACTGATGAATACGCACTGGATTATTACCACAATCAAATCGAATTAGGCAGCAAATGGCAAGTCAGCAACCGTTGGCAGTTGGAGCTCAACTATCGATGGGTCTTTGCCGCTGACAACCATTTAGATGGACTGACGAAAAGCTTCCATAAACTTTTCGGTATCGGACAAAATGGGCGGGATAAAGTAGACAGAGATCGTTTTTACATTTCAATGCCGCAATATGATGTGCTTGAAGATGATTTCGAAGGACAAACACTGGCCAATAACCTATCTACTTACTTACAGTATCAAGTGTTCCAAAATGAACATCACGGCCTATCGATTGGCGGCAGTTTGTATTTTAACGATGTGGCTCACGGCACTTTTCAAGGTAGCAGTTTCGAGCAAGGCTTCCAATTAAACTACAGCTACTTAAGTGATGCTCATGCATTTTATTCGATGATTGGCATGACTTTTCGCTCGGATGACCGTGCCTTGCTCGATCTGCCCTATCGACATAATACGATTGCCATTGCGGGTGGGTACCGTTATGCCTTAGAAGATAACCATCACCTGATGTTGGAATATCATTGGTATCAAGGGTCAACAGAAGGACCCACAGAGTTTGCTGATGCCTCTAATGAACTGGTATTGGGCTATCGATATCTAATGGAAAATTCAGCGCTTGAGTTTTTAGCCGTAGAGAACGCAAGAAACATGGATAACAGTACCGATATCGCTTTCACAATAGGATATCGGTACATATTTTCATCAAGGTGATGAGAGCTATAGATTTAGCGTTGGTGCAACTGCGGCTGCGACTTGAGCATCGGTTGCATTGATCGGCAACGTAAACGAGCGATATTGGTCACCGGCCAAGCTGAGCGAACGGTCAATCTCTGCCAAACAATGCATGACCTGCCCTTCCAGAATAAAAGAGAGCTCAATTTCTTTTGATGAGATAAAGCCGCTGTTACGGAACTCTAGCTCTTGATAAATACCAGAGCGAGAGGCAAACGAGCCACCGCGCAAAAAGCCTTTTTCAACATCGGCTTTAACCATAGTGAAGCCAGCTTGCTCGATCGCTTGAATAACCCGAGATGCTACTGGTAGTGGTTTCACTTCAATATAGTCACGATCACGCGGATCAATTGCAAAATCAATATCTAACGTCGTCTCAACCCAAACATGACATTGATTCTTAAGTGCGCTAACCGCAGTAATTGGCGTTTCATCATGCAATTTTAGCTCAAACGGAACCTGCTTTTCTTCATTAGGTTGAATCACAAAAGGGTCAACTGCTTTCAATTGATCAATAGTGAACGTTTGGTAACTTACGCTATCATCCACTTCGACTTTCATTTCCGTGTTCAATTTAATCGTAATAGCATCAATTTGTTGTTCGACGTCTCCGCCTTTGATATGAACATGCCCTTTCAGCGTCGCTCCTTGAAACACGCTCATTTCGTCCAAAATGGTATCTACTTTTGCAGAGCCGATCCCCAGTGATGCTTTCAATTTTTTAAACATACTTTTCCTTTTTTAGCGATTTTTCTTCTAATAATCGTTTATTTACACAATTGTTTTCTGCTGTGCAAGCAATAGACCACAAGAAAATGCTTGAATTCAATCATCAAGCCAAATAATGCTCAACAGCAAGAGTCATTCAGCCCTGCAATAGGATTGTTCGGTCACTAAGCGGTACATTCGTCGAGAAATGTTTGCAATTTGTACCTAAATTAAGCAGTATTTGTATAGTCAAATAAAGGAAAATGATTATGTCTGCACCACTCTACATTCAAATTAAACAATTTATCCTGGATAAAATTGAGGCTGGAGAGTGGGTAGTTGGTCATCGCATCGCCACCGAGATTGAGCTTACCGAGCAATTTGGTGTCAGTAGAATGACAGTGAACAAAGCAATTCGGGATTTAGTTAATGAGGGCCGATTACAACGTCGCCCACGCTTAGGCACGTTCGTGTGTGATCCTGGTGAAAAGTCAGAATCTCCCCTGCTAGACATTCGAAACATTGCCGAAGAAGTCAGCGATAGAGGGCGAAAGTATGGCAGTAAAGTGCTCAAACAGATTGCTATAAAAGCAGATGACAACATTGCGACAAAACTCGGCGTTATGTTAGGCACGACAGTGTTTTACAGTGAAATTATTCACTATGAAGACCAAACGCCGATTCAATTGGAGCTCCGCTGGGTGAATAGCCAATATGCCCCGAGTTATTTAAATCAAGACTTCACACAAATCACTCCAAATCAATACCTGTCAGATAATTGCCCACTCAGCGCGATAGAACATACTGTAGAGGCAATTGTGCCTGAAAGCCGTATTAAGCAAGACTTAAAAATGCAAGCCAATGAACCTTGCCTTCTCTTGAATCGCAGAACGTGGAGCCAAGATAAGTTAGTCAGTACCGCCCTACTTTATCACCCTGGTAACAAATATAAGCTGAGCTCAAAAGTGCTCATTTAAGGACAAGATTTGTCCTCTAGATCTACGTTTTGATCACATTTTAGCAACATCAATCTTGTCAGTGTTCTTATTTTGCTCTATTTATTTGTATATACATTTAATGATACAAATAAACACAGGGACACAAACATGGATTTGCTGATTGAAAACGCACGTCTAGTTACCATGCAATCGGGAGAATGCGGATACCTTCCAACGCCTCCAGCGCGCATTGGTATTCAATCTGGAAAAATCGTTGCGATCAGTACTTGTGCCATTGGTGAAGACGCACCGCAAACCGAGTCTCTGCTGTCTGCCCAACATTACCCTCAGAGTATCGACCTTCAAGGCAAGTTAGTTCTGCCAGGTTTGATCGACTGCCACACTCATCTTATTTACGCGGGCAATCGTGCCAACGAATTTGAAATGCGCTTAAACGGCGTGCCATATCAAGAAATTTCCAAACAAGGCGGTGGGATACTTTCAACGGTGCATGCGACGCGTTCAGCAACCGAAGCGCAATTAGTTGAGTTAGCGTTGCCACGTTTAGACGGGCTACTCGCGAGCGGCGTCACTTCTGTCGAAGTGAAATCAGGCTACGGATTGACACTGAATGATGAAGTAAAAATGCTCCGTGCAGCCAAAATGCTTGAACAAGAGCGCAAAGTTAAAATCACCACTACACTTCTCGCCGCTCACGCTATTCCGCCAGAGTTTCAAGGTCGTGCAGATGATTATATTGAGCACATTTGTCAGGACATAATCCCTGTTGTCGCAAAGGAAGAATTAGCTACGAGTGTCGATGTTTTTTGTGAATCGATTGGTTTCAATCTTGAACAAACAGAAAAAGTGTTTGTAGCTGCAAAACGCCACGGCTTAAAGGTTAAAGGGCATACTGAGCAACTTTCTAATCTCGGTGGTACAGCCCTCACTGCGCAATACAACGGTCTGTCAGCGGATCACATCGAGTTTTTAGATGAGCAAGGTGTTAAAGCACTTGCTCGATCAAACACCGTCGCCACTCTATTGCCTGGCGCTTTTTATTTTCTAAGAGAAACTCAGTTACCACCGATTGAGTTGTTGAGAGAGCATAACGTGCCGATGGCAATTGCTACGGACGTCAACCCAGGTACATCACCATTTTCTGATCTCACACTCATGCTGAATATGGCGTGCACGCTATTTCGCCTTACACCGCAAGAAGCACTGCGTGGTGTAACGCAACATGCAGCCAAAGCTCTGGGTTATCAAAACTCACGTGGCGAAATCAAAGTAGGGTTTGATGCGGACTTCTCTATCTGGGATATCGAAAGCCCTGCGGATTTAAGCTATCAAGTCGGAGCAAAACGTCTGGTAGGTCGTATAGTAAATGGTGAATACATTTCACACGGAGGCCAATAATATGTCTCAGTTCGACCTACACTCTCCCCTATTTCATTGGCAAGGTCGTCATGATGCCGAGGACGGCAAGCTTGGTCAGCGAATTCATCACGTTGTTCAACGCCAAAAAGCAGATGAGTTGAGTGCCGTTGCGCATGGCGTCTCATTACTCGGTTTTGCTACCGACGCTGGCGTTGCGAGAAACAAAGGACGCATTGGCGCGAAAAAAGCGCCAGACTTAATCCGACGAGCACTCGCTAATTTAGCATGGCACCAAGACGCCCCGCTATATGACTTAGGTACTGTGGTGTGTGAAGACGACTTACTGGAAGAGAGCCAAACTCTATGTGCAGCAACTATTTCAAGCGCACTGCCCCATACGCCAGTCATCGTGCTAGGTGGTGGGCATGAGATTGCGTGGGCCTCCTTTTCCGGCTTAGCGGGGTATTTTAAAGAGCACTATCCAGAGAAGAAGCCTAAAATCGGCATTATTAATTTCGATGCTCATTTCGATTTGCGCGCATTTGAGAGCAACCTCGCCGACATAAGACCGAGCTCTGGTACACCCTTCAACCAAATTCACCATTTTTGTCAACGTAACGATTGGGACTTTCATTACGCTTGTATTGGTGTAAGCCGCAGTAGCAACACTAAAGCGCTATTTGAAAAAGCAGATGCGTTAAATGTTTGGTATGTAGAGGACAATCAGCTCTGCTACTTAAACCACAGTTATCACTTAACTCAGCTTCAGCATTTTATTGACGACTGTGACTACCTCTATTTGACCATTGATCTGGATGTATTTCCTGCCGCAACCGCACCTGGAGTCAGCGCACCAGCAGCTCGGGGAGTGAGTTACGACACTATTGCACCCTTTTTAGATCGAATTCTTCATTACAAAAATAAGTTAATGCTGGCTGATATCGCCGAATACAACCCAAATTATGACGTCGATAGTCAAACAGCACGATTAGCTGCCCGTTTGTGTTGGGATATCGCCAACGCAATGGCGGAAAAACAGCACAAACCATAATGCATCCCAGATGCCACTGATTATTACGACCAAGCAAGTACTTGGTCATCACGAGAAACTAAAGGAGTCTGAAATGACACAGCGCCAGGGACAAGATCCACGACTTGATACAAGCAGAACAATTCGTGCACCTCACGGAGATAAACTGCGCGCAAAATCTTGGCTAACCGAAGCCCCTCTTCGTATGCTGATGAACAACCTTGATCCTGATGTTGCAGAACATCCACATTCACTGGTTGTATATGGCGGCATTGGCCGAGCAGCGCGAAACTGGGAATGTTACGACAAGATTGTTGAAGTACTTGAAAGACTCGAAGATGACCAAACGCTTTTAGTTCAATCAGGCAAGCCTGTTGGTGTTTTCCCTACTCATAAAAATGCCCCACGCGTGCTTATCGCAAACTCAAACCTTGTTCCGCATTGGGCAAACTGGGAACACTTCAACGAGCTCGATAAACAAGGCTTGATGATGTACGGCCAAATGACCGCTGGCAGCTGGATATACATTGGCTCGCAAGGTATCGTACAAGGCACATACGAAACGTTCGTATCTGTTGCAAAAAAACACTTTGACGGTGAAGCAAAGGGCCGTTGGATTCTAACAGGTGGTCTCGGTGGCATGGGTGGTGCTCAACCTCTCGCTGGTACAATGGCGGGCTTCTCCATGATTGCAGTAGAGTGTGATGAGTCACGTATCGATTACCGCCTACGTACAGGCTATGTCGATAAGAAAGCGACTTCTTTAGATGAAGCGCTAGCTATCATTAAAGAGTCAGACACACCAGTATCGGTTGGTCTACTAGGTAATGCAGCAGACGTTTTCTCTGAGCTGGTAGAACGTAATATCACGCCTGATGTAGTAACAGACCAAACGTCTGCACACGACCCGCTCAATGGCTATTTACCACAAGGCTGGAGCATGTCTCACGCAGCAGAAATGCGTTTGCAAGATGAAGCAATGGTCGTAAAAGCAGCGAAAAAATCCATGGCTGTGCAAGTTCAAGCGATGTTAGAGCTGCAAAATCGCGGCGCCGCAACACTCGACTACGGTAACAACATCCGCCAGATGGCCTTGGAAGAAGGCGTAGAAAACGCATTTGATTTCCCTGGCTTCGTTCCAGCCTACATTCGTCCTCTATTCTGTGAAGGTATCGGTCCTTTCCGTTGGGCTGCTCTCTCTGGCGATCCTGAGGACATTTATAAAACCGACCAAAAAGTAAAAGAGCTAATTCCAGATAATCCGCACTTACATAACTGGCTAGATATGGCTCGCGAACGCATCCAGTTCCAAGGTTTACCTGCGCGTATTTGCTGGGTTGGTCTTAAAGATCGTGAGCGTCTTGGTCAAGCATTCAACGAAATGGTGAAAAATGGCGAACTTAAAGCGCCCGTTGTCATTGGTCGAGATCACTTAGACTCTGGCTCTGTAGCAAGCCCGAACCGTGAAACCGAAGGTATGATGGACGGTTCTGACGCCGTATCAGACTGGCCATTATTAAACGCGCTACTCAACACGGCGGGCGGCGCAACTTGGGTTTCACTGCACCACGGCGGTGGCGTAGGTATGGGCTTCTCGCAACACTCAGGTATGGTTATCTGCTGTGACGGCAGTGAAGATGCCTCACAACGTATTGCCCGCGTGCTGCATAACGACCCAGCAACAGGCGTGATGCGTCATGCTGATGCGGGATACGATATCGCTAAACAATGTGCAGCAGAGCAAGGGCTAGATTTGCCAATGCTCAACGAAGAACTGAAGAAGCTCAAGTAAGGATGAAAGAGATGTTAAATTTAACGCTAAAGCCAGGTCATATTAGCTTAAACGAACTACGCCAAGTGAGCCGTTCACCAGTCAACCTTACTTTGGATCCTGAAGCCATTCCGGCCATTGAAGAAAGCACACAGGTCGTAGACCGAGTCATCGCGGAAGATCGAACGGTTTACGGAATTAACACTGGTTTTGGGCTATTGGCTAACACACGAATAGCACCAGAAGATTTAGAAACACTGCAACGCAGTATCGTTCTTTCTCATGCGGCAGGTATCGGTGAGTTTATGTCAGATGAAACGGTTCGTCTGATGATGGTATTAAAAATCAATAGTCTGTCTCGTGGCTTTTCTGGGATTCGCCTAAAAGTCATTAATATGCTGACCGACCTAGTCAACGCACAAGTTTACCCTTGTGTACCTAAAAAGGGCTCTGTTGGCGCATCAGGTGACTTAGCTCCTCTAGCCCATATGAGCACTGTATTACTGGGAGAAGGACAAGCTCGCCACAACGGTAAAATCATTTCCGGGCAAGAAGCATTAAAAATCGCAGGTCTAGAGCCTATCACTCTGGCGCCAAAAGAAGGCTTAGCGCTACTAAATGGGACTCAGGCATCCACAGCGTTCGCATTGGAAGGCCTGTTTATCGCGGAAGACCTTTTCGCGTCAGCAACCGTTTGTGGTGCAATGTCTGTTGAAGCCGCTCTCGGCAGCCGACGTCCATTCGATCCGCGCATTCACCGTGTACGTGGTCATCGCAGCCAAATGGACGCAGCACTCGCATACCGTCATTTGTTAGACACATCGAGTGAAATAGGTGATTCGCACACTAACTGTGAAAAAGTACAAGACCCGTATTCTTTGCGCTGTCAGCCTCAAGTGATGGGCGCGTGTTTACAGCAAATCCGCAATGCGGCGGAAGTATTACAAGTAGAAGCGAACTCCGTATCAGATAATCCGTTGGTGTTTGCTGAAGATGGTGACATCATCTCTGGCGGTAACTTCCACGCGGAGCCTGTTGCAATGGCAGCCGACAACCTAGCACTTGCGATTGCCGAGATCGGTAGCTTGTCTGAACGTCGTATGGCATTACTTATCGATAGCGCGCTATCAAAACTACCACCGTTCTTAGTCGACAATGGTGGTGTGAACTCTGGTTTCATGATTGCTCAGGTTACCTCTGCTGCGTTAGCAAGTGAAAACAAAACACTCGCTCACCCAGCGTCAGTAGACAGCTTGCCAACATCTGCAAACCAAGAAGATCACGTGTCAATGGCAACATTCGCGGCTCGCAGATTGAAAGAAATGGGCGAAAACACTCGCGGTATTCTGGCGGTAGAATACCTCTCAGCAGCACAAGGCCTAGACTTTAGAGCACCAAACAAGTCCTCTGAGCGTATCGAGATTGCGAAACAAATGTTGCGTGAAAAAGTATCGTTCTACGATAAAGATCGCTACTTTGCTCCAGACATTGAACAGGCAAATACTCTGCTTAAGCTGGCTATCCACAACACGCTCATGCCAGAGAGCTTGTTACCAAGTGTTCAATAACCAAGCATAACTGGCATTTCATCGAATAAACAGATAATGACTTGAAGGCTCTACGTTCAGCGTGGAGCCTTTTTACATACGATTAAACATGTTGATGGCACTATTTATGAACGCCTGTCTACTTTGATGGCTATACTTTAAAAGATAGGCGAGCGAAAAGGTCGTTGTTTATTGTTTTCACAAATAAAAGCGTTGCTAAAGTATGCGTTTTTAACGGTTTATCCGCCGAAATAGTGTCTTATTGTTAGGATACGGTGAAGTTTTCACTGGATGGACCATTGCTACGCAGATATTCGCATATAATCCCACACAGTTTTGGTTACTACGTAAAAATTATGTTTCTAACACCTTATTTTTCAAACACTAATCACCAGTTTCAGTTCACTCGCGAACAAGCAAGCCACTTTGCAAAACGTGTCGCAGATGACTACAACCCAATTCATGATGAAGACAACAAACGCTTTTGTGTCCCTGGAGATTTACTTTTCGCTGTGCTTCTTAGTAAAGAAGGCGTTAGCCAAAAGATGCGTTTTAACTTCTCTGGCATGGTAAACGATGGTGTAGCACTTCATATTGAAAATAAGTGTGACAAAGAAAGCGCTGTTGTTGACGAGGCAGGTAAAGAATACTTACACATGTCCCGTGAAGGTGAAACTAACCACGATCCGGCATTTATTGAGCATGTAGTGACAAATTACGTGCAATTTTCTGGTATGAACTTCCCTCACATCATGGTTCCTCTTATGGAAGAGAAGCAAATGATGATTAACTGCCAGCGTCCATTAGTTATTTATGAAAGCATGGAAGTCGAATTTTCACGCTTAGACCTTACGCATCCAGAGGTGGATTTCACTGGCGCAACATTCGACGTAGAAGGAAAACGAGGTGTAGTCACCTTAAACTTTGCGTTCAAAGAAGACGGTGAAGTCGTTGGTAAAGGTATTAAGCGCATGGTTGCAAGTGGCTTGAAGCCATATGACCAAGAAGCGGTTGACGACCTTGTACGCCGCTTTAATGAACGTAAGGATGCATTCCTAGCAAAGTTCGTTAAGGCAGCCTAGTCGACTGCCCTATCAGAAGCGCACAAAAAACGTGTTTACTAAAAGAAAGCCCAACGTCGACCGTTGGGCTTTCTTTTTATGTCTCATCCAAACAAAACTAAACGCAATGCTTAGAGCCAACGACGAACATGGTTTTTATAATCCACATACTCTTCACCAAACAATCGCTCTAAAACGCGTTCCTCAGGCTTGATTTGAAACCGATTCATATAACTGACAAATATCACGCCACAAAGCACCACACTCAAGTGCTGCCACCACAAACCAGTTGCTATGATTAGAAGCAATAATGCCGTGTACATAGGGTTGCGTGAAAAGGCAAACACACCAGTTCTTACAACAGAAGATGCCGCTTCAGGTTTTACTGGGTTCACTGTGGTTTTTACTTTGCGAAATTCATACACGCCAGCAATGCTCATGTAGCCAGACAACAAAGTTAATACACCTACTACAAATTCAACAAAGGGGACTCGAATGTTCATGCTCGGCGTCAAAACTTTAAGTCCGTACATCAAAAGTATGACTAGCAAAAACACCGCAACAGGTGGGACTTTGAGTTCAAGTTTTCTCAAGATTCATATCCTTTGAAAGGGTCTAAGTACGGTTTCTAAAAAGCCCAGTAAAACTGGGCTTGATTTAGTCCGATTACAACAAAGTTAACAATGCCTGAACGGGATGCTTGGGCTTCGTTCCTTCAAAGCGTTTCACTTGGCTGCGGCAAGAATAGCCTGTAATCAAACATCTCTCGTTATCCAACTTATCTAAGCTTGGCTTCCAGCTTAAATTGTAAATATCTTTCGACATCGACAACTTATCAACCTCATGACCAAACGTACCCGCCATACCACAACAACCAACAGGTACCGTATTCAAAACTGCACCAAAGTGAGCAAAAATAGCGCCCCACTCTTTTTCCGCATTTGGCATTTTGGTTTTTTCAGTACAGTGCGCAAACAGATACCAAGGTTCCTGCGCCTTATGCTCTCCGCTTTCAAACGCTTCTAGTCTTGGGTAAAGCCATTCGTGGGCTGTTAGTACATCGAAATTACCTCGCTTACTGCCAAGCACTTCAGCGTATTCATCTCGATAACACAGCACCAATGCAGGGTCGACACCAACTAATGGGATATCCAAATCCGCTACCATCGCCAAGAACTTCGCTGTGTCGGCTGCTGTGTCCTTAAACTGACGTAAAAACCCTTTAATGTGTTGTGCTTTACCATTCGGCTTAAACGGCAGAAGTACCGGATGCATACCCAGCTTTTTCAATAACTTAACGAAGTCTTCAACGACATCAGCGTCGTAGTAGCTAGTGAATGGGTCTTGAACAATTAAAACATGCTTGCTCTTTTCAGACGAAGACAAACCACTGAGCGCTTGCAGATCATAAGGCGTTGTCAGCGACTCTACTCGTTGTTTCAAGGTGGGTACTGATAACAACGGCGCATCGACATACCCGACCGTAGATGCCGTTAAACTTTTCACCCACGACTGCTTCAAAACACCATTTACGACACCTGGCGCTTTCGCCATCATCGGCAGCATAGTCTCAATGTTGGCAACCAGATAGTCTTTTGCAGGACGTTGGTAACGAGAGTGATAGATGTTTAAAAAGCGCGAGCGAAAGCTCGGAACATCGACTTTAATCGGACACTGACTCGCACACGCTTTACACGCCAAACAACCATTCATCGCTTCATACACTTCGTGAGAGAAGTCATACTCGTGACGACGATTGATAGAATGACGTACACGGTCAATCATGGTTTTGATTGATGTTCTGTTTTCTAGCGTTTGCTTTTCTAAGTCAAGGATATCAATGCCTTGTTCAGTGAGCTGACGCAACCACTCGCGAACCAAACCCGCACGACCTTTCGGTGAATGACGACGATCGGCTGTTACTTTCATCGATGGACACATTGGCGAGCTAGTATCGTAGTTAAAACACAAACCGTTACCGTTACATTCCATCGCTTGTTTAAAGCTGTCACGTACTTGAACGTCAATCTGACGGTCATAGTAACCACGTTTGGTATCGGTAACTTTGACAAGCTCTGCATCACTATCCAGCGGTGTACAGATTTTGCCCGGGTTCATTTTGTTGTGTGGATCGAATGCCGCTTTCACACGTCTCAGTTCAGTAAACAACTCGTCGCCGAAAAACTCAGGGCCATATTCTGAACGGAAACCTTTGCCGTGTTCACCCCACATCAAACCACCGTATTTCGCCACCAGCTTGACCACTTCATCAGACACTTCGTGCATCAATGCTTCTTGGTGCGGGTCACACAAATCCAACGCAGGACGTACGTGAAGCACCCCAGCATCGACGTGACCAAACATGCCGTAATTCAGAGACTTGCTGTCTAACAGCTCTCGAAACTCTACAATAAAGTCCGCCAGGTTTTCTGGTGGCACACAGGTATCTTCAGCGAATGCGACCGGTTTAGCACGACCTTTTGCTGCGCCTAACAAACCCACCGCTTTTTTACGCATGTTGTAAATACGCCCAATGCTCGCTACATCATTACAAACTTGGTAGCCGATAATGCCCGCTTCTTCTGTTTCCAACATGGTATCGAGCTTGGCGGTCAACGCTGCAACCTGAGCAGCAACTTCCTCTTCGTCCTGACCTGCGTATTCCACCATATTGATGCCAAGCATCTCTTTATTTGGAACATCGGTAAGTAAATCGCTCACGGTGTGCCAAACGATATCTTGCTTCGCGAGATTAAGCACTTTTGAGTCAACGGTTTCTACAGACAGCGCTTTCGCCTCTACCATAAACGGTGCATTACGCAGTGCAGAATCAAAGCTGTTGTATTTAACGTTAACCAAAGTACGTGCTTTCGGAATTGGCGTCAGGTTAAGCTTTGCTTCGGTAATAAATGCCAATGAACCTTCCGCGCCGCACAGTACTCGTGTGATATCGAAACGGTCGTCGTCTTCATTCAAGGCATTTTTTAAATCGTAGCCCGTTAAAAATCGGTTAAGAGGAGGAAACTTATCTACGATCTGCTGGCGTTTTTCACGACATACGGATTCCGTTACTCGTAGCGCCTTGGCAGCAAACTCGCCTTCTTTTGGGTAGCCGTTGGACAGATCTGATTCTAAAACTGAGCCATCAGCAAACACCGCTTGTAGCGACAAAACATGATCGGATGTTTTCCCGTATTTCAGAGAACCTTGACCAGAAGCATCGGTGTTGACCATGCCGCCAATCGTTGCACGGTTACTGGTAGATAAGTCTGGAGAGAAGAAGTAGCCATAAGGGCGAACTGCGTCATTTAACTGGTCTTTCACTACACCAGTTTGTACACGAACCCAGCCTTCTTTCTCATTAATCTCAAGCACTTTGTTCATGTGGCGAGACATATCCACCACAATACCTTTGGTTAGCGACTGACCATTGGTCCCCGTGCCGCCACCACGAGGTGAAAAGGTAATTCGTTCGTACTTTTCTTTATTGCTCAGTTTCCCGAGGAGAGAAACATCTTCTGTCGTTTTGGGATGAACGACAGACTGAGGAAGTTGCTGGTAAACACTGTTGTCAGTGGCAACCGCTAGTCGACTTGAATATTGGCTTTCGATATCACCAGTGAATCCGGCGTGCTCAAGCTCTTTCAGAAAACTAAGAACAAGAGGATCGACATCAGTTTGCGAGTGTAATCTTGGTAACATTTGCTTCCTGCCCCTACGACGCTGATCCGATCAGCTGCGGGTTGTGTAATTATTTGCTCACTTCTCATACAAATTGGCGCTAAGCGAAAAAACACCACAAAAGAGTTAGTGAAGTAATATTCTTTGAATTTCGTCACTTTACAACATTTAAAAAGACGAGCAAATCAGAATCTCGATACAATAATTAAACTTATGCTTTATTTTTTCACGCTTGATGCCTTACATTGGGGAACGAATCGCGTTTCTAGATGAGTTTTCAGAATGAAAAAAAATAAAATTGTGACCACTGAAGATATCCTTCTCAAACTTTGCCAGTCTGTTTCTGGCGTACTTACTTCGGCGACATCTTCTCAAGTAAATTATTCAGCAATGGTGCAAAAAATCCACAAGACTAGCCTCAAACCAGATTTTGGCTGTTTTGTTCTGTTTGATGGCGGATTTACCGGGCTAGTTGTGATTAATTTTACGGCAAAAGCCGCACTGGAGATCTACACCAACTACATGCGTAATATGGGCATGCCAGAAGAAGAACTGGCAATATCTCATACTTCTGACGAGGTAGGCGATGTTCTGGGTGAACTCATGAATCAACTGGTCGGAGACTTCACTAATAAAATTCGTAAAGACCTGCAAACGAACATCACACAAAACCAACCAAAAATGCTGGCGCTGAATAAGCAAGTTATCTTACAAGTTGATACCAACCTTGACCGCCCTCAAGCGCGCAGAGTGACGTTCTCCACCGAAAACAACAATATTTTCTATCTCGAGCTAGCAATGGATAAAACTGAGTTCATCCAACTGGAAGAGTTTGAAGTTGCTGAAGACGAAAACCCAGACGACATTTTAGAAGCAACACGTAAACAGTTGGCTGAGAAAGAATCTAAATCGTCGGGATCAAACGATGATGCCGATGACTTGCTCAACCAGCTCGGGTTGTAATTCTAACGAATCTTAATGAAGAATGGCTTCTTAGACACAAGTACGGCTTCATACTGATTACGACGAACTAAAACGCCAGCCTCGCTTAATGCGAGGCTTCTTTTTATGTGCAGAAATTATCTTCAGTCCCACCTTGTATTTCGTTTTTATGTCAAAAAAGGTAATATATCTGACTTCATAAATTTTCTGCTTTCGTTACTGGTTGTCGATGGATAAACAAAAAGCTCTGAAAAAAATCGCCAAGTGCTTAGAACTGGGCAATTCCGCTAATGTTAATGAGGCTGCCAATGCTATCAAAATGGCACATCGCCTCATGCTTAAATATGGTCTCGATAAAGACGATATTGAGTTCATCAGAATGGGAAAAACACAATCTTCTCATCTGCTACCAGCGAACATCAGTTCTACCATATTGCGAGTGATTCGCGGCATTAACACAAAATTCGGTGTCGAAGCAGTATTGTTGAATCACAAAGGGCTCAAACGTGTCGAATTTATCGGTGAAGCAGATCGCGCTATTTTTGCTGCATTTGCTTTCGATATTGTTTATCGCGAGATGAACGAAAGTACCGGACAATTCCGAAACAGCTTTGCTGGCACCGGCACCTCTTCTCAGGAAGTGACTCGCCGTGTGAACTCATTTGTATCTGGCTGGGTGGAAGGCGCGATTGAAAAATTGCCAATTATTTCTCCAGATGAAGAGTCGGCCAATAAAATTAATGACTATATTGATAAAGAATTCCAAAACATTGACCGCGAAACGTTCAAGAAGCAATTGAAAGAAGCGATGAAAAACCTAACTGAAGACTACGAAGTGGGCTTAAAGAAAGGTAGAAAGGTTTCAGTTAACCGTGGAGTGGGCGGCGAACAAGCACGCAAAATGTTGGGCGATTCATCGAAATAGCCAGAATAGTAAAGGATTCACATAAGCAGCAATGACTTCGATGTCGATGGGGCTTACTTTGAGAGCTTTGGCAGTATTGATAGGAATTTTCTTACAGAAACTCTTATCAATCTTACTTTCTCATAACAAATATCAATGCTTGTTTATTCATAATTCGCATCCCATTATGAGGCATGGTTTCGCCTCAGTTTTATACGGAGATTTTCCCTTGAAAAAGATGCCTATTGCACTAGCTCTAGTGCTAGCTCTTACTGGCTGTCAAGCCACTCAACGCCAAAATGCAACAACGGGTGAATACGAAACTAACTCCACCACGCAAGGCGCGCTTATTGGTGCGATCGCTGGCGCAGCAATCGGCCTAGCAACGGGTGATGATGCTAAAGAACGTCGTCAGCATGCACTCATTGGTGCAGCCGCAGGCGGAGCGACTGGCGCTGGCGTTGGTTACTACTTTGACCAACAAGAAGCGGAATTACGTCGCGCTTTGCTAAACTCTGGCGTACAAGTTCAGCGTGTTGGTGAAAATCAGCTTTTACTGCGTATGGAAAACGGTATCGGCTTCTCTTCAAGCTCTTACCAGCTTGATGCTAGTATCCATAACACTCTACGCGGTGTTGCTCGCATCCTAGTTGAGTACCCAGATACCAGTCTCGTTATTGACGGTTACACGGATAGCACAGGTAGTGAGTCATACAACCAAACGTTGTCAGAGCGCCGTGCAGAGTCCGTACGTCAATTCCTAGTATCTCAAAACGTTGCACCTGGTCGTGCAATTGCACGCGGCTACGGCGAACGTAACCCAATTTGCTCAAACCAAACTTCTGAAGGTCGTGCGTGCAACCGTCGTGTTGAAATCCAGATCTTGCCACTGAAGTAATTTGGTTGCACCATAACGGTAATAATAAAAAATTACCGGAGCAGGCCTAACCATTATCGTTAGGCCTGACATATTAATGTCTGTCAAAACGTCTGCCCTACTCTGCTTATTTAGCCTCAGCTTTTCTGGCTACTCACTTGCCTCTCAAGCTCCAAATGACCCCATCGAACAATACGAGTACGCACAACAATTATTGGCATCAAACAAAGCTGAAGCCTCACCAGAAACGCGCTACTGGCTAGAGCAATCCGCCAACCAAGGTTACCTCCCTGCGCAAAAACAGCTCGCGAACGACTTTGCTAAAGGGATAAATGGCGAAAAAAATGAAACACAAGCGTTATATTGGCTAACCTCTATCGCACTCAATGACCCAACCGATCGTGGCTTTCTTCTCGCCGATTTTATTCAGCGCAATCCAGATAAGGTCACAACTGCTCAATTGACTGAAGCCTTGTATCAAATGGCTTCTCAGCATAATCCAGCAGCAGAACAAGCTTATAATCAACTGTTAGAGCAGCGCTTCAACCAACTGCGAGCTAAACAAGTCTCGCAAATAAAGTCGCTCGATAAAAAGGCTGAGCAAGCACAGGAAGAGAAAAGCACAGTTGCAAACCCCAAAGTAGAACACTCGCAGTTTTTATGGCTGATCTGGCTAGCGGCGATACTCATCATCAGCGGCTTAAGTTTTCTCGTAATCAAGAAACTTAAGCAGAATAGAAAAGCGCTTGAAGCCAAAGAGGAAAGCCAAAATCAACGAATGGCGAAAAAAATAAAAGAGCTAGAGTTTACGAACAAGCAACTGAAACGCCAGCTAGAGAAAGTATTCAAAGAATTTAAGAAATCCAAAACCCAGGCAGAGAACCATAAGCTAAGCGTCGCGTGTGCTATGTTTGGCTACACACCACAACACATCCCTGATTTACAAGCAATCAAGCTACGCTATAGACAGCTATCAAAGCTTTATCATCCTGACACAAGAGGCAGTGAAGAAGAAATGAAGCGACTCAATCATGCCTTTAAGCTCGTCTCACAAAATGTTACAAAACAGTAAAAATAGGTCAGGATACTTTGGCTAGCATGCTTTTAGACCTATATAATCAAGCGCCGCAATCGATCTCCCTCTCAAACAAATTAACAGACATTTAACTTAAGTCGCGCTTTTATGCCATAATGCCCGGCGCAAAATAGCACCTAACGACTCAAATTAATCTAGGTGGGGAGAAAATCAATGTTCACTGAAGAAGGCACCTGTGATTGGTGTAAAAAACCTAGCCTTGTAACTCGTCACGATTATTTAGATGGCAAGCACCACTACTCATGTAAAGCTTGCTACGATATGGCGAAAATCGACGTGCGCCTATTTAACCAAGGCGAATTACAAATGCGCGAACGCTTGCAACGAGCGAGCTAAGCAAGACGGAATCAACGGAACTGATTTTCAAAGGCGCCTTTTAAGGCGCTTTTTTGATCGGCCAAGCCCTATTTCCAATCTCTATCTCGTATTCCCTCCTATCTTACATAGCACGTCGCATCGGTTATCAGCCCTCTCCCACTGTATACAAACCATTGTCCGTGAAAAACACCTGTATATACAGTAGTAAACCCCTGTATGTCTCTCGTCCAGTTTTCTACTCACCTCACATTTTTAAATTGATGTTAGACATATCAAAAATGAAAAACAACCACATAAATTCAATTACTTAGAATCAAATCCTTTTATTTCCTTCTCAAAAAACCGCAAATAACTTTTGAGAAACTGGTTGATCAGGTCACCAAAACAAACTACTGTATACACATACAGCATGTATAAAGGAACAGTAAGATGCAGTTACAAAGTCAATCTCATACATACTCTCGTTACAACGTATTGGCACAAGCAACTAAGCCCATGGCCGTTTCGGATCAGCTTCTATCTAAGCTGGCTGTTTTATCGCAGCAGAAACAATGGATTTTGTTTACAGCAGACTGCCCTCGTCCAGACTTTGAACAACTCACTGCTTCTAATATTTGCTGTAAAAACGTTATTCAAATGAAGCCCTCTCAACAGCTTTCAGAAGTCGAGATCGTGATAAAAGCCATCCGATCAGGCAATGCCAGTGCTGTTGTCGCATCCAATAAAATTGCACTTATGAATCAATCTATGTTGCGCGACATGGCGCAGCGCTATCAGTGTGAAGTCTTTTTCGTCGAAGGCAGAGTTAATAAGTACCACTAATAAGTTCGACGTTATCCATCCTGCATCTCGCCTCCTTTTTAAGGGGGCTTTTTTTGTATTAAAGAAAACAGGCAAACGTTTGCTTTTTCTCTGGCGAGTTAAAATAGTTCTGGTATGATGCCCACATTCGATTTATTCAGCGCCCACATTTTGCTGAATATCTTCTCTTTCTGACGTTTGATTAAGATGATAGGAATGTCGCAATGAGCCTTGCTAATCAAGTACTTGCCGTCAATGACGACCTGCCAATTCGCACCCATAAACCCGTTCATAGTGGAAAAGTTCGTTCAGTTTACTGGTTAACTGAAGAAGACAGCGCCCGACTGATCAAAGAAAAAGGATACAATGTCGCTCCAGATGCGCCTTTGGCTATCATGGTGATTAGCGACCGAATCTCTGCATTCGATTGTATTTGGCATGCTGAAGGTGGTCTTAATGGTGTCCCGGGTAAAGGGGCTGCGCTTAATGCGATTTCTAATCACTGGTTCAAACTGTTCAAAGAAAATGGCTTAGCAGATAGCCATATTCTAGACATTCCTCACCCTTTTGTTTGGATTGTACAAAAAGCCAAACCGGTAAAAATCGAAGCCATCTGCCGCAAATACATCACGGGTTCGATGTGGCGCGCTTACGCAAATGGCGAGCGCGAGTTTTGTGGAATCCAACTTCCTGAAGGGTTAGAAAAAGACAAAGCACTGCCAGAGTTGCTAATGACCCCATCCACAAAAGGCATTCTAAAAGGCATTCCCGGTGTGCCAGAAGCGGATGACGTGAATATTACTCGTCAAAACATCGTAGACAACTACGAAGCATTTAACTTCTCAAGCGCTGACGATATCGCACTCTACGAAAAATTGCTGAAAGAAGGCTTTAACGTTATCAGCCAAGCGTTAGAAGAAATCGACCAAATCTTTGTCGATACCAAATTCGAATTTGGTTATGTTCATGATGCTGCTGGCAATGAAAAGCTGATTTACATGGATGAAGTGGGTACACCAGACTCGTCTCGTATATGGGATGCTAAAGAGTACCAAGCAGGTCACATCGTAGAGAACTCAAAAGAAGGTTTCCGCCAGTTCCTACTTAACCACTTCCCTGACCCAGATATCTTGCTAAACAAAGAACGTATGCCTGAGCGCGAAGCTCTCGCTCGTGATAATGCTTTGCCCGTCGAATCTTTGATGGCGATTTCGAGCACCTACATTGGTATTGCCGAGAAGATTACAGGCAAGCCGATTCATTTGAGTGAGAATCCGAAAGCGGAAATCATCGAAGTTCTGAGCAAAGAATACGGATTGATTGACTAGCACTGTCGCTAGATTGCTAAATGCTTTCCAATAAAAAGTCCGCACTAGCTTGCGGACTTTTTTCGTATTAGGCTCAGTTTAGCCGATATTTAACGTAGTGCCATCTGTTGTAGAGGCTGACTTGGTCGTCACCTGATATGTTTTGTCTTTAATCGTTGATACGAAATACCAGGTCGACTCTGCCTTGTCGGGCGTAAAAGTAACGCGCATAAAGCCACGCTGTTTGATGTCTGCCCACTGTAATTCTGACACTAAGTGCGGCAGCGTGTATTCCATTTGAGCGATCGCAACAGGGTCTAACGCGAGGTAGGCCTCTAACCCAGGGGAACTCACAGAGCTAGTCGCAAACTCTACCCCGATAGGATGCTTAGATACGTCTTTAAGCTCACTTGCCCATGCGTTGTGCGTATCTCCTGCCAAACAGACAAAGTTACCACTGCTGGCTTTGGCCAGTTGATAAACGTTCTCTCGCTCAACGTAGTAACCATCCCATGCATCTAGGTTATATGGCAAAGCAATGGTATCTAAACTTGGGTCAGAGAGATAACCCGTAATCGCAGAGTTTACTGCTAATAACGCCTCTGTTTTTTGTTCTTCAGTGGCAGTAAACAATTGAAACATCGCGGTCATAACCGAACTTGGCAACTCCATACGAGACATTAACACTTGTTGCCCTAGCACATTCCAAGTTGCGTCGTGCGTACTGAACGCATCCATCAGCCAAGCGAGTTGGTCACCGCCTAACAGCTCTCGGTCTTGACTGCGCGACTGAGCAACTAAACCGCCAATCGCTTCCATCGTTGGTGAGCTGAGCGAGAAATAATCCAACGGTTTATCACGCCCCACAAGTCGCGTGTCGAGCATCATCAAATTGACTAAACTTCCAAACGAAAACTGACGGTAAATCAGCATGTTTGAGAAAGTGTTTTCACGAACGGGCAACCATTCTGTCCACGCGGCAGCCGCAGCTGCACGACGATCATTAAAGCTGCCTTCCTCTTCTTGATGGTTTTCCGCACCATTTTTCCAACTATCATTTGCAAGCTCATGGTCATCCCAGACTGCAATCATTGGTAGGCTCGCATGTAACGCTTGCAGATCAGCATCTTGGCGATATTGCGCATACCGTTTTCGGTAATCATCTAAGGTAATGCATTCAGTGCCTTTGCTTGGCTCTCGCCCTAGTGCCTCAGCATCTTCACTAGCGTAGCCACCAGCCCCATACTCATAAATGTAATCACCGAGATGAAGTACCACATCAAACGGTTCTTGCTCATGTTGATTTAAGATCTCTCGATACACATGGAAATAACCAGCAGGATAGTTTGCACAAGAAACAACGGCCATGGATGCCTTTTCTACACCACCCTCTGGTAATGTTTGAGTTTGCCCGACTTCGCTAGTGACATCTCCAACCATGAATCGATAGTAATAGTGAGAATTTGCGTTGAGGTTTTGAACATCAACTTTTACCGTAAAATCTCGGCTCGTATCTGTAGCGAAAGTGCCACTTTGCACGATATCAGTAAAATTTTCATTAGAAGAAACTTGCCAGCTTACATCTGCGTAGCTTGCTGAGGTCGTAACTCGAGTCCAAATGATTACTTGTGTTTGAGTAGGATCTCCACTCGCCACTCCGTGCTCAAAGGTAACCGCAGCAGATTCACTAGCATCGCTACCACAGCCCACCAGCCCGGTAACAATCGCCGTTGAAGAGGCAGCTTTCATAAAGTCTCGACGAGACAAAGACATATTGACTTCCTTTCTTATTGTGTTTGTTTTTATGCCCAAATGACGTGGTGACTCGATCATCCTTGTATGCCAATAAGGGACGTTAATTCGAACTTACAGTACCAACCACTTAGTCGGTAATTTGTCCTAAAAACACAAAGTTAGAAGCTAGTTATGACAATTGCATTTCCAAACGTTACATTTTTGTTAATTTAAGTGCAAATACTCTATATTCATCACATTTCCTAAGACCTGCGACAAAAACCTCAAAATAAAAAGCGACCTACTTTGAGGTCGCTTTTCATTGCACTATTGTTAAGTGGTACATCGATGAAGTGGAAATGTTCAGCCTAAAACTTGATGTTAAGGACATCTTGTTCTGACGTATCCACCTTCAACTGACTGCGAGATTCTATGTACTCGATTTGCTGAACATCGAGCGAATATGGCATAACGACTCGCAATTCATTGATCCCTTCATGTTTAGCTAGCTGGGTTAAGCGGACCAAATTGGATTCATCACTTTTACGAGAAGACATCGATTTTAATGCGGCATCCCACAACCGATCTTCAGGCTTGCTCAATTCCGCAATGTTCTGTTTCCACATCAAACCGAAAATAGGCGCGATGGTGGCAAATGCCTCTAAAAAGGTCCATTTCTTACTACCTGTCGCTCCTAAAAAGCTAGTGTAGTCGAATTCAATGCACGTCTTTCCTTGTTGATCCATTCTATGCCCCCGACACTCGAAAATGAGATATACCAAATATCGTTCAACTGTTTTGATATAGCAATGGGATATAAAACATTCGTCTTTTATGCCCTAATTTACATACAAAAGGAAATATTAAAACCAGCTTTGTAACAACTGATGTACAGCTTCGCCATATATAAGCATTCAATTGATTAATATTTCAATTAAGAAACTAAAAACAACACACAAGTAACGCTATCAATATGAAATAATTATAGATTCACCAAGAAAATATCAATTCTTGTCACAACGTCATCCGCCGACCTACTTCACATCAATCACTCGACTGGCCTTTTTATACTGTATCTTCCAACCAGCCCAGCGTGGCAGCTCCCAACGCTTCGGGTCTCCCTTACGGTTTCCCTCTCGATAAACGACCTGTACCAGCTTGCGAGACGCGTAATACTCAACATCCAGTTGGAGTTCTGGCAGCGAAAGTTCTAAAGGGTACTGCTCCGTGAAATCGTCGTATTCCCATTCTGGAACACCGTTAAATGTTAAGTCTTCCGGTTCAAATAACGCCATATCATCGACATTTTCAACGCCTAATGTTTCCAACTGATCCTTTAACCAGCTAGAAAATGTCAAGGAGGCCAAGTCGTTAACCTCTTCTCCTTCGACATTAAGGCCCAATGCGTTGTAGAGTTTCCAGTGTTGGATTTGTTGTTTTCTTTGAGAAGCAAAACCTGGTAACAGTGTCTCGTCTTCTATCATTTCGACAATAGACTGAACAGCAACATCACCTTGTAACGCTTGGTGTTCAGAACAGACTGTTCGCCCGGCGTAGACCAAATGCATTGTTGCTCTTGGCGTCTCTTCTTCATAATTCGTCTCACCTTGTCGCCACTCCCCAAATTCAAGTTCGCGTAACAACGTCAGCGGGATAGGCATCATAACCGATGCGAGGTTTAGTGTTTGCTTAACGCCTCGTCCTGGCACGCTATGGCTATCTAGCACGATTGCCGCTTCTTCTTTGTCAGGAAAGCGGCTGTTACGCCCAACCAGCATCTCGACTACGCCATTTCCTAGAGCATCCCTTCGACGAGCTCGTCGGACAAACACAAGCTCAGGGTGCAATGAGGCGATGGAGAAAAAGAGCGCTTCACGTTTATATCGAGAGGCAACGTCAAGTTCCGGTAATTCAAATACTTCTCGCATTTGTTTCGCTAAACCTTGTGCCTCTTCGAGTGCGCTGGCATCAATGACAATGCCCGGAAGTCGCTCCCCTCGAACCAAACGGATCAGCAAAGAGGCATCACATCCGTATGGCTCCTCTTGAGATAGAAGCTCAGCAACTTCACCACTTTGTCGCTGATAGAGCTGCGCAGGCACAGATAAGGCGGCAGCCAAATCAATCATTGCTTCCTTCTCTGGCTTCGCTTGAATTCTGGTAACGAGATCGGCAAACAGTGCATCAATAGGTAGTGGATATACTTTTCTCCCGTGCTGCGTGACATTGCCATCCTCATCAATCGCTTCCATGGATAACAACGTCGAATGAGATGCCTCTAGCGACTTTGGGGGAATTGAGTCGAGAAAATCGAGTGTTGAGAGACGGTACCCACAACAAGCCGCTGCCAGCATGGGCTCGACGAGCTCTTCTCTGTGTAATTCTGGAGGTGTCACCAACTCTAAAGGCGCGTGCTCACCATATAGACGAATACAAGCCCCTTCGGTAACGCGACCTGCTCGCCCCATTCGCTGCGCGGCACTGGCCTTAGAAATGTTGGTTAATGTCAGTGCTGTACGTCCATTTCGTTGTACAGTTCTGCGCTCTAAACCACTATCGATTACCACACGGATATTAGGAATGGTCAGAGAGGTTTCCGCGACGTTGGTTGCCAATACGACTTTCCGTTGCTTTTGTACCGTCAGCGCACGATGTCGTTCTTCATCACTGACCGAGGCATGAAGTTTAACCACCATGACATCGCCGCAACTTTGTAGCATCTGAGCACATTGGGTGATCTCTTTGCGTCCTGGGAGAAAAACAAGAATATCGCCACCTTCATCTTCCAGTGCTTCTTTTACCGCTCCGACAACCTCCTGTTCACATCCCTTTTTGTTCGGTAAATAGCGGCTGTCTGTGGAACGATGTGTCACCGTGACTGGAAAACAACGTCCCTCCGAACGCAGACGCTTAGCATTCAGGTAACGAGCAAGCTTTTCGCCTTCTAAGGTAGCGGAAGTGACGATCAATCGATGTTGATTTCCTTGCTTCAAAATGGCGGTTAATAGATCAATATCCCAGCGTCGCTCGTGAAATTCGTCCACTATCACGACATCAAAGTCTGCTAGCTTGTTTTCCGAAAACCAACGCAGTGCAACCCCCGGAGTGACAAATACAACTTCGGTTTTTTCATCAAAGTAGGCATGAAGCTTGATCGCGTAACCGACTTTGCGACCTATTGGCTCTCCTGATTGCTCCGCAAGAAATTCAGCCAGCGAGGTACAAGCAATTCGACGTGGTTCAATAACCAGAACGCGTCCGTGTTTTGCCGCCCACATGGGCAAGCGGGTAGATTTACCCGACCCGGTTTCGGCTTCCACCACCAGATGGTTAAGGCTTACATGATGGTCAAACTCGGCTTGCAGGCTGTCGATAGGTAGTTGAAACATAGAAATTGGATTTGATTTGATTTGATGATGCAAAACATTATACCCAAGTAAAAAAATCCTGCTTTAGGTATCTCTAAACAACCAATATTGCCGATATTTTCGTCGGTATCTGAATTTTTTTGCGACATTACATTGATGTGCATCAACGCATGTTTACAACTAAATAGTGAACCCGTTAAAATTTGGTGCGCATCCTTCAACCCTACATAAGGCACCCAATGAACAACGATAAACGCCCACTATATATTCCATATGCGGGTCCGGCTCTTTTAGCAACCCCTCTTTTGAACAAAGGCAGTGCATTCTCTGCTGAAGAACGTAGTTCATTCAACTTAGAAGGTCTGCTTCCAGAGTCGACCGAAACTATCCAAGAGCAGGTGGAACGTGCCTACCAGCAATACAAAAGTTTCGAAAGCGATATGGATAAGCACATTTATCTGCGTAACATCCAAGACACCAACGAAACATTGTATTACCGCCTAGTGCAAAATCACATTTCTGAGATGATGCCTATCATCTACACGCCGACTGTTGGCGCAGCATGTGAAAACTTCTCTAACATTTACCGTCGTGGTCGTGGTCTGTTCATTTCATACCCGAACCGTGACCGTATTGACGACTTGCTGAACAACGCAGCAAACCACAACGTTAAAGTGATTGTTGTGACAGATGGCGAACGTATCCTTGGCTTGGGTGACCAAGGTATCGGCGGTATGGGTATTCCTATCGGTAAACTATCACTATATACCGCGTGTGGTGGTATCAGCCCTGCTTACACGCTACCAATCGTGCTTGATGTGGGTACCAATAACCCGCAACGCTTAGCTGATCCGATGTACATGGGTTGGCGTCATCCTCGTATTACGGGTGCAGAATACGATGCATTTGTAGAAGAGTTTATCCAAGCGGTACAGCGCCGTTGGCCTGATGCTTTGATCCAGTTCGAAGACTTTGCTCAGAAAAATGCGATGCCTCTTCTAGAGCGTTACAAAGACCGCGTGTGTTGCTTCAATGATGATATTCAGGGTACTGCAGCTGTTACTGTTGGTTCTCTACTTGCAGCTTGTAAAGCAGCAGGAACTCAGCTTTCTAAACAACGTATTACCTTCCTAGGGGCAGGGTCTGCTGGTTGTGGTATCGCAGAAGCGATCATCGCACAAATGGTATCGGAAGGAATTTCTGACGAGCAAGCTCGCTCACAAGTTTACATGGTTGACCGTTGGGGTCTGTTACAAGAAGGCATGCCTAACCTTCTTGATTTCCAACAACGCTTGGTGCAAAAGCATACCAATACGAAAGAGTGGGAAAATGAAGGAAATGGCTTCTCACTACTCGATGTTATGCGTAACGCCAAGCCAACGGTACTAATTGGTGTTTCTGGTGCTCCTGGTCTATTTAGCCAAGAAGTCATCGAAGAAATGCATAAACACTGTAAGCGTCCGATTGTCTTCCCACTGTCGAACCCAACAAGCCGCGTGGAAGCGACACCGAACGACATCATTCGTTGGACAAATGGTGAAGCACTGGTTGCAACAGGTAGCCCATTTGAGCCAGTGGTTCATGAAGGTCGCACTTACCCTATTGCACAATGTAACAACAGCTACATCTTCCCAGGCATTGGCCTTGGTGTACTTGCTGTCAATGCAAAACGTGTCACTGACGAGATGCTAATGGAATCAAGTCGCGCGCTAGCAACATGTTCTCCTCTAGCAATCAACGGTCGTGGTGCACTACTTCCACCACTGGAAGAAATCCACTTAGTATCGAAAAAAATCGCATTTGCCGTTGGTAAAAAGGCAATTGAACAAGGTGTCGCATTAGAAATTACTGATGAAGCATTGAACGTGGCAATTGAACAGTCGTTCTGGCAACCTGTTTACCGCCGCTACAAACGCACTGCGTTCTAAGCTTGAGACAATTCGTTTAATAATTAGCCCCTACCATGTAGGGGCTTTTATTTTTTTATCATCCTAACCAGATTTTGGCATAAATGGGCTTCTCTCTTTTTGTTTCTATCAGATATGATGAGAACTACATTTTTAGTTAAGGATATAAAACGTTTTGTTGTTTTCTCGCATAAGATCAAAGTGGAAGCTGAAATTTTCCTGGAAGCGATTTGCTTTGATTTTGTCGATCTCTGCACTTAGTCTGCTTGTTTCTGTTATTGCCATCGACCGATGGGTGGTTTTACAAGCCAAAGAGAGCATTTTCACTGAATACGAGCAAATCCCTCAACATGAGGTTGCCGTAGTTCTTGGTACCAGTAAGTACATCGGAAAGATCCTCAACACTTACTACACTCATCGCATTAATGCGGCGATTGAGCTTTACAACCAAGGCAAAGTAAAACAGTTTTTATTGAGTGGTGATAACGCCCACCGTTCATACAACGAACCGTGGACAATGAAACGCGACTTACTTAAAGCAGGCGTGCCTGAAGAAGTGATTCACCTTGATTATGCTGGCTTTCGTACCTTAGATTCGATTGTACGAGCGAAAAAAATTTTTGCTTCGGAGCGATTTCTGATTGTGACTCAGCGCTTTCACTGTGAACGCGCACTGTTCATCGCTGATGCTTACAGCATTGATGCGCAATGTCTCGCGGTAGCAGGGCCGACGGCCAACAAGCAAAAAACATCGATGCGTGTTCGAGAACTGCTAGCCCGTGTGAAAGCGTTTTTAGACCTGTACATTATCAATACGCAGCCTAAGTTTCTTGGCCCTCAAGAACCTATCGTCGCAGTAAAAGAGCCAAATAAAGCAGCTAACGAGCCTCTTCAAGTCCCCGTCGAATAGAGGAATAACGTGGCTCACAAGCCTAGTAACATTTCTATAAAACAAATGGGTAGTTTTCTACCCATTTCCAATTCTCAACATCACACTTTCTAATTTGCTCTACGATTCAGGCAAAACTCTTTTTCGCATTCAAAGTAACATTTCATCAATAAATAACTACAAGTCAGTTACTTTGCCATAAAAAAACCGACAAAAGGCAATGCAAAAGGAGCACTACCCATGACCGCACTCGCTGTGACATTGAAGAATTGGTTCTTCACTCGCAACAGCATGATTTTGAACGCGAATATCCTATTGTTCATTATCTTGTTTAATACCTTACCCTTTGAACCACAAGTAGTAACCGGCCTGAGCATCTTAGTTTTTGTTGCTATTCTGTGGCTAACCGAAGCGATTCACGTCAGCATTACCGCGCTGCTCATACCACTACTTGCGGTATTTTTGGGTGTGTTCAACACTCAAACCGCACTGAATAACTTTTCCAACTCCATCATTTTTCTATTTTTGGGTGGTTTTGCACTAGCTGCGGCTCTACATAAACAAAAGTTAGATCAAGCTATTGCAGATAAAGTACTATTGCTGGCAAGAGGAAAAATGTCTGTCGCTGTATTCATGCTATTTGGTGTGAGTGCTGGCCTGTCAATGTGGATTTCAAACACCGCCACCGCCGCGATGATGTTACCGCTTGTGCTGGGTGTGATGACAAAGCTAGACGCCAAGAAAAACCACAACACCTTTTTGTTTGTTCTACTCGGTATAGCTTACAGTGCTTCAATTGGTGGTATTGCAACACTGGTTGGTAGCCCACCAAACGCAATTGCAGCCGCTGAAGTTGGCCTAAGCTTCACTGAATGGATGAAGTTTGGTGTACCTATTTCCCTAGTATTAATGCCAATCGCTATCCTCGTATTGTACACGATGACTAAGCCTGACCTTAGCCACAAGTTTGACCTTGACCATCAACCAGTCGAATGGACAAACGGCAAAATGATTACGTTAGCGATTTTCTTACTGACCGTGACGTTGTGGATATTCAGTAAGCCTATTAACGCTATGCTGGGTGGCTTCGCGAAGTTCGATACTCTTGTAGCTATTGGCGCCATCCTTCTACTTGGTGCTTCTCGCGCCGTCGAGTGGAAAGATATCGAGAAAACAACCGACTGGGGTGTGTTAATCCTATTTGGTGGTGGTATCTGTTTGAGTAACGTCCTAAAAGCAACCGGAACAAGCGTATTTTTGGCTCATAGTTTGTCAGGCTTTCTTGAGCAAGCTGGTATTCTCTTAACGATTCTTGCAGTGGTTGCTTTTGTTGTCTTCTTGACTGAGTTTGCGAGTAACACCGCCAGTGCTGCGCTACTTGTCCCTGTATTTGCGACCATTGCAGAAGCCTTGGGTATGTCTCCGGTTATTCTTTCTGCACTGATTGCCGTCGCTGCATCTTGTGCATTTATGTTACCAGTTGCAACACCTCCAAACGCGATTGTGTTCGGTACGGGTCATATCAAGCAAAAAGAAATGATGCGAATTGGTTTCGTATTAAACATTGCCTGTATTGCTGCACTAACGCTTTTCGCTTGGTTGTTCTGGTAAAAATAGCAAGTTCGATTAGCACTACACTGCTGCTCACGGTAATCGTATCGATAACCCAAACTTCCCCCCTAAGTGGTGTTCAGCAGTTTCCCTCTTGGTGGCCAGTTGGCCACCTTTTTTCTTTCCTTTAAGTGAACGGCTATCAGGCTTGCTTCTTTTCGCAAGCAAGTAAACCATAATGAGCTTCCACTCGGTTGCGACCATTGCGCTTCGCCTGATACAACACTTCGTCAGCTCTCGCCATGGTTTCTGAGACGCGTTCATTCTGCATTTGGGCAACGCCAATACTGCAAGTTAATGATTCACCGTGCACCCACAAATGATCCTCCACATTTTTGCGAATCATTTCTGCCTTCTCTAACGCTTGTTCAATATTGGTATCAGGGCAAAATACGACAAACTCTTCGCCGCCCCAACGAACGAGTCGATCGTCTGAGTAAATAGAAGTCGCTACCACCATGACAAATTCGCGCAATATGTCATCCCCCATTTGGTGCCCAAATTTGTCGTTCACCTTTTTAAACTTATCCAAGTCCAAATAGAGAATACTGAAGGTGTTATGCCCCCAGCGAACCTGACGAGATTGTTGTTCCAGCCAGTGTTGCACAGCATATCGGTTCATCGCGCCCGTCAAAGCATCTCGATGCGCTAACTCTGCAAACTCATAGTTTTGAGCTCGCAAAGTATCATTAACCTTCTCCAAATGACGGTGACGCTTTTGTGCTTTTTCATAAGCCACTCTATTTTTTCGTAACTCATGCAGTGAAAACGCCAGTCCAAGCGCCATCCAAGAGAATAATAATGCATACAACAATGTTTCTTGCGCAAGGTAAGCGCCTTCAAACTCAATTTTATCAATCACAATTCTATGTTTACCAAGTGCCGCACCAGACCCAGTTGCAATATCAATACGTGTGATGTTTGAAAATTCAGGTGCAGAGTGTTCAATCGCGACTCCGTTATCTGCTAACCACCAGGTCATCACCTGAAGATTTTTAATCGGAATTTCGACAATATCGATCGAACCCGACGGAGAAAACTGCATGCCATTATATTTAATGGTGTACTCGTCGTCCGGTTTGGAATACTCAGAATTATAATTGCGAAGATACAAACGTAGGTCGTGGCTAGGGTTAGCCCCTATTCCTGCCTCTTCATATCGCACCTTCAATCGAATCGTATGGTAGTTGGAAAGGTCAATACCCTGTGTTGGCGTTGCTGAATCGGTATAAACCGAGATTCCGCAATAAGGCCAAGCATACGAGCTCTGCTTTAGTTCACAGCTAAGAACTAGGCTTTGCCGATCGTATGTGATATCAGCCTCACTCACACCTCCTTCACTGGCATCTTTAGTTGCATAGATATTGAAATGCTCAGGTGTAATGGTCAGCTTTCGCGTATCGCCAAGCACACTATAAAGGGCAACCAAACTGATAGTGCAAATAGAAAGAGCAAAGATAAAGTTATGGATCCACTTCATGGGCAAGTGACCTGCTGAGATTATACAATACGTGGGGTTCAATAATTTCAAAAAATGAAATCAAGGTGATTTATCAAGAAATAAAATCGCTTTTTCATTCAATTCTTAGTTTCGACACATAGTAACGGATTTTGAACCGTTATCACGTTTCAAAATTTCTAAAAAGTGCAGCCCAACTTCTATTTGCGAAGCATTTCACAGCCATAATTTTTAGCAAATAAAACACGATGCATAATAATTTAGTGCAAGACATTTACTTTAAAGCTCCTGTCAACCCTGCATCTCTTCTCCACTTCAGTATATACTGTGCAAAAACACAATAATGAGTAATGTCATGTCATTAATTGCAACTGGCACGCTAAACAAAATGCGTGCTTCTCTGGACGGTGCCGTCAACTACCGTCTTCCTGTCGGTGAGGAAGAGATCGACTTAACTCCGTTTCTGGGTAAAACGCTCACACTGACTCACACTGGCAATATTTTTTGTTGCTCATGTGGAAAGAAAACGAAAAAGAGTTATTCGCAAGGCCACTGTTTTGTATGCATGAAAAAGCTAGCAAGCTGCGACATGTGTATCATGAAGCCAGAGACCTGCCACTACGATCAAGGGACTTGTCGCGAACCACAATGGGGTGAAGAGAATTGCATGGTGGATCACTTTGTCTACCTGTCCAACACATCCAGCTTAAAAGTTGGTATTACTCGTCATACTCAAATCCCGACTCGTTGGATTGACCAAGGCGCGACTCAGGGCTTGCCAATTTTTAAAGTAAAAACTCGCCATATCTCCGGTTTAATTGAAGTTGAACTGGCGAAACATATCGCAGACAAGACCAATTGGCGCACACTGCTTAAAGGTGACGGTGAACCTATGGCATTGCAGGACCGTTTTGCTGAGCTATTGCCTTTAGTCGAAGAGAAAATTGCCGAGATAAAACAGCAATTCGGCGAAGATGCCATTGAAGTATTAAACGAAAGCATTACCGACCTTAGCTACCCGGTACAACAGCACCCAACGAAGATCACTTCGCATAACTTCGATAAAAACCCGGTTGTTACTGGCACTTTGCAAGGCATTAAAGGTCAATACCTCATCTTTGATACCGGCGTTATTAATGTAAGAAAATTCACTTCCTATGAAGTTGAAGTTGAAGTTAGTGCGTAATCGCTTGTAAAACGCGTTGATTCAAATAAAAACGAAAAAAGCTCGAGTTTGACTCGAGCTTTTGTTTTTCTATTAGGAAGAAATCGTTAGTTATGCGTCAAGGATGCTTTCTAGCACATCGAATAACATATCGACTTCTTCTATTGTGTTGTAATGCATACAACCAATTCGCACTACACCACCCGATTCTTCTAAACCAAGTTGACGAACTAAGCCCAACGCATAAAAGTGACCATTCCATACACAAATGTTATGTTCACCCAGTGTTTTCGCGATGAATTCTGGAGAATATCGGTCAAACGTTAGCGCAAAAGTTGGCGTGCGGAGTTGGCTATCTTCCTTTGCGATACCGAATAGATTGACACCATCTAATGCATTCAAACGCTGTAAGAAGCGCTCACTCAAGCGCTGCTCATGTTGTTCATACAGTTGGTAGCTTTGCTCCAATCGTTGGCGAAGAGGTAAACCGACTTCACCAAATTGAGCCAGATACTCAACCGCAGAAACGACACCAGCAAGACCTTCAAAACTTTGCGTTCCTGTTTCAAATCGACCAGGGCCTATATTAGTGGCAGGCTCGACTTTGTAAGGGCGAATACTGTGGAGCCACTGATCGGCTATGTAAGCAATACCAACGTGCGGTCCGAAAAACTTGTAAGCTGAGCAAGCTAAAAAGTCACAACCTAACGCTTGAACATCAACCAAATGATGAGGCGCATAATGGACGGCATCCACATAAACTTGTGCCCCAACATTGTGCGCCATGCTGACTACTTGCTGTACATCCACAATAGAACCCGTCGTGTTCGATGCATAAGTCACAGCGACAATGCGCGTTTTATCAGAAAGAAGGCGGCTTAAATGCTCCATATCAAGCGTACAATCTTCTTCGTTGATACGAACTTGATGAACCGTAACGCCTTTATCTTCTGCCGCTTGCTGCCAGCTGGATACATTTGAATAGTGATCCAAAGCGGAGACAATGATCTCATCTCCTGCTTGCCAATCTCGACTAATCGCGCGACTAAGCTGAAAGGTTAGTGAGGTCATATTGGCACCGAAGACAATATTGCCAGATGAAGGGGCATTAAGTAGAGCCTGAGCCGACTCACGCGCATTTTGCATTACGTCAACGGTCACTTGGCTAGAAAAATAATGCCCGCCTAAGTTAGCGTTGAAACGACCTAAATACCCAACCATGCTGTCTAGTACTGATTGAGGCACTTGTGAGCCACCTGGACCATCAAAAAACGTCACGGGCTTGTCGTTGTGGTATTGAGCCAACGCCGGAAATTGCTCTCTGATCTGATTAAGATTGAAGTTCATTACGCTTATCCGTAGCCGTGAGTACAAATACATCCATATGGCCCGCTTCGTCATCAATAACAGAGCGGATTGGGCACGCGTTATGCCACAGCTTGCTATCAGCCAAGATTGCGACCTCTCCGGTTTCTAGCACTTTACGGAAAAATGGGGCTTGGTTATGGCTGCTGTACAGCATGATGTCGCCACCGATGATGTTATGGCGTCCCACACCAACCATTGCAATGTGATCAAAACCGTCTTGGTGCACACCTTCAGGTGCTACTTGGGTTTCTTCTTCCAGTGCCCTGATACGGATTTGGTGAATTTCTATTTCTTGACCGTTTGGCAGATGATTCGCATTGACAAACAATTCACACATTTCTCGAAATCCATCGCTGGTAAGAATATCCTTCTCAATTGGCTCGAATTGTCTTACAACATCACCTTGAAATCGGTTGATATCAGAGGATTGAACAAAGCTATTTTTATTTAAGTCGATGACTTTGCCGTTATCAAAACCAACCACAGAATAACGTCGTAGTCGATACTGACCATCTGCATGTTCGGTACGAGGCAGTTCTTCAAACGATGGGGAAAGCTGCTCAATTGCTGCCATGCTGAGCTGTGTTAAATGTAGAGTATTCTCACGTGAATGTAACATCATTTGCTCCTTTAATGAGGCACATTAATTAACATTTAATTTACACACTAGGTTACGCAAATATTCTGCAATTACCAGCTTTTAACGTTGATAGCTTCAACAAAACGACGAAAACGACATAACAAACCAAATCAAACCACAAAAACAGAACCATGTTTCAGTTTTACGCTTTGACAATATTTGAAACTAGACTTCTCTACTACGAATAGAATTTTATGCTAGAAGTCAACGTTCTCTATCAATATTTAGTGGGTTCTAATCTATAACCAATTATTCGATCACAATCGTTGTTTATGCTTTTAAAGCACTAAGAATTTCCATACAATCGAGGGAAATGTTACGCCCTTTTTGGAGCCATAATGAGCGACGTAAAACACTGTAAATTATTAATTCTTGGTTCTGGTCCTGCAGGATACACAGCTGCCGTCTACGCAGCGCGTGCAAACTTAAACCCTGTGCTTGTGACGGGAATGCAACAAGGTGGTCAGCTAACCACCACAACTGAAGTTGAAAACTGGCCAGGCGATGCTGAGGGACTGACAGGACCAGCATTGATGGATCGCATGAAAGAACACGCCGAGCGTTTTGAAACTGAAATCGTATTTGATCACATCAATGAAGTAGATCTATCACAACGCCCATTTCGTTTAAAAGGCGACTCAGGTGAGTACACTTGTGATGCCTTAATCATATCTACCGGCGCATCAGCAAAATACCTTGGCCTTGAGTCTGAAGAAGCATTTAAAGGTCGCGGCGTTTCTGCTTGTGCAACCTGTGACGGTTTCTTCTACCGTAATCAGAAAGTTGCAGTTGTGGGCGGTGGTAACACGGCTGTTGAAGAAGCGCTATACCTATCTAACATTGCGTCAGAAGTTCACCTGATCCACCGCCGCGATTCATTCCGCGCAGAGAAGATCCTTGTGAAACGTCTGATGGATAAAGTTGAAAGCGGTAATATCGTTCTTCATACCGATCGCACTCTCGATGAAGTACTGGGTGACGATATGGGCGTAACGGGCGTCCGCATTAAAGACGTGAACAGCGGTGCGACAGAAGATATCGATGTAATGGGTGCATTCATCGCAATTGGCCACCAGCCAAACACACAAATCTTTGAAGGCCAAGTAGACATGAAAGATGGCTACATCATCGTTCAATCAGGTCTTGAAGGCAACGCAACACAAACTAGTATCGAAGGTGTATTTGCAGCTGGCGACGTAATGGACCACAACTACCGTCAAGCGATCACCTCTGCAGGTACAGGTTGTATGGCTGCATTAGATGCTGAACGTTTCTTAGACTCACTTGGTGACAAATAACTTTTCACATTTGTGTCATATCCTTAAAGCCCAGCGGTATTCCCGCTGGGTTTTCTTTTGTATACTACCGCCTCATTAAAACAATTATCATTAAGCCTTCACGATGGATAAGAAAAAGCAAAGCAGCTTGAATAAGTGGCTGAAGCAACAAAGTAAGTTAGCCAAGCGCTGGCTTATGATTGCGATAGGCCTAGGCGTACTTTCAAGCGTGTTTTTATTGGCTCAAGCAGCCCTGCTCGCCTCCATTCTGCACCAGTTAATCATTGACCAAGTCGACAAAGCCGACCTCATTTGGCATTTTGTTGGGCTCGGTGGCACGGTTATCGGTCGAGCTGCTTGTACCTGGGGTCGAGAGCTTGCCGGTTACCGTTGCGGGGAGCAAATTCGAGTTTATATTCGCCAACTCATTTTAGATAAAGTTCATAAACTTGGGCCAGCTTACATCAAAGGCAAACCTGCTGGCAGTTGGGCAACGCTCATCTTAGAGCAGGTAGAAGATATGCAAGATTTCTTCTCACGCTACTTGCCTCAAATGTCATTATCGGTACTAGTGCCTTTCATCATTTTGGTTGTCGTATTCCCAGTAAACTGGGCAGCAGGCTTGATCTTCCTGGTCACTGCACCACTAGTGCCTATTTTCATGGCACTGGTTGGGATGAAAGCCGCAGAAGCAAACCGTAAAAACTTTAAAGCGATGCAGCGTTTGTCGGGTCACTTTTATGACCGCTTGCAAGCAATGACGACCATTCGCTTATTCGATAGAACAAAATCTGAAACTGAAACTCTTAAGGGTGCTTCAGAAGTCTTTCGTACTCGTACCATGGACGTTCTGAAAATCGCGTTTCTGTCTTCTGCGGTGTTAGAGTTTTTCACTTCTATTTCTATCGCAATTACCGCTGTCTACTTTGGCTTTAGTTATATCGGGGAGCTGGACTTCGGCTACTACGGCACGGGTGTTACGCTCTTTGCTGGTTTGTTCATTCTGATTCTTGCGCCAGAGTTTTATCAGCCATTACGTGATTTGGGCACGTTCTATCATGCGAAACAGCAAGCGGTTGGCGCAACAGAAAGCATTGTCGAATTTCTGGATTTGGAAGTCGATCAAATCAAAGATGGTACCCAAGCGTTAGATAAAAACAGCCCTATCCATATTGAAGCGGACCAGTTAACCATTTTTAGTCCGGAAGGTAAGCAGCTCGCAGGTCCCCTATCCTTCTCTCTTGAAGCCAACAAAAGTACGGCTTTAGTTGGACCAAGTGGCGCAGGTAAAACAAGCTTGGTAAACACCATCCTCGGTTTCATGCCTTATCAAGGTAGCTTGAAGATTAATGGTTGTGAATTGTCGCAACTGGATCTAGCCACATGGCGAGAGGCAGTAAGCTGGATTGGTCAAAACCCGATGCTATTACACGGTAGCATTCGAGATAACATCACACTAGGTAAGCACAATATTCAGGATGCAGACGTACATTGTGTGTTGAATGACTCTCACGCTGCTGAATTTGTTGAAATGCATGGGTTGGATTATCCGATATCTGATCGTTCTGGTGGTTTATCTGTCGGCCAAGCGCAGCGTTTAGCACTGGCTCGCGCCATGCTACAAAATGGTCGTTTTTGGTTATTAGATGAACCAACCGCAAGCTTAGATGCTCGCAGTGAAAAACTCGTTATGGAAGGCATTAACAAGTATGCGCATGCCACAACGAATTTGATGATTACTCACCAACTTGCGCCTTTACAAAACGTATCGCAAATTCTTGTTATGCAGGACGGCCAGATTGTTCAACGTGGTGATTACGCCACACTGTCGACAGAATATGGCTTATTTAAAGACATGTTGGAAGCGAACCTCGCACAACGTGAAACAGACAAGGGGAACTTAGATGCGTGATTTACTCCCTTATCTAAAACTCTATAAGAAACACTGGTTTGGTCTTTCGCTAGGTATGCTACTGGCATTTCTGACCTTAGCGGCGTCTATTGGCTTATTAACGCTATCAGGTTGGTTTATTTCAGCCGCAGCGGTGGCAGGCTTGACGGTTGCTCGTGAGACCTTCAACTACATGTTACCAGGTGCCGGGGTACGCGGCGCTGCAATGGCTCGAACCGCAGGTCGATGGGGAGAACGTGTAGTTAGCCACAATGCAACGTTCAAGCTACTTACCGATCTACGTATCTTCTTCTTTAAGAAACTTGCACCACTGATTCCGGGTCGTGTTTCTACGATGCGTGATGCCGATCTGCTCAACCGCCTAGTAGCGGACGTAGATGCGATGGATCACGTTTACCTTCGACTTATCAGCCCTGTCGTGATTGGTGTTTTTGGCATATTGAGTTTAACGGCTGTCCTGGCGTTCTTTGATTGGCATCTCGCCCTACTGCTTGGCTCGATTCTTACCGTCATGTTGTTTGTATGGCCAGTACTGTTCTATAAACTGGGTAAAAACAATGGCGAGAATCTCACTCATCATAAAGCGCAATTGCGAGTGGCGACACTGGACTGGCTTCAAGGCTACAGCGAACTGAGTATCTTTGGAGCAGAAGAGCGTTATCGCAATCTCATTCTAGAGAAGCAAAAGCAGCTGTTGTCTAATCAGTTTGTGAACGCGAATTTAACGGGCATGGCTTCAGGCCTGCTTATGCTGGTGAACGGCCTTACACTGGTTGTGATGCTTTGGTTTGCTGCAGACGGCGTAGGTGGTCGTGCTCCTGATCCTTGGATTGCGCTGTTTGCGTTTGCAACCATGGCGAGCTTTGAGATTCTGATGCCTATCGCGGGCGCATTCCAGTATCTCGGTCAAACGTTGACCTCTGCTCGTCGTTTAAATGAAGTAATTTTGGCTGAACCTGACGTTGTCTTCCCTGAGCAGTCGAAACATAAAGACACAACGTTAGACATTGAATTCGACAACATAGATTTTACTTACCCTGACGGTCAGCAAAAGGTACTGAAAGACTTGTCACTCTCACTACCGTTGGGCACTAAAACTGCAATTGTAGGTCAAACAGGTTCAGGTAAATCAACACTGATTCAGCTTCTTTGCCGCTACTGGGATGTTAACCAAGGTGAAGTTCGAATCGGTGGTACAAAACTGCAAGATTGGAACGAGTCGGACCTGCGAGCAGCAATGACTGTGGTCAGTCAACGCGTAGATGTACTAAACGGGACACTACGTGACAACTTACTCATGGCCGCTCCGGACGCAAGTGATGAGCAACTGTCTACTATTTTACAAAAAGTCGAGCTTGGCGGACTTCTTGAAGAGCCAGGTTTAGACGCTTGGTTAGGCGACGGCGGTCGTCAGTTATCTGGTGGTGAGAAACGCCGAATCGGTATTGCTCGAGCATTGCTACGTGATGCCCCAATCCTACTCTTAGATGAGCCGACTGAAGGCCTCGATAAGCGTACGGAACAAAAAGTGATGGCGCTTTTCAATGAACACTTTGCTAATAAGACAGTAGTATTCATTACACACCGACTGATAGAGTTAGAAAGTATGGATAGCATCTGTTTGATGGAACAAGGTGAGATCATCGAACAAGGCGACCATCCAACGCTACTCGCTCAAAAAGGTCGTTACTACCAGCTATTACAATCTCTATAATTCGATTTTCAGTGACGAGAAGGGCTCATCAAACGATGAGCCCTTTTGTTATTCCTGTATTATTAGTTACCTAATTAAGCACGTATACAGTGCTGATTTACCGACCAGATTTTTTGAGATAAGCCGCCATTTCATCTTCCGGAACCATGCCCCCACCTGTTGCCCAAACAAGATGTGTTGCGTTTTTGAGTTTTTCTTCGTCAAATTTCATTCGAGACTGATAAGCATGGTTATTCGAGACGTGCACTGCCCCAATCATACCGGCTAATGCAGAAGGCTCTAGATTAATACCTTCCAGTTCACTTAACTCACCCAAGTGGTGATACATACGAGCGTCATCAATGGTGTAAAAACCATCAAGTAGCCTTTCCATCGCTCTTCCGACAAATCCCGAGGCACGCCCGACTGCCAAGCCATCAGCGGCGGTGATGTTATCGATACCCAAATCTTGTACCGAAATATCGTCATGCAAGCCTGTATGTACGCCCAACAGCATGCACGGGGAGTGCGTTGGCTCTGCGAAAATACAATGGACATGCTCGCCAAACGCTACCTTCAAGCCAAATGCCACGCCACCAGGCCCGCCGCCAACACCACAAGGAAGATAAACAAACAATGGATGATGCTCATCAACAACGATTCCTAAGTCATCAAATTGCTGCTTAAGACGCTCACCCGCAACAGAGTAACCTAGAAACAGCGTCCGTGAGTTTTCATCATCGATAAAGAAACAGTTGGGATCTTTTTCTGCCTCTTTACGACCTTGCGCGACAGCAATACCATAATCTTCTTGGTGCTCTACGACATTAACACCATGTGACCGGAGCTTATTTTTCTTCCATTCCCGCACATCCGCAGACATGTGGACTGAAACTGAAAAACCCAGCTTCGCACTCATGATACCGATGGACATACCAAGATTGCCGGTTGAGCCAACTGCAATACTGTACTGCTTAAAAAACTGCCGAAACTCATTGCTGAACAATTTGCTATAATCATCGCTTTCACAGAGCAAGCCGGCTTCAAACGCCAACTTTTCTGCATGAGTGAGCACTTCATAAATACCACCTCTCGCTTTGATCGAACCAGAAATTGGCAAATGACTGTCTTTTTTGAGCATTAAATGGCCCAATATTGGTGTGTCGTATTGCTGCTCCAAACGCACTTTCATATTGGGAATATCCACCACTGCGGACTCAATAACGCCACGCGACGTTTCCGTTTCGGGAAACGCTTTCATCAAATAAGGCGCAAATCGTGCTAGCCGTTCACTCGCCGCTTGAATATCTTTTTCATCTAACCCGACATGAGGTAAGCCTTCCTCCAAGGAAGTGATATGGGGGTTAAACCAACAAACCTCTTCAAGATCAATAAGTGCTGCCAAGAGTGGGAACTGCTTAGTCAGCGCTTCAATATTTGCCTTGGTCATTTTACCTTCCTGGAATGATGTGAGTTGAGATAAACAAAAGCGCCGCAATAGCGACGCTTTGGAGAACAAATATCAGTTATCAGTTTGAGCTTACGCGTAGTTTTTCTCAAACTCTTGCATGAAGTCTACTAACGCTTGAACGCCTTCAAGCGGCATTGCGTTATAAATGGATGCTCGCATACCACCAACTGCTCGGTGACCTTTTAGCGCTTTCAGCCCTTTAGAGTCTGCTAGCTCAAGGAAGGTTGCATCCAGTTCAGGCTTAGCAAGTTGAAATGGCACGTTCATCAAAGAACGGTTTGCTGAGTGCACGCCATTACGGTAGAAATCAGACTGATCGATGTAATCATACAGTAGCGCGGCTTTAGCGCGGTTCACTTGCTCAATCGCTTTTACTCCGCCCTGTGCCTTCAGCCATTTGAAAACAAGACCAGACAGGTACCATGCAAAGGTTGGTGGCGTGTTGAACATTGATTCTTTTTCTGCCAAAACAGTGTAATCCAAAATACTTGGTAGTACCTGCTTCGCCATACCTAATAAATCATCGCGCACGATAGCAATAGCAATGCCGGAAGGACCAATATTTTTCTGAGCGCCCGCGTAAATCACACCGTATTTCGACACATCAATTTCACGAGAAAGAATTGTCGAAGACATGTCAGCAACAATCGGTTTGTCGGTGATAGGAAGATCGTTAATCTCAATACCATCAATGGTCTCATTTGGACAGAAGTGAACGTAAGCCGCTTCTGGAGCAATTTTCCATTCACTTGCAGGTAGAACCGCGACTTTCCCGTTGATTTCTGTTTTTGCATCAAACACGTCTGGTTCGCAGTATTTTTTCGCTTCAGCTACCGCGCTTTCAGCCCAATAACCACCATCGATGTAAGTTGCCGTATCGGCATCACCAAGTAAGTTTAGAGGAACAGCAGCAAACTGAGCACGAGCACCACCTTGGCAGAACAGTACTTTATAGTTGTCCGGAATATTCAGAAGATCACGTAAATCCTGCTCGGCTTCTTCTGCAACTTTGATGAACTCTTTGCTTCGGTGGCTGATTTCCATGACCGAAGTACCAAGGCCTTGCCAATCGATTAGTTCCTGTTGTGCTTGCTGCATAACTGCTTTAGGCAGACCTGCTGGCCCTGCACTGAAGTTAAATACGTTGTCCGTATTTTGTTCCATGATGCTCATTGCTCCTGCTATGTAAATATTACGAAATTAATATCACGTTTTCGCAGTGATAAAAACAAGAAAAGAGGTCTTACGACCTCTTTTTAAAGACTAAGCGTTGAATTGGAACAAATTCGCAACAACACGAATTACTGTTGTTGCATCAAAGCAGGCATAAGTAGAGCCACCAATGGGAACTCATGCCCATTTTCGAACTTCAATTTGCCTTCACCAATTTCTGCTTTTAATTGATAACCGCCCTCTACTTTTTCGATCAACTCCATTATAAGGAGCTCATCAATCCCTTCTTGAATAAATGGGTAATGCGTTACTAATTCATCAGAGAAGTAAGTGCTAAGTTCACCAGTAGTGGCCGTCACCAACTTCATTGGATCTTGAGAAATATGCTCAGTACCTTCAGGGATGGATAGTTGCCACTCATTGTGGAACTTGCCGTCACCGAACGCGAGTGAAAGCTCGTTCACGGATAAATCAAAACCTTTGCTAAACAGCGTATCGACATGCGGCAATAAATTCGCAATTTCCTGTTCATCTAGCATAGGAGAGCTTTGATAGATAGACATAATTTGATCAAAAGACTGGCTATCCACATCTGCAATTGAGAAATCCAACTTAAAGTTATCGACATCCGTCCCATCAGTTAAACGTAGTTTCTTAGCATCTAGGTTTAATTGACTGTTCAGCTTATCACCAGACTCACTCATCGTAGTGTTACCACGGTAGCTCGCATTTTCAATCAAAAAGACAGGCGTCAAGTTCGCATCAACCACATCCAGCTTCTCTAGAGAAAAAGATTGCTCACCCAGCCAATAGCCTTTTGCTTGCTTTCCTTTACCTTGCCCTGTCAATGCATTCAGATGAAGCTCTTCACCGTTTTCAAAATCCACTTGAACAGAAGGAACGGAAACTTGGTAATTGAGATCACCCAATACCGTCACATCACCTGTTACTTTTGCAGGGCTTGTAGAAACAGAAACACCTTGCGCTTCGTTACGATAATGCCAACTGTCTAGGTCGAGGATAAATGCTGTATTGCCATTTAGTTGAGTCTGGCTATGCATCGTGAGAGGCAAAAAGTCATTGTCCACCAATTTTGAATCTGCTGTTAGGCTTGTTAGACCGTGGCTAACATCACTGGTTACGTCAAACGTCGTTGGCATACCATCACGCTCTAACTGCGTTTTAAGCTCAGGATCAACAACTGAATAACGAGTCAGCACGACTGAAGACAAATAGCCACGCTGATACTCGACCACTTCGCCTTTAATCATTTCATCATTCATATTGGTAATACCATCTTCAATGATGGACTGACCAATTTGTCCGACAGCCAATGGCCAACACAGTGCTAATGAGATAGCACCACCAATGGCGCCGATTTTTTTAAGATTTTGCATAACGTCACTTATTAGATATTTTCGGTCAGTCTACCCCAAACCACCTGCGGAGAAAACATTGAGACAAATCAGACTATTGATGCTTATTCTAGTCCATTAATCAGGAATCATACTTGGCTCCCACTCATCATGTCCTTTTATTGTTAAAGTTTGCGTGGCGAAGTTTTAACCGGAGCTAAAACATCTGTGAATCGTTATGCTGTGTTGTGTCTCGACAACAACCCAATCAGTGCTGAACAGTTTCGATTGGAGCTGTCTGCCTTCTCAAGTAAGTTTGATATTTTTTCTGTCGAATCGATAGAAGAGGCTCAAAGCGCTTTAGAGTATCTAGAAGAAAGAGAACAGACTGTTGCTTTAGTTATAGCGAGCCATCACGCTCATTTTAACGGCGTGGATTTTCTTATTGGTTTAGACCGGATGCCACATACCGAGCAAGCAAGAAAAATTCTTATTAGCTGCTCGTCTGATATAGAGGCAATTCTCACTGCCGTTAATGAGGGCAGGCTCGACCACTGCCTCACTAAACCTTTGCCAGATCACGTCTTATTTAACACAGTGCAAAAAGAGCTGACCCAATTTATCTTGCGAAATGGCAAAGAAGACCTGCTAAGTTACAGTCAGATATTGGATCATCACAGCTTGTTGCGAGCGCACATCAATAACCAGATGAGCCATTATCAAGCCGGATTCTTACACGACTACCACTCGATGTCTGATGCCGAGTTAGCCGAGCAAGTGATCTCCGCTCTCCAGCAATTTTTCAAAGATAATGACGAAACAAGAGCGTGCCGTACATACTCACCTGAACACTTATTAACCGTGGAAGGCGAGCCAAATTGCTTTTTGTGGTTTATCACCGAAGGTGAAGTGGCTCTGTACAAGCGCGATGAGCAAGGCATGCAGCGAGAGGTTGTACGCCATAACAAAGGGAATATTGTCGGAGGCATGTCGTTTGTTACTGGGGAATGTTCTTTCTCGACAGCTCTAACACTAACCAAAACAGAAGTTATCAAACTCGATCGCAACGTATTCAATAAAGTGATGCAAAGCGACTCAAACTTACTGCCTCTTTTTACAAACTTGCTTTTACGCCACTTCAACCGCCGATTGCAAAGAAGCATCAACACCAAACTGCAACTTCAAAAAACGCTCGAATCTTTAGAATCAGCCCACCAGCAGCTCATTGAAAGAGAAAAAATGGCGATGCTTGGCCAATTGGTTGCGGGAGTGGCACACGAACTAAACAATCCAGTAGCCGCGATATTGAGGGGCGTAGAGAATTTAACGCATACGCTAGAACGATTACTTAACGATGCGCCCAGTTCCGATATACAAAGCAAAGGCATTGAATTACTGAGCAAAGCGCAAACCTCAAAACCCGCTTCAACCGCCGAGCTCAGATCACGCGTAAAAGCGCTTAGCCATACTCTTCCAGACCGAGCATTGGCAAAAAAAGTGGTGAGCCTTGGATTAGAGTCCGATCAAGAGCTACTTACCCAACTAACGAGAAAGCAGAAAGCGTCTTATCATGCTCTCAATACACTAGAGCAATACCACAAAGCAGGTTCTACACTTCGCTCAATTAATGTCTGTGCAGCACGAATTGCTGATATGGTAAAAAGCCTGAAAGGATATGCTCGGTCAGATGATGAGACCCTGCACTATGCCGATATTCATGAGGGCATTGAAGACACCTTGGTGATTTTCGAGAACAAATTAAAAATGCACCAAGTTTCAACCGACTATGCAAACTTGCCTTCCATCCTTTGTCAACCGATCGCACTCCAACAGGTGTGGACGAACTTGGTCTCTAACGCCATTGACGCATTTCCAGAGAAAGGTGTGTTAAACATACAAACACGCCTTATAGAAAAAGAGCACACACATTATGCCGTTATCTCATTTGAAGATAATGGATGTGGCATTCCTGAATCGCAAAGAGACGCCATTTTCGAGCTGAACTTCACCACAAAAAAAGAAGGTAATTTTGGCTTAGGCATCGGGCTGTCCATCTGCCAGCAAATCGTAACAGCACACAGAGGGTGGATTGACGTCGAATCAGAGATCGGCCAGTTCACACGAATGACCGTCTGGTTACCAGTCATCGAAGAAGGAGATGAAACATGACCAAGTATCTAATTTTATGTGTCGATGACGAACGAGAAGTCTTGGATAGCGTGCTCCAAGATCTTGCTCCCTTCGAGGAGAACTTTGTCGTCGAAGGAGCGGAATCGGTGACTGAAGCTCGGCAAGTGATTGAGGAGATGGCGGAAGAAGAAGTTCAGCTTGCGCTCATTTTATGTGACCACATTATGCCGGAACAAACTGGGATCAGCTTCTTAATCGAACTCAGTCAAAATGGTGACACAAAAGCAGCGCGCAAAGTTTTACTCACAGGACAAGCTGGTTTGGAAGACACCGTAGAAGCCGTAAATAACGCGAGTCTCGATTATTACATTGCCAAACCTTGGAAAGGTGAAGCATTGAGAAAAGCAATCGTGTCTCAGCTTACCGCGTTTGTGATTGAGAATGATGATAACCTGCTATCCTGGACTCAGATCCTTGATTCTGAGGCAATCCTCAACGCCATGGCAGAAAGAAGAGCAAGCTTTGGCGAGTAATAAAGTGTTTGGTTCTAACTTGAACTCAACGATGCTCATTGCACCACCTAACCTCGCATAGTCGAATGAGGTTAGAAAAACATCGTTACTTGTCCGAGTGAAATTCTCGGACACTACGTATATGGCGTAGTTTTTGCTTAAACCAAGGAACTATTAAGTTAATTGACAAAACATCGACACATTTTTGTTGGTCGTGGACCTTCCTTTTTATTATGATGTCGGACAAATCAGATTACGGTTCAAGTGGTTGCTTGAATCCATGGAAATAATGAACAAGGTTTATCGTTAGTTATGCGTAAAACACTATTAGCCGCTGCCTTACTAGTGGCATCAAGCCATGCCCTAGCTGCAAACGATCGCAATGCGCCAGCAACTATGAGCAACTTTAGCTACGACTATTTCGAAGCACGTATTGGCGCAAGTCCTGTGACATTTGGTGCTGGATTCAGCAAATCAATTCACCCGAACGCGCATGTTATTGCTCGTATTGACTCTGAGTTTGAAAGTGATTTTGACTCAGCTGCAGGCTTTGGCTTCCATTCTCCGCTAAACAACTGGGCAGATCTTACTGGTGAAATGCTAATGCGCGTTGTGCAACCTTCGAATGAGAGCAGCACAGATGTTGGTATGGAGCTTAACTTAGGTGTTCGCCAATGGTTGGGCCCTCAATTAGAAGTAGGCGGCAAAGTCGGCTACGTTTCTATCGATAACGATGACGATTGGACTGGCTCTGCCTACGCTCGATTCCACTCAACAGAGCTTTTCTCTTTGGGTGCTGAAGCTCGTATCAACGATTTTTACGGTGATCAGGTAATGTTCACTACGCGTTTTAAGTTTTAAGATTTGTGCTGTAAGAAAAGAGCAAATTAAAAAAACAAAAACCGAGGTCTCTGCCTCGGTTTTTTTGTCTAATTTAATGACTAACTCAATGAAGTGGTAAAAAACTTCAACGTCCTTTTTCCGCTTTTCACACTTGCTTTTACGACCCGCTAACTCCATCGAAACGAGTCAATCATTGTGCGATCAGCTTCGCTTAGTCACACAGTGCCAATAACTGTTTTTTACGCGGCTCTTGGATCAGTTTCCAATGTACGCCATCAGTTGCACCAGCAAATTTCCACAGTAGCTTTACATCAACATCATTACCGTAAGCCGTTTTAACTTTGTTGAAGACTTTTACAGGTCCAAGTTCTAAAAAGGTTTCTACGTCATCAACACCGGCTTTCTTGACCATACGTTCAAGGGTTAGTTGCATGTTGGGTAAGTCTCTTAAGCGTCTACTGGCAGAGGACTTTTGATATTTCCGTTCCTTAATTGAGTATTCAATTGATTTCTGTACCAGTTCATCAAGCCCTACATATCCGGATTCGAATAAATCGGTTACATCATAATAATTTACGGTTGCCGTCGTCTGTTTTTTGACGTGCTTATACTTCTCACAGCTCAGTTGAGTAAACACTTCATCTAGCCCATTACCACCACGTAAGTAGCAGCAATCATTGCTGACAAGCGCAAACATAGCATCATCGGTGAATAAACCAATACCACCGAACATAGAACGTTTTTGGTACTCACTGAAGGTGCGTACATATTTAAAAAAAGCTTGGTCTGTCATGTCCATTGACCTCTTTAATCTGAATAAATTACCCCGATTAGCGATGTCACCAGATAAACAGCAGCTTATAGCGAATTATAAATGTCGATTTGTTGGCGATATTTTTGTGAGTTGTGCTCACCAACTTGCTTAATCATACTTAACGTTGAAAAATAAGTTAGGACATAGGTCACATATAAAAAAGTATAAATTCTGCATACGTGATTAGTTTCACACTTATTATTTGTGTGGTGATATTTTTTTGACGCATAGCATGCCTAAAACACGCCATCATTATGATCTCGCTGGCAATTACGGGCACATAATACGCATTTAATTGATAAAGAATACGCTGTAAGGGTACACTGTACGAAAGATCTCAAGTACAGCGTCACAATGGAACATTTATCATTTTTTTGGCTGCCAAATAATAAAGATAAGCTTATAAACGCACTGGAATCCGAGTTTGCTCAGCTGGTAGAACAGTCCATCGCCACGGGTAAGATTTCGTTACCTCCTATTCCTGATGTCGTGCTTAAAATTCAGCAGTTATGTGTCGAAGAACACACCACGATTGCCGATGTTGCTAACTGTTTATTGGAAGATCCCGGATTAGCAGCGGTCGTTTTACGAGTCGCTAACTCTGTGATTTTCAATCGCAGAAATATCACCTGCAACGACTTAACTACAGCGGTATCTCGTCTCGGAATACTTCGTGTACGTGATATTGTTACCGCACAAGCGATCGAGCAACTTAAACACTCAGTTAATCTCACTAAAGAATGCAATGCCATCTTGGTGAAGAGTGCGGCGATATCTCGTGAGCTCGGTGCCGTCATGGTGATGTTGGTTCAATCGTTTCGTAGCCACGAGCCAGGCACTTATGGTCATCTAGAGCAAGAAAAGGCGTTATTGGTCGGTCTATTAGCCGATATAGGGTTATTTTGCCTAATTAATGAGTACCACTTGTACTTAGATAGGGGCAATTACTTAGACCCAGATATTGCATTGCAGATCTTCCAAACACGTTGTTCTGCCACAAGTAAACTGGTACTTGAGCGTTGGGGGTTTGACAACGACTTCAGAGAAGTATCCTCAAACGAAAAATACGAATTAACGCGACCAGAAGTGAGTTATCTCGACATCGCTAGAATTGCGCATCATTTATTGATGTTCCGCAATCACGATGAACGCATTGACGAACATGAAGTTGAATTCAACTTAACTGGTGCAGAAGTCTTGTATGAACTTAGTAACATGAGTGATACTGACTTCAATGATCAAATCCGTGCTGTACTGAATGCTAGCGGTTTGTAATTTATCGTTTTCTGATAATACCTTATCCGTGATAAAACGATTCGCTCAAGGCTGAGCTGTGTGTGGTGAAATGTCTCTAATTTCAACCGATAGATAATTTGATTTATGCGTGTTGATGTTATCTCAAAAAGGAATCATTGAGCTTTATGTTCTCAGGGATGCTATTTATTTTCGCTCCGCTTGTGGTGGGGTATCTAATTCCTATATCTCGATCTTCGTTATTGGAGAAGATCAATCAGTCAACGTCCTACCTTATTTACGTCATTTTGTCGTTGATGGGTCTTAGCTTAGCGGCGCTCGATAATTTAAGCAGCAACTTACAAAGTATTCTCCTCTATGCGAGTACGTTTTTTTTGTGTCTAAGTGCCTGCAACCTGTTGGCTCTGCCTATTATTGATAAAATTATTCCACTCCAGACCAATCAGAATCAAAAGAAGTTACCGTTATCTTCGATGGCTTTAGAGTCTGTTAAGCTTATCGTGGTCGTTGGCGGCGGGTTAGTGGTTGGCCTGCTGTTACCCATTGATTTAAGTTGGGTAGATACAGCAAGCGAATGGATACTCTTTCTACTTCTATTTTTTATTGGTATTCAGTTGCGCAATAGTGGACTTACTCTGCGTCAAATCCTATTAAATAAACAAGGAATGGCCATTGCGGCTGTTGTCATCGCAACATGTATGCTTGGTGGCGTTCTTGCAGCGGTGCTTTTGGATCTTCCTCTTTATCAAGCACTCGCAATGGCTTCAGGTTTTGGCTGGTATTCACTCGCAGGTATTTTAATGGGTGACGCTTTTGGTCCGGTATTTGGTGGCGCGTCGTTCTTGATTGAATTGATGAGAGAGCTAGTCGCACTGGTTGCCATTCCTCTCTTTATTCGTAGCTATCCGTGCACCGCAATTGGTTATGCCGGTGCAACAGCAATGGACTTCACCCTACCCGTTATTCAAACCACCGGTGGTGTGCGTTGTGTTCCTGTTGCTATCGTTAGCGGCTTTATTTTGAGTTTATTGGTACCAGTTATGATGCTTTTCTTTGTATCACTTGCTAGCTAGATCTCAGGTTTTCGCTTTAACATCCATTACAATACGGCAAAAATTTAAATACCCAGTTAACGTCAAAGTGGTCAATATTTTTTGGCAAGACCCCTCTTTCTTTTCGTCATTCAGCCCAACGATTTGTCACGACCAAATAGAAAGAAGGGAGAAACATCAAATGATGCGCATTGCGTTAATAAAGGGATAACAACCAGAAGGAAGAAGAATGAAACGCTTTGTCGTTGCAGCGCTCCTCGCTACAAGCTCAACTTTTACGCTTGCCGCAGATCAACAATGTCTTGCTAGCAAATACGATGGCTACGTCGATGCCTCACTACAGTGGTATCAAGATCTTGTTGATTTGACGGTTACCCAATATCCAGATCTGAAAGAAGTTAGTCAATGGTTCTTGGATGGACGTAAACATCACTTTGAATTAAACCGCGAAGCGGTTCACTACTTTCTAGAGAACGACCCTAGCCGCGTTGCGACGGAACAGCCAATCGAAGCATGGTTAAAACTAGAGCAACATGACGTTAAGCAGTTAGCGACCCGAAGCGATAAGTTAGGTGAAGTTGCAAAACAGACATTTAGCGACCGTCAATCAACTAACCACCCAAAAAACTACGAGCTTCGTTCAGCATTCGCTGATCTGCTTAGTCATCCCCAACAAATTGATACCGCACTTAATAAGTACAATCAGTCAATAGAAAAGATTGAAAAGCAGAAATGTGACTAAGATTGCTCACATTAGTCGTTGATTAGCATTCGATAACATCAGAGTGTTTTAACGTACTCAATCTAGAATTTTTTAATGTGAATATCGTAACCTTCACCTAAAATTTTCATTTCTACAACTTGGGTTTCAACAATTAAAACGGGACTTTGCGCCCGTTTTAGTTTAGATTGTGCCGCTCGCATTACCAAAATAACTACAAAGATTCTTTGCTATGGTTAAGGAACAAAAAGCCGCTGATGTTAGCTTTGAGAGCTTGCTAAAGATCTTCACTGTCCCAGAAGGTCCGGACTCAACGTTAACTAAAATTGACGAGAGCCTCTCGCGAAATCTAAATCAATTTCTTCGTGAACACATCGTGGCAGAAGAAAAGCCTTTACGCGAAATCGAAAAAGACTTTTCTTCTGCTCAGATTCCTGAGCAGCCAGAGTTCGTGTCAGATCATACAGAGCACTTACTCGACACTTTGGTGTCGCACTCAGTTCACACATCTTCACCAAGCTTCATTGGTCATATGACATCGGCACTGCCTTATTTCTTGATGCCACTGTCAAAGATCATGATCGCCTTAAACCAAAACCTGGTAAAAATAGAGACTTCCAAAGCCTTTACGCCACTTGAGCGTCAAGTTTTGGGTATGCTGCATCGCTTGATATATGGTCAGAATGATACTTTTTACAATCAGTGGATGCACAGTGCAAACCACTCATTAGGCGCATTTTGTTCCGGCGGCACCATAGCCAATATCACTGCGCTTTGGGTAGCACGTAACAAAGCGTTAAGAGCCAATGGCTCATTTAAAGGCGTGGAAAAGGAAGGCCTTTTTAAAGCCATGAAGCACTATGGCTATGATGGCTTAGCGGTGCTAGTGTCTGAGCGTGGTCACTACTCCCTTAAGAAAGCGGCCGATGTATTAGGGCTAGGCCAAGAGGGCTTGGTTGCGGTTAAAACCGATACCAACAACCGTATTATTATCGACGACCTTAAAGCGAAAATTGTTGAGCTCGAAAAACAAAATATCAAGCCTATTGCTGTTATTGGTGTGGCTGGCACAACAGAGACAGGTAATGTTGATCCATTGCCTGAAATCGCTGAAGTCTGCCAAGCTCACGGCTGTCACTTCCATGTAGATGCCGCATGGGGTGGCGCAACACTTATGTCTAACCATCACCGTCACCTTCTTAAAGGTGTGGAAATGGCAGACTCAGTAACTATTGATGCGCACAAGCAGCTCTACATCCCGATGGGCGCTGGTATGGTTCTGTTCAAAGACCCTGACGCAATGAAATCCATAGAGCATCACGCTCAATATATATTGCGCAAAGGTTCAAAAGACCTAGGCAGCCATACATTAGAAGGTTCACGTTCGGGTATGGCGATGTTGGTCTACGCCGCAATGCACATCATAAGTCGCCCAGGTTACGAGCTTCTGATTGACCAAAGCATTGAAAAAGCTCGATACTTTGCGGATTTAATCAAACAGCAAGATGATTTCGAGTTAGTTTCTGAACCAGAGCTTTGTCTGCTCACATACCGTTATTTGCCGCCATTCATCCGTGAAGCATTAGCACAAGCAGAAGGCTCACAAAAAGAACAACTGAATGAGCTGATCAATGAGTTAACACAGTTTATTCAAAAGCGTCAGCGCGAAACGGGCAAATCGTTCGTTTCACGTACAAGACTGAACCCAGACCAATGGCAACGCATGAATACGATAGTGTTTCGAGTGGTTTTGGCAAATCCACTGACCACAAAAGAAATTTTGAGCTCAGTGCTTGATGAACAACGCGAAATCGCCAAGCAAGCACCAAATTTGATGAAAAGAATTCAACAGCTGGTTGTTGATATTCAATCGTCTTAACGGCCAGATCGAGTTACATCAATTTGAAATTTTTTTTCGTTTTGATGTAACTCAAACATCATTATCGTGCGACTAGCGCAACAAAACTTCGTTTACACATCCAATTCTGTAGTTTTTACAACATTTTGTTTGAGGCCTGTCAAATTCTCACTAAATAGTACCCGTTATTGGTTTAGACTGATTGAAGATCAGGTTTATACTGATTCTATGGCGCTGGTTGTTTTCGTTAACGCCCCACTCTACTCCGGAATCTTCGTGTTTCCTTTCGTTAGCAGAGCCAGCGAGTTGTTCTCTATACCCTCGTGAACACTATGAATACATTAGAAAAAATTCAAAAAAACCTGGAGAATTTCAGTAAGTCAGAGCGCAAAGTTGCGGAAGTAATTATGGCGTCTCCACAAACTGCAATTCATTCAAGCATTGCAACGCTGGCTAAAATGGCCGACGTTAGTGAGCCCACTGTAAACCGCTTCTGTCGTCGTCTGGACACCAAGGGCTTTCCAGATTTTAAGCTTCACTTGGCACAGAGCCTAGCCAACGGCACCCCTTACGTTAACCGTAATGTGGAAGAAGACGATGGCCCAGACGCGTATACCCATAAGATTTTCGAATCGACGATGGCGTGTTTAGATGTCGCTAAAAATAGCCTAGATCCAATGCAAGTGAACCGTGCGGTCGATTTGCTAACGCAAGCGAAGCGCATTTCATTCTTTGGCCTTGGTGCATCATCTTCTGTTGCCCGAGACGCACAAAACAAGTTTATTCGCTTTAATATTCCAATTACTTGTTTTGAAGATATTGTTATGCAGCGCATGAGTTGTATCAACTGCAGTGATAATGATGTTGTGGTTCTTATTTCTCATACCGGTCGAACAAAGAGTCAGGTAGAAATAGCGAACCTTGCTCGTGAAAATGGCGCAACGGTTATTGCGATTACAGCGAAGGATTCTCCTCTAGAAAAGGCAAGCTCGCTGGCCATCACGCTCGATATTCCAGAAGATACCGACGTTTACATGCCAATGGCAAGCCGAGTTGTACAAATGACAGTGATTGATGTGCTAGCAACTGGCTTCACTCTTCGCCGTGGTACAGGTTTCCGTGAGAACCTAAAACGCGTAAAAGATGCGTTGAAAGACAGTCGCTATGACAAATTAAGCCAGTACTAAGCACTAAAGCTTAGTCAATACTTTATCTAGGGGAGCTCAAGGCTCCCCTTTTGTTTTAATGCAGCTAAGAAAGCAATCACCCTAAGTCGTTGACACTCGATAAGTCCGTTCTTGATTCCAGTACTTCAACAGAACTGACATGTTGTGCACTCTCAGCTGCGCACTCTCCGCTACAATCACAGACTTGCTGCAATATGTGTATCAAACGTTCCTGATTCAGGGGTAAAGGATTCCCTTTGATTGCCATTGATTTAAGCGCATCATTCGCCACTTGCTCAAAAGAGGTTTGGCATACTCCAAATTGAGCCAGTAGCGGTAACGCTAACTTATCTAGCACCATATTTACCCAAAGAATTCCATCGTGTTCGTTCGCGTTTACTCGCTCAGTGACTAATTGGGCCAACTTGCGATAACGACTTATCACATCATTCCTACCCGCGAGTTTAGCGGCGTTAATGTTCTCCTGCATCACGTGTGGAGCTAGGCGAGCCGTAATAACGCTATGGGGGGCGTCTAACTTGCCTCCTAACGCCGATGCTAACCCATGAGCGGCACCTAATTTGGCATTAGTAATCGCCATACCACCAAGCAATGCAGCGAACGATAAATCAGAGCGCGCCTTATGATTATCTTGCTTACAAGCGGCAATCACTGAACGGCTTAAGCGGCGTAGCCCCTCTTCGCAGACCATATCAGTAAGAGGGTTTGGCTCACCACACACATATGCTTCCATTAAATGAGTGAACGCATCCATTGCGCCACGTCCAGATGTGTATTGGTTGGTCCCGTAAGTAAGTGTCGGGTCTACAATGGCAACGTCTGCGAGCATATCAGGGCTTCTAAGACTCACTTTCACTTTATCTTGTCCTGATTTCAGCACAGCATTTCTGGTCACTTCTGAACCGGTGCTTGCTGTCGTAGGAATCGCAATAAAATGAAGAGGCTTTGCTTTTAAAGGGACGCTTCTTCCTACCACTTCTACGTAATCGTAAACATTGCCTTGATTGGGAATAATGGCAGCTAAGGCTTTGCCCATATCGATGACGCTGCCACCACCTATCGCAACCACCATATCAGGTTGGAATTTTCTACCGAGCACTGCGGTCTCTTCTACCATCGTGATGTATGGTTCACCAACGATAGCTACGTGCTGGTAACGCATATTTTGAGCTTTAAGATATTGGATAATGGGGGCGGCTCGTTGGGTATCCTGCCCAGTAACCAGCAAAACACTGTAGCCAAATTGGTTAATAACGGACAATGAAGATTGAAGTGCACCTTCACCAAATATAATCCTTGTTGCAGTCATAAACTGAAACATACACACCCTCCCAAAAGAATATACCCAAATAACCTCTCGCCCTCTGATTTAACACTTATGTAAGAGTTGAAGTTATTTGCGTATAGCCAAAATAGATTGCTATTTTTTTAAACAAAAAAAATTGACCAATTCCACCTTGCCATCATTAACCCTTTAGAATGTATGTTTTTTATGCGTCACTTCACATACTTCAGAGCCGTAAAATAAGCACGCGCGTTTAGTTTTTATTCGATAGATTTCACCTATAGAACCAAGAGGTAATTGCCGCTTTATTTCCGTATCTGGATCGGGCATAGTTACTCCAACAAAAGAAAGCGCACTCAGCCGCTATGTTTTGTACGCTTTCAAAAAAAGAATAGATTTAGGAGAAATAAGATTATGTTCGTTGTTATCTTTGGTCGCCCTGCATGTCCTTTCTGTGTTCGTGCAAAAGAGCACGCAGAAACGCTAAAAGCAAAACGTGATGACTTCAACTACCGTTACGTTGATATTCACGCTGAGGGTATTTCTAAAGCAGATCTTGAGAAAACAGTTGGTAAACCAGTTGAAACCGTTCCCCAGATCTTTATCGACCAAGAGCACATCGGTGGCTGCGACGAATTCGAAGCATACGCGAAAGAGCACCTAGGTCTATTTGACGAATAATAAAGACTGTTTTCAAAAAAGCCGCTTCATGCGGCTTTTTTATTATTTTTCAGCTGGTTATTACGTTAAGTCAACTAATGGTAAAACCTAAAAAAATTCACTTATCTTTTTGCTATATTTAGTTACAATTCACAGTTCTTAATCTTTTTTGGCACACACTCTACCGAGCCACACAGTGAACATAGACGTCGTATACCTTCTTGAGCAAAACCCTATCCTTCTAATCTTCGTCGTATTAGCCATTGGCCTTGCCATCGGAAAAATTCGATTTGGCAAATTACAATTAGGCAACTCTATTGGCGTTCTTATTACCTCTTTGGTAATGGGCCACCTTGGTTTCTCATTTAATGCAGAAGCTTTAACCATTGGCTTTATGCTGTTTATCTACTGCGTTGGCATTGAAGCTGGACCAAACTTTTTTGGTATATTCTTCAGAGATGGTAAGCATTATTTTATTTTAAGCATGACTGTTCTCGTGTCTGCGGTCAGCTTAACGTATGGTTTGAGTCACTATTTCGGCCTCGATTTTGGCTTATCCGCCGGTATGATGGCAGGCGCATTGACCGCAACGCCAGTACTGGTTGGTGCACAAGATGCTCTTAACTCTGGCCTTGCGACTATACCGCGGAATATGGAATTTTCTCTGGTATTAGAAAATCTATCCGTAGGCTACGCGATGGCTTATCTGGTCGGCTTAATTAGCATGATCATGTTTGCTAAATTGTTGCCAAAACTGCAAAAACAAAACCTTTCTGATTCCGCGCAGCAAATCGCACAAGAGCGTGGCCTTGGAAATTCAAGCCAGAGAAAAGTGTATTTACCCATTATTCGAGCTTACCGAGTGGGCCCAGAGCTAATTGACTGGACTGATGGTAAAAACTTGCGAGAACTGGGTATTTATCGTCAAACTGGCTGTTACATTGAACGAATCCGTCGCAATGGTATTCTCGCCCACCCAGATGGTGATGCTATCTTGCAAGAGGGAGATGAAATTGCACTGGTTGGCTTCCCTGACAGCCATGCTCGCTTAGACCCTAGCTTCCGTAATGGTAAAGAAGTATTCGACCGTAACTTGCTTGATTTGCGCATCGTTGAAGAAGAAATCGTCGTAAAAAGTGACGCTATCGCTGGTAAGCGTTTATCGGATTTGAATTTGTCTGAGTTTGGCTGTTTCTTAAACCGCGTAGTTCGCGCTCAGATTGAAATGCCTATGGACTTAGACATTGTGCTCGCTAAAGGGGACGTCCTTCAAGTGAGCGGCGAGAAAAGCCGAGTACATGGACTGGCGGAAAAAATCGGTTTCATCTCGATCCACAGTCAAATGGCCGATTTGCTCGCTTTTTGTAGCTTCTTTATTTTGGGTATTCTGTTTGGCCTCATCACAATGACGTTCGGTCAGGTGTCTTTCAGTTTGGGTAATGCGGTGGGTCTTCTGTTGTCCGGTATTACGCTTGGTTTCTTACGAGCAAATCACCCTACTTTCGGTTATGTCCCACAAGGGGCGCTGAATATGGTCAAAGATCTAGGGTTAATGTTCTTTATGGTGGGAATTGGTCTAAGTGCAGGTGGAAAGATGTTCGAGCACCTAACGCAAGTAGGACCAAAAGTCATTGGTTTGGCATTTATTGTCAGTGTTGTGCCTGTAGTTCTGGCTTACTTAGTTGGCGCACACGTACTCAAGATGAACCGTGCTCTGCTCTTCGGTGCCATTATTGGCGCCCGTACTTGCGCTCCAGCTATGGATGTCGTTAACGACTACGCTAAGTCCACCATCCCTGCCCTTGGTTATGCGGGTACCTATGCGATTGCGAATATTTTAATGACGCTAGCTGGTACGATTCTGATAATACTAAGTTAATACTCACTTTGACTATGAAATACAAAAAGGCGCTCAATGAGCGCCTTTTGTTTATTGGTTATCTAGTCTGTGATTCGATTAGATTTGAATGAAGTCTGCTTCAACTGCTGGATTCACATCCGCTTCGTAATCTACGCCTTCAACGCCGAAACCAAATAGTTTCAAGAACTCTTCTTTGTACTCAACGTAGTCAGTCAGCTCTTTTAGGTTCTCAGTCGTAATTTGAGGCCATAGCTCACGACAGTGCTGCTGAATGTCGTCACGAAGTTCCCAGTCATCCAGACGTAGGCGGTTCATCTCATCAACTTCTGCCGCGCTACCGTCTTCTTTGTATAGACGTTGGCTGAACATACGGTAGATTTGTTCCATACAGCCTTCGTGTACACCTTCTTCGCGCATTTTCTTGAATACCATTGCGATGTACAGTGGCATAACAGGAATTGCAGAACTCGCCTGAGTTACAACAGATTTAAGTACCGCAACATTGGCACTACCACCTGTTGCTGCTAACTTGTCGTTTAGCGCTTTCGCTGCACGGTCTAGGTCCATTTTTGCTTTACCTAGTGCACCATCCCAATAAATTGGCCAAGTTAGCTCAGTACCAATGTAGCTGTACGCGACGGTCTTACAACCTTCAGCAAGAACACCAGCATCAGACAACGCATTGATCCAAAGTTCCCAATCTTCACCGCCCATTACAGTGACAGTGTCTTTGATTTCTTCTTCTGTTGCAGGCTCAACGCTAGCTTCGATGATCACATCTTTGTTGGTATCAACAGCCGTTGATGTGTAAGTTTCACCGATAGGTTTAAGAGATGAACGAACTAATTCACCAGTTTCTGGCATTTTACGTACTGGAGATGCCAGTGAGTAAACCACCATATCGATTTGACCTAAGTCTTCTTTGATCAGCTCGATAGTTTTCTGTTTCGCTTCATTTGAGAAAGCGTCGCCGTTTAAGCTTTTTGCGTACAGACCTTCTTCACGCGCTAGCTTTTCAAAAGCAGCGGCATTGTAAAAACCTGCTGTACCTGGCTTCTTCTCAGTACCTTCTTTTTCGAAGAAAACACCGATAGTTGATGCACCGCCACCAAATGCCGCAGCGATACGAGAAGATAGACCGTAGCCACTTGATGCACCAACAACAAGAACACGCTTAGGTGCGTTTTTGATTGGACCTTGCGCTTTGGTGTACGCAATTTGTTCTTTTACGTTAGCTTCACAACCAACAGGGTGCGTTGTAGTACAGATAAATCCACGAATTCTAGGTTTGATGATCATATTCAACTTCCTTTAAAAAACCTTGTTAGGATAAAAGTTTCGTTGGGATTTCGCATCTAATTTCTGTAAAAATGCTCTTAAAAGGCAAGTGGTTGGAGCACTATCCCACCATCCACTCCCCAAGAATACAAAAAAGCACCTCATTGAGGTGCTTTTCTTAACATTAGTTGTCTATTATGCCGCCGGATTCAACTGCGACTTTTTTGGGCTATGAGTTCGCACTTCAGAAAAGTCATGACTAAAGTGGTCAACTTGAATCGCCTTGTAGCGCAATTTATCTGCAGCCATGATTTGATCAATTTCTTGTTCAGTTAACACGCCTGCTTCAAATGCTTGCTGCAAACGATCATGTAGCAGACCTTTACGAGCCACTTTACCATCCTTCGCAGCCTTCATAAGTTTACGCTCCAAAGGTTTAATGTCGTACATTGCAAGGAATGCATTCTCCATTAAGCCTACGCTGTCATCCTCTGATTTTCCGATGTAGCACAGATGCGTGAGGCGATCACGTTGCGCGCCTGGCGTCATCATCGCTTCAGCCAAATTCACACACAGCTCATCACTTGGCTTATTGAAATGATTACCAAGCGGGAACAATAGCCCCTTAAGCACACCGCCAACGTATTTCACAGGGAAGTTGGTGTAAGCCTCATTTAATGACTTAGAAGCGTTATACAAACAGTGTTGAACAGCGTAATGAACGAAGTCTAGATCGCCTTGTTGACGGCCTTCATCTTCATACTTTTTCAAGGCAGCAGATGCCATGTATAGATAGCTTAATCCATCACCCAAACGTGCGGAGATCATTTCTTTACGCTTCAAGTCTCCACCTAAGGTTAACATCGCAAAGTCTGCACTTACTGCAAGTGCACGACTGAGACGAGTAATGTCTTTGTAGTATTGCTGCGTTGGGCCACTCATGTGCGCGTTAACAAATCGAGAACCAGTTAGTGCTGCACCAAATGCACCGAATGTATTACCGAGCGCGTGCTTGATGTGTTTAAAGATCAAGTTGTCAAATTCTTTCGCACCTTGTTCAGAATCTGGATTCGCCGCTGCTTCCATTTCTTTTAGAACATATGGGTGACATCGAGTCGCACCTTGACCAAAAATCATCAGGTTACGAGTCAGAATATTCGCGCCTTCAACGGTGATAGCAACCGGGATACCAAGGTAATGTTTAGCAAGATAGTTCATTGGGCCATCTTGAATCGCACGACCCGCATGGATATCAAACGAATCATTTAGAATGGTACGCGCGATTTCCGTCATGTGGTACTTGGCAATCGCGGTTACAATCCCAGGTTTTTCTTTCATATCGAGAGAAGTCGTCGTTAGCGTACGCGTCGCTTCTAGTAGGTAAGTAAGACCACCAATGCGCCCCATTGCTTCTGCAACACCTTCAAACTTACCGATGGACATTCCAAACTGTTTACGCACGTAAGCATAAGCACCTGTTGTACGTGTAGTAAGGTGACCAATCGCTGTGCCAAGCGCTGGAAGAGAGATACCACGACCAGCAGAAAGACACTCAACCAGCATACGCCAACCTTTACCTGCGTAATCAGCGCCACCGATCAACCAGTCCATAGGGATGAAGACATCTTCACCACGAGTTGGGCCATTCATGAACGCAGACCCCAGAGGATCATGGCGCTCGCCTATCTCGACACCTTCATGGTCAGCGGGAATCAACGCACATGTAATGCCAACCTCTTTCTTGTCTCCAAGTAGCCCTTCAGGATCCTGCAGTTTAAATGCTAACCCGAGCACTGTCGCAACTGGCGCAAGCGTGATGTAGCGTTTATTCCAACTAACTCGCACGCCAAGCACTTCTTTGCCTTCATGGGTGCCGTAACAAACCACGCCTTGATCAGGTATGCCACCTGCATCAGAACCCGCTTCAGGGCCAGTTAGGGCGAAACAAGGGATGTCTGTACCATCAGCTAAACGAGGCAACCAGTAATCTTTTTGCTCTTGCGTACCATAGTGCGATAGCAGCTCACCAGGGCCAAGAGAGTTTGGTACCATTACCGATACCGCGGTACTGATACTTCGAGTCGCAATACGAGAAACAATGGTTGAGTTCGCCAAAGCGGAAAATTCACGACCACCATATGCTTTCGAGATGATCAAAGAGAAAAATCGCTCTTTACGTAGGTATTCCCATACTTCAGGTGGTAAATCCCTGTCTTCTTTGACAATCTTCTGGTCATCAAGCATTTCTAGCAGGGTTTCAAGCTCATTATCCATAAATGACTGCTCTTCTGCCGTCAGTGTAGGCGTTGGATAATGATGCAATGTTGTGAAGTTTGGCTTGCCTGAGAATAGTTCGGCATCCCACCATACACTACCCGCTTCCATCGCCTCTTTCTCGGTGCTAGACAGAGGTGGCAATACTTTTTTGAACACTTTAAAAGCCGGGTCACTAATCCATTTTCTTCGTAGAGAGCTCATAGTTCAGATCCTTTTGTTCACGTAACCGCTCGGGGTATAATCTTATTATTGGTTTAACTTTCTTATTTGTCTTATGCCAACTGCTTTGCTGACATTCCTGCTGACAAATATGGAATCAGTAAATCGACGACAGATTTCACATCGACTTCCTTTTCAAACTTACTTTCTGCCAGCTCCGAAAGAGCTTGGCTTGAAGCCATCGTAAATACACAGGTCCCTAACGTGAAGTGCAGTCGCCAAAACAACTGTTCTTCACATAGTTCCGGGTTCGCCTTCATTATCGAGAAAGTGAAAAGGTTTAGTACCTCTTCGTATCTGGTGGTAATGAACCAGCGTAGATGACCTTGAACGTCTGTATAACCGCGGCCAATTAACAACATAAATAGCGCAGTACCATTTGGGCGTACATCATTTAATGTACGTAAAGGTAATCGCAATGACTCAAAGACATCGTCCATGTTGTAGCTATCGCGCGTGTTTAGCTCAATTAATGAAGTCTTAATGCTCGGCATTAGTGCTTCTAAATACCTATCTAAAACCGCTCTAACCAGCGTTTTTTTATCGCCAAAGTGATAGTTTACCGATGCTAAGTTAACGTTAGCTTTACCTGTTATCGTTCTTAGCGAAGTATCATTAAAGCCATGTTCAGCAAAGAGTCCTTCTGCGACATCGAGTATTTTTTCTTTTGTTGATGTTCTCGGGGCCATTTTAATCACTCGTATTAAACAACTGTTTGAAAATATACTCCCGAAACTTAAGATTAACAAATGATTAACATCACACTTTAACCAATTGGTCTGACCAGACAGTAAAAGGTGTGATCTAATCTTTTGAAATTCAATCGAATACTCCAGTGAAGCTTGTCAGAAGAAAACGATCAAATTTCTCAGTCCAGCGCAATTGAAACGCTAACAATAGCCTTGGCGGCTCGGAGTGAGCGACGAGAGTATGAAATACATCTTCGGTTCTAGGGGAGATAAAATGAGAAACACAGAAGTTAGTAACTTCGCCAAGTTGGTAATCCATCTCGATTTTTCTATTACTTTCGGATGTGTAAGAAGCTAGAAAGCATTAAGTAGAAATTTTTTGAAAAAAAATGGAACTGTTTGGAAAAGGCTCGGTCTGAATATACGTAACAGTTAGGGCATTTGAAGTTTCACTGGCCGTCAAACTTGTTTCCATCTAATTGTTACGTTGCTGCTTTTTTCTTATTAACTCCTATGTTTGTATCCGCCCAGTCAAATTTTCGGCTGGGCTTTTTTTCGCCTATAGATTTACCAAGCGCCTCTTTCGATGATTTGCCCTAACTCCATCAGCTAGACCTTAGTTGGTCACAAAAGTAACCACCCTGAAGTGGTTGATGTGCCGATCTGCAAGACATAAAAAAGCCTCCCGAATGGGAGGCTTTACTAAACAGTGTGTATCTTACGCTTGCGCTTTCTTAGGCAAAGAAAAGTGCAGTAACGCGTAGCCAAGTAACGCGGCTGTCGTCGAGCCCATTAAGATACCTAGTCGAGCATAGGTATCAAACTCAGGGCTTACATTTCCAAACGCTAAAGAGGAAATGAATATAGACATTGTAAAACCGATACCACACAACACAGAGACCGCAAAGATATGCTTGAAGTTAATGCCTTCCGGTAACTTAGCTACACCCATTTTCACAGCTGCCCAACTAAAGGTGAAGATACCTAGAGGCTTACCAACCAGTAGTCCCAAAGCAATACCTAATGGCAGCATTGAAGTTAGGCCTGACATCGATACGCCTTCTAGCGAAATCCCCGCATTTGCAAATGCGAATAGAGGTAATATACCAAATGCCACGTATGGATGAAGTGCGTGCTCCATGTGCTTAAGTGGGGAATGTTCGCCCTGTTTACCCTTAAGAGGAATAGCAAAGCCGATCACTACGCCTGCAAGTGTTGCGTGAACACCAGATTTAAGTACCGCAAACCATAAGATCGCGCCGACTATCATGTATGGTGTCAGTTTCGTTACTTCCTTCGCATTCAACATGAACAGGACACCAGTCATGATGAAGCCAACAAGCAGCGCCATGCTAGAAAGATCACCTGTGTAAAACAGTGCAATAATAACAACCACGCCTAAATCGTCGATAATAGCGAGAGCTAACAAGAACACTTTAAGGCTTACTGGTACGCGCTTACCTAGTAGCGCCATGATACCTAGAGCAAATGCAATATCCGTCGCAGCTGGAATTGCCCAGCCAGAAACCGCCTCTGGGTCGTTAGCATTAAACGCAACGTAAATAAGAGCAGGCGCTAACATACCACCAACCGCTGCAATCGCAGGGAAAATTGCGGTTTCTTTTGATTTTAGCGCTCCTTCAAGTAGCTCTCGCTTCACTTCAAGGCCAATAAGTAAGAAGAAAACAGCCATTAGGCCGTCATTAATCCAGTGAGAAACTGACATACCGAATACATAAGTATGCAGTACAGATTGATAAGTTTCGCCCAGCGGTGAGTTAGCAATGGTCATCGCAATTGCCGCTGCAATTACGAGAAGAATACCACCTGCTGATTCCATTTTGAAAAAGTCACGAATGACATCGTTCATGGTTTCGTCCTTATATTTATTATCTTAATAAACGATTAACAAAGAGTGATAAGAGTGTATAGCTGTCGAAAACTTTAGAATAATCGCTTCTTCAGAGTATAAACTTCGGTTTTTTCGATGTTAAGTTTACTATACATCGTATTTTCCAACATAACACTCAATTTTGATCGGAGATCGTATTTGTTTTTGTCGCACCAAATATTTATCAAGATGATGAGAAAATCAGCATAACACGGCTTGTACCATCATGATAACCCCGTACTTTTGAGAAAAAGCCAGGAAGCTTCGCGCACTAAAAAACCACCCGTAGGGGGTGGTTTTCTTCACAACTCAATAGCCTGTCAGCTGCATAAAGCCCCAAGCTTCATTGGAGCCGGAAGCTAAAGTAGGCCCTTCCCAGTAAGGTATTACAAAGGGTAGCCACATATCTGACTTGATAATGCGGGTAGTCAAGTTAATTTGATGCTTCGGAATATTGATAATCCACTGCAAAGGTAACCTTCTTCCATTGGATAAACTGGTCACTTGCATTGGTTTAATACTGATATCATCGTCTGAGAGGTTGATGACTTTACCTGAGCGTGTCGACAACGTGCCAAATACGTGCGGTGTTTGCCCATGGTGACGATAACGGCTAACAGTTAATGCTCGACCATCATCTAAATTGAAAACAAACCAATCCCAGCCTTGTTGCCCCTCACCAATTAAGCCGCTGCCCCACTCTTTTTGCGCCCAAGCAGAACCCGTCACTGAGAATCGCTTACCATTTAAGCTTAAGCTGCCTTTTACTTTTAAAAATGGAGCACTGAAGCTGAAAGAAGCAACAGATTGCAACGCATGTTTAACTTGGAAGCCTTTGTCTCCATTCACCACAAAGGGGCCGTTTGTCATGGTATTGAGCTTAAGTCCAAACGTATCAGTATTCACATTCAAGTTGCCCGGGAAAGGCGTCGCACCGAGTGATCGCCAAGTCCAATTATCAATCCATAACCTGAAAGGACGATTGATCATACCAGCTTGGCCTATCCCACCTCTAGCTACCCGTTGCTCTTTCCATACATGCGAGCCATGACTGACGACAACATGTGAAATGTACAATTGAGGGTTCTGCCAACCGCTGGTTTCTCGCTCGTCCGTCGCAACCCTGAAATAGCTCCATTGAACATTGTAGATCTTGCCTTGCTCATCTTTTAGTTTCGCAAAGTAGTGCCACCATTCATGCTGATACTCGGGATGAAAGCGAAAGTCTGAGGGTAAAGAGACATGCTCATTAGGTAGTACAGGCTCGAAAATCGTTTGATTTTCACGCGTTAAGATAGAATCAAGTTCGCTTTCTCGTGTTGTTGTCGCCTCTAACCAAAAAGTTGAGTAAAAAGCAGCCCCAGTCAGAAAAGCGAACGTAACAACAATGAGCGTTGAAACCAACAAGCGTTTTTTAGAGCCCATTTTTTTCATTACAACGCGTCCCTTAATGACTTCATCGGTGTACTTTTGATCATTCTAATAACTGGCAATGCGCCAGCAACCATGATGGCAAGCATCGCCCAAGCAATGGTTTGAGCATACTCCCATGGAATCGTTTGAAGCTCTAGAGACCAGCCAAATGATTGCTTAATGATAATATCAACGATCAAATGTGCGAGCGCCAAGCCGAGCGGCACTGCAATAATCGCAGAAATGGCTCCGAAGACGAATAGCTGCAAACCACCTAATACGACAAGTTCTTTTCCGGACACACCCATGCACCTTAATAAGGAAAAATGCCGCTGCCGTGAAAGTTCTCCTGCCAACGTCGCAAAGAATAAACCAAACACGGCAATAATCAGCGTGATATTGCCCAAGGTTCCTGCTATCGCAAAGGTATGATCAAACACTCTCATTGCTTGGCTATAAATATTACCGTTATCAAACACACGATCTTGCGGGAGACGGAATACATTCTCTAAGCGATTTTTCAGCCCTTCTCCATTGACGTTATCTTTTAATACTACGCCAAGACCAACATTACCCGTACCTGCAAATGCATACAGCCAATTCCGGTGCGACATCATCACCTGGTTATATGGGTTTCCATAATCGTAGTAAACGCCTACGACTTGCCAATCACCACCAAGCGGTTCTTGCAAGTTAATGAAATCGCCAGGGCGGATATCCAGCTTCAAGGCCATCGACTCACTGACCATTAAGCTCTTGGTAGCGTGCAGTTGATACCAGTAATTTGGGACACCTAACTTGACGGTAAGTGAGTCTAACTCACCTTCAGAAGAGCCCGTACTTACAACTTGTAGAGCACCGTGCTCGGTCGGCATATCTTTTTCCCAGCGCCACCAAACCGAGTTCACCTCTGGCTGATTCTGGAGCCATGCGCTCATCCTAGCGGCTGAATTGTTGGTCGGATAGATGTACACATCAGCGGCTAATCGCTGATTTAGCCACTTATCGGTTGTATCTCGAAAGCTTCCGACCATTGTTTCTACACCAATGTTTGCCGCCAGCGCTAACATAAACGCCATCGTAGCCACACCGCGATAGCTCATGCTGGCTGCTGCATCAGCAAAAAACCAACGGACACGAACCCATCGCATGGTATAAGAAAAACTTTGGAACATATGCCACATAATAAATGGCATAAACAACGCCACACTAACCAACATCAGCGCAATAATTGCAAAGCCGGTTTCTTGTGTTTTCGGCGCCTGATATACCGCTATTGCAGCGACACAAAACGCACATGCCGCAAGCGCCTGCCAAGAGAACTCTCTTCCAGCAAATCGCATTAGCGACAGTCGAGAAGAAAGGCGGATTGGTTGTGACTTCAGCAAACGGATTAATGGCCACAGACACGATATCAACGCACCCATCGCTGCCATGATTAGGCTATATAAGCTAGATTGCCATGACCATCCTATGGTTAAACCTACGTTGGCATCATACAAATCACTCAGGCTCGAAGACACTGCTGGGATAAGTTCATTCGCTAAGATCAAGCCAAAAAAGTTACCACACGCCCACGCAATAAAGACGAGCAAAGACAACTCTAGCAATAAGGCTTGCGCTAACTGTGTTCCGTTAACACCAGTCTGTCTCAAAATACCTACCAAACGTTGTCGCTGGATGAAAGACAGAGACATCGCTTGATAAAAAATAAACAACCCGACCAAAAACGACAGCATTCCCATCGCGGTGAGATTCATATGGAATGCGTTAGTTAGCGACTCAAGCTCAGTACGCGTATTCCTAACGAGCGTCATTCCGTTTGGCAACATGTTTTTCAGTGCTATCAGCTTTTCCTCTGGCATTTCGCCACAAGAAATCGCAGACAAACCTGAGCTCCGCTTGAGCATACGCAACAACGATATATCAGTAACCAGCCGAGTACCCGAAAGCATCTTGTCCTTATCTACTTGAATAGGCCCAAGACGGCTTCCGTCATTCATCTCAATGAAGTCCCCATCCTGCCAACTCATGTAAGCGGCCAAATCTTGACTAACGAGAATAGGATAAGGAGGCTTCATTAGTGATAAAACAGGCATCTCACCTAGCGGTTTTCCTTGTTGTAGTGGGATCATCGCGACAGGATCTATCCCCACCAACATCAGGCTCATATCGGTCTTGGCATCTAGATGCAGCACGTCAAACGGTGCACATTGGTTGAACCCAGCTCGACGTAACTGAATATAGAAACCTTGAGGAATTTTATTGGCAGAGTGCTTCGTTCGGATTCGGTATGGCAAAGGATTGGAGAAAAGCTTTTCCCCAGTAGCATAACTTTGTTTTGCATGCTGGTTGATAGAAGTAACACCAACAAGGAGGGACACGCCTAAAGTTAATCCCAGCCAGACAAGAATAATTTGTAGAGGGTAACGACGGTAATGACCGAGTAGTGCCTTAACTACGGGCCATAACATGTAGCTGCCCTCCTTGAAGTCGAATCTTTCCTTTCATATGGGCGGCCACTTTTTCACTGTGCGTCACTAACAGCAAAGTACACTCCAATTGGCGAGCGAGACTCGTTAATAAGCGCATTACTGCTTCTGCGTTTCGCTCGTCTAGGCTACCAGTTGGCTCATCAGCAAGCAGGATTTTGGGTTCCATATAAAGGGCGCGAGCAATCGCCGCACGTTGTTGCTGACCACCAGACGCCTCTTCCGGATAACGTCCTAGCAATGGCATTAAGTCCAAAGCAGAAAGAATTTGACGCCACAACTCTTTATCTTCCGGCAGACCTTTTAACTGACGACAAAAACGAATATTGTCGGCAATATTAAGTGTAGGAAGCAGGTTGAATTGTTGGAAGATATTACCAATATTGTTGCGGCGATAAAGGGTTCTTAAATGCTCCGGTGCTTCATGCATAGCAAAATTTGGAAACTGCACTTCACCAGAGTCAGCAGTATCTAATCCGGCGATTAAATTCAGCAGAGTACTTTTACCCGAACCACTTTCTCCCATCAGAGCAACTTGGTCGCCTTGCTGCAATGTTAATTCTGCCCCTTGTAATACAGGGTGAAACTCTCCCCCGTCTACATAGCCTTTACATAGGTCTGACAGTTTTAACATTGATTATGCCGCTCGGATGGTGTTTAAAAATTGGGATCAGAATCTACACTAAAATCCTGTTAGTAGAAAGTATTTTGAATGCTTGATCACACTATGGAAGTACAAATGCAACTCGATTCACTTTCTGTTGCTAATTTTGTTGACGTTTTGAGCAGATTTTTGCAGCCAAAATAAACTCTGTTCCTCCTTACTGGCCAATCAGGTTTTTCATCCATTTTCGGCTAACCATTCTTGGCAAGCAAATCGCCCACTTCACAACTTCTTCCGTCAAAAAGAGTAAGTAAACCCATTGTGGGTCCCAATTGAGATAAATCGCTGCAAATGCTGCGAGTGGAATCCCGATCACCCACTGCGCCAAGATGTCTTGATACAAACAAAACTTAACATCACCGCCCGCGCGTAATACACCAACAATCGCCATCATCGGCACCGAGCGTAACACGACACCCAACGCTAGAATCACCATAAACTGTTCAGCTAGCTCGCGAGTGTCTGTTGTCAGTGCACTAAACGCATTAAGGATCCATTGATTTGACACTATCAACAAGATGGCGACCACAAATGCGATAAGCACATTCAAAATGACCGTAGCCCATGCTTGATAATAAACGGGTTCAAAATTACGAGCGCCGAGCTGGTTCCCGACTAGAACTGCAGCCGCATTCGATAAGCCAATCATCATCGCCAATGCGATCGACTCAACAGGTGTCATTACGGAAAGTGCCGCCAAACCTTGTACGCCTGCTTGCCCCATGATGGCGTGATAAGCAAACAGCCCACCAGCCCACGCCAAGAAGTTAAATGTGGTTGGCAAAGAGAGGCTCAAGAAACGCGTAATTTTATCTAAGACCAATCCTGCGCGTATATCATCCCAACCAAATGCGATTATGTGTTTTTTCAACCATAGATAACCAAACAGGCAACCTACTTCGATCGCGCCACTGATTACCGTTGCGATCGCTGCTCCCGTAATACCCAGAGCAGGAAAGCCTAATTGACCAAAAATTAAAACCCAGTTAAGAAACACATTAGATAAAATGCCTATACCACTAAAAAAAGTGCTTAAGCCTGGTTGGTGCATCGCCCTTAGGCCCACCGACATACTGGCCACACATGCAACAGTAAACATGCTAACCGACGAAATAATGAGATAGCTGGCCCCTAGCTCAATCACTTCTTGTGAATCGGTAGTCAAACTCATGATGGGCTGTGGAAAAACAACAAACAAAGCAACAGCAATCGCAGCAAACATCATTGCGATCATCCATGTTAAAGCGGTACTGCGACGCACCCCAACTTTATCGCCAGCCCCCCAATATTGAGCGGTTAACAATGCACCACCCGTTGTCACCCCAACTAACATAATGGTGGTGACGAAAGTCGCGCGCGCAGCAACTCCAACTGCGGCAATTTCTGCTTCACCAAGTTGACCAAGCATAAGAACATCGACGAGGCTTCGGCTTGAAAACATCATGCTTTGCAGTGTAATTGGTAACGCGATTGCAAATAAACGACGTAAGAATGCTTTATCTGCGTGTATTGAGAGTTGAGAAAGAAAAGTCACAAGCGCTCCAACGACAACTTATTGATAGAATGGGGAAAGTGTCTCATGATTATACTCTGTGGTGTTTATTCCACCAACGATAAAAGGACAGATAATGAAAAAGGTGTTGGTGCTAGGCGCCTCGGGTTACATTGGCTCTCAACTTCTTCCGTTACTTTTAGATAAAGGTTACGCCGTCACAGCAGCGGCGCGACATATTGATTATTTAGAGTCAAGAACTCAGCCTCACCCTAATTTAACGTTAAGGTATCTCGACTTGGCTGACGCAGAGACCACGAAGGCTGTAGTGAACGATTTTGATTTAGTATTTTTTCTCGTGCACGGGATGGCTCAAGGTGATGACTTTGTTGAGTACGAACTAAACCTTGCTTTGAACTTCAAATATGCGTTGGAACAAAGCTCCGTCGAGCATGTTATCTATTTGAGTGCCATTCAACCTCAAACCGGAAACTCTCGCCATTTAGCCGCTCGTAAAGCCACGGGAAAAATAATTCGACAGTCTGGTGTTCCAGTAACTGAATTGCGTGCTGGCGTTATCATCGGCCCCGGCTCTGCCGCTTTCGAAATCATGCGTGACTTTGTCTACAACTTACCTATTTTGATCGCGCCTAAATGGGTCGACTCAAAAGCGAACCCTATTGCCTTGCCCAATCTCAACCACTATTTATTGAAGTTAGCAGAAGCCCCCTCTCCAGAAGAAAGTCACATTTATGAAGTTGGTGGGCCAGATACACTTAGCTACCGCGAACAGTTCAAAGTCATTTGCCGAATCACGAACAAGCCGTATCGGCTGTGGTCGACCCCGCTACTTACTCCGAAAATGGCATCGTACTGGCTAGGTTTAGTTACCTCAGTGCCAACTAGTATCGGTAAAGCATTACTTGCGGGCTTAGAGCACGACTACATTGCAGACTCCAAAGCGATTGAAGAACGATTTCCTCAAACGCTGATCAGCTACGAGCAAGCGGTAACTGATACCATTCAAGATGAAGGCACATTTGTACGCAGTAATGTCTGGGGGTTTGAACCCGCAGCGCTTCGTCGATGGCAACCAGGATATGGCTATTACCCAAAACAAGCTGGAGCGAGCATTAAAACTCATGCCTCCGCTGCGGCATTATGGAAAGTGGCGCAAAAGATCGGGAGTCGCGAAAAAGGCTATTACTTTGCCAACATCTTGTGGCGTACACGTGAATGGCTCGATATCTTTTTTGGTGGCGGAAAACCGATTCGCGTTTCTCCTCCTGGACCAGAGCTTAAAGTCGGTGATTTTATTGACTCTTGGAAAGTGATTCGCTGCGATAATAATCAGTTTCTTTCACTGTTTTTTGGTATGAAAGGCCCAGGCCTTGGGCGTTTAGAAATTACCATCAAAGATCTCGGTGACGAACGAGAGCTGGATATTACCGCCTGGTGGCACCCGCAAGGGTTTCTTGGGCTGCTTTATTGGTTTGCAATGATGCCAGCCCATCTTTTCATATTTAAAGGCATGGTCAAAGCCATCGCGAAAGAAGCAAACCGTTTAGAAAACAAAAAGCCCCAATAACAGGGGCTTCTAAACACTCACAATGTCACTTTAGTCAGCTTTGAACGAGAGTGGAATTTCGGCTAACTGGTTGCCTTCGTTTGCTGGAAAAATAAGGTACTCGCCATGGTATTTCACCATCGATTTGTAGTCTGTTACCTTATGAACCATAAAGCCCGCTTGCGCTGCTTTCTCAACAAACTCAGCATGATTGCCGCGTACAAACCAACTCATTGGCTTTACGAGCAACTCGCCATCAAAACAGCTTTCGCATTGGTCTGCACATAACGCTAAAGAGTTTTGACCTTCAGTGAAGATTTGTACTTTGCCGCACCCAATCAGTTGCTCAGATGTTGAGACTTCCCAGCCTGCTTGCTCCATCAAATCAAGAAAAGACTCAATATCTGAATCTTTGAACACTTTGGAGTCTTCACCTTCAGGGAAGAATTGCGCATAAAAAGCAGAAATACGCTTGAAGATAAACAACAAACCAGCATCGTTCCCCTTTGAGCGACCTGCTTTTTGCCAACGCGTTAAGTCATCGCCTACCGTACGTCCGAAACGTTGTGATTTTAGCGCCTTTGTTACCCAACGCACTAAATAATGGTTATTCGCAACAGGGGCATTGGCTAACTTACCTGAGCGATGCTCTTGATCTAACTCTTCAAGTGCTGAGTTAACCAAGTTTTGAATTTCTTTGGTGTAATTCGACATTACGCCTTTCTTCCTAAAGTCCAATAAAACAGTGCTGAAAGCACAGAACAAGCAAACATCACGATGATCATCGGCCAAGCAACATTCCCGGGCAGTGATGCCACCAGCGCACCAACCAATGAACCGATACCGAATCTTAATGTCCCCGCTAGAGACGACGCCGTACCCGCCATTGATGGGTAACCACTTAAAAGCAGCGCCATCGCGTTACTACCTATCGTCGACAATGTACCGATAAACAGCACAACAAAAGGCACAATGCCCCATAATCCGAAGTCCATTAACCAACTTACGAATAAACCAATCCCCGCCAAAAGTTGCACGAACAACCCAAAACGAAGCATGGCATGGGAACCCACTTTCTTCACCAAGCGACCATTAATACTGGTCATGATGATCATCGCCACAATGTTCAAACCAAATAGGTAACCAAAGTGGTCTGGTCGAACACCATATAAATCAATATAAACAAACGAACCCGCCGTCAAAAATGCAAACATTCCGGAAAATGAAAACGCACCTGAGAGCATCAAACCGATCGCTTCAGGATTGGAGCATAATCTGGCGTAGTTTCTCAGCGTCGTGCGGAAACGAAGAGGCTGACGATTTTCAGGCTGTAACGTTTCAGGGATTTTCCAAAGTACGAGAAAAATCACAACTACAGCGAAAATAGCTAGTACCCAAAAAATGGAACGCCAACCAAACCAAATCGCGAGATGGCCACCGATCATCGGTGCCACCAACGGCGCAATAGTAATGACCAGAGTAACGAAGGACATTGCGCGTGCAAAGTCTTCACGGTCAAACATGTCACGCACGACGGCTTGGATAATGACCGCCGCTGCCGCGCCAGCAAAACCTTGTGCCGTACGTACATAGGACAGCGCATCAATGCCATTTGTTGTCGCACTCACAACAGCAGCCAAGCCGAAGAAAAGTACGCCTAAAATCAACACAGGTCTGCGACCAAAGCTATCGGCAAGCGGCCCGTGAATTAACTGGCCGATCGCAAAACCCGCGGTATAAGCCGTCAACGTAATCTGAACCGCGCCAGGCGCGACCCCCAAATCTTTCGCTATTGTCGGCATCGCAGGCAAATACATATCGATCGCCAAAGGCGTCAAAGCACCAATCGCTCCTAGTACCAGAAACAATAGAAAACTGATTTGGGATTGCGGAGCACTTTGAGCTTTTTCTATCATTCTTTTACCTCTTGTTGGAGCCCTACCGTCAATACTTGCAGAACAAAGTGAAAATAACGGAAGTTCTCATATCGCTGAATGTAGAAGCCAAAAACCTGTTCTATCCAACGTTCGAGAATCATAAGGGCAAATATGTACCAAGGTGTGACCTTGACGAACTCGACATAGAAAAGCATGTGAAAGCGAAATGTGTTTATGGGAAACAAACACAATGCAGTAAAAATGATGGCGTTGACACCATCATTCCATTCACCGTAGCCGAAGGCTTTGCAATAAGAGTATGCATGCATCAGCTAAATGCAAAGGCATATCACTGAGATGAGTAAGCACACCGGAATTGTCTAGGCACTAATTTTGGTAGGAAAATTTATTTTGAGCCAATTCCTACCAAAAGACTAGTTCCTATTAGGAACTAAAGAATTTCCCATGCCGACAATTAATTCCAAATAGAATCAATTTCTTCTTGCGTGAGGTAGCGATAATCACCTGGTTCTAGTGCCTCATCAAGTTCGATAGAACCAATACGCTCACGATGTAAGTACTCAACTTTATTTCCTAACGCCGCGAACATACGTTTCACTTGGTGATACTTACCTTCCACGATAGTTAACAATACTTCATTCTCGGCCTCGTTCACGATTTCCAAACGAGCGGGCAATGTTGCTTCTGATTCATTGCGCAAAATGATGCCTTGTTCGAGCTTTTCCGCGTAATCTGGCTGAATAGCATCGACGAGCCAAACACGGTACGTTTTCTCACACTTATGCTTAGGTGAGGTAATACGGTGAGACCACTTACCATCATCCGTAATCAACACTAAACCAGTTGTGTCGACATCTAATCGGCCCGCAAAGTGAAGGTTTTCAATTTTAGGCTCATCAAGCAATGCGAATGCAGTTTGGTTGTAGCCATCTTCATGTGAACAAACAAAGTCAGCAGGCTTATACAACATAATGTAACGAGGACCAGGAGCACCAATAACACGGTCTTCCCACATCACTTCCGCACCTTTAGGTACTTTAAATGCACCACTTTTTTGAACCTCACCGTCAACGGTGATGTCTCCACTTTTGATGATCTTTGTTGCCTGTTTGCGTGTTGCACCCAGAGCGTCACACAAATATTTATCTAAACGCATGAATACCTCATTGAATTATACCCAAGTAATCTCTAAATCTTGGTTTAAAGGTCACTTGGGTATAAAAGTCAGGTATTATAGCGTTCCTCGTTCGAATAGTTGAGCAATTTCACATATTTTCATGTACACACTTCGTCCTTATCAAGCCGACTCGGTTAAAGCCGTTATTCATTACTTTCGTAAACACTCGACACCAGCAGTGATCGTGCTGCCAACCGGTGCAGGAAAAAGCTTGGTGATCGCAGAACTTGCTCGCCTTGCGAAAGGACGAGTGTTAGTCCTCGCCCACGTAAAAGAACTGGTCGAGCAAAACCACGCAAAGTATGAAGGTTATGGTTTAAAAGGTTCCATCTTCTCAGCAGGATTGGGACGAAAAGAAACTGACCAGCAAGTCGTGTTTGCTTCGGTTCAATCGGTCGTACGTAACTTAGATTCGTTCAAAAACCAGTTTTCTCTGCTCGTTATTGATGAGTGCCATCGTGTGCCAGATGACAAAAACAGCAGCTACCAAAAAGTTATTACTCACTTACGAGAACTGAACCCTGGCATTAAGGTGCTGGGACTAACTGCAACGCCCTATCGTTTAGGAATGGGCTGGATTTATCAGTATCACACCCGAGGTCAAGTGCGAACCGAAGAGCCTCGATTCTTCCGCGATTGTATTTTCGAACTGCCGATCCGTTACTTGCTCGACGAAAACTTCCTCACTCCAGCCCGCATGATGGATGCGCCCGTTTTGTCTTACGACTTCTCTCAGCTGAAGCCCGCTAACACCGGACGCTACAAAGAAGCAGAAATGGACATGGTGATCGATAAAGCCAAACGTGCGACTCCACAAATTGTTGAGCAAATCATGCAATATGCGAAAGAGCGTCAAGGTGTCATGATCTTCGCTGCAACTGTTCGACACGCACAGGAGATACACAGTTTATTGCCAGAAGGCGAAACTGAAATCGTCATTGGTGATACACCTACGCCGGAGCGCGATGCGATCATCCAAGCGTTCAAGAATCGTCAAATAAAATACTTAGTCAATGTTTCGGTACTGACAACCGGGTTTGATGCGCCGCATGTCGATTTAATCGCGATTTTGCGACCAACAGAGTCAGTCAGTCTGTACCAGCAGATAGTAGGACGAGGATTACGCTTATCAGACGGAAAATCAGAATGTTTAGTGCTTGATTACGCAGGCAACAGCTACGATTTATACCAACCTGAAGTCGGTGATCCAAAACCAGACTCTGACAGTGAAATTATCACGATTCCTTGCCCGGCTTGCGGATTCAATAACAACTTCTGGGGTAAGTTGGATAGTAACGGTTTCTTGGTTGAACACTTTGGCAGACGTTGCCAAGGTTACTTTGAAGATGAAGACACAGGCGAACGTGAACACTGTGGCTACCGTTTTCGCGCCAAATACTGCGGTGAATGTGGTGCGGACAACGATATCGCTGCACGAATTTGTCATGAGTGTGATGCGACGCTCGTAGACCCAGATAAAAAGCTAAAAGAAGCCCTTAATCTCAAAGATGCATTAATCTTTGAATGCACAGAAATGGACCTATCTGTATTTAAGTCCAGTGATGGTAAATCTCAGCTAAAGGTGACGTATTCTGGTGAACCATACCAAGGCGAAGGCAATGCGTTAGTTCATGAGTTTTGGTCATTGAGTACCAAAAAACAAAAACAAACGTTTAAAGATCAGTTCGTACGCCCCCACTTAGCAGACAAGCATCGCCCTTTTGAAGAGGCTTCACCGACACGCGTTGTCGCTAATCAACATCGTTTCCGTTTGCCTCAGTTTGTTATTGCTAGAAAATCTGGTCGCTTTTGGAAGCTGCGAGATAAAATTTTTGAAGATGAGTTGAAATAACATCCACAACACATGGCAAAACTTAATTAGCTGATTCACTCTCTGTTCATCTATATCCGATATACTGCGGCTAACGATCCAGAAAAGGTTTGACTATGTATAAAGCAACGACTTCTCTACATTCTGCGTTACTTTTCGGCCTTATCACGACATTCATGTGTGCACCAAGTTTTGCCAAGCATGGCAACGAGTACACATCACAAAATGGCCACGCCATCGTGCAAGATGTCGAAAAGCCAGGAACACGCATCGAATTCGATGAAGATCAAGATGAGGTCTATCGCGCGGTTCAACAAGGATATATACGACCATTTTCGGAGCTTTACGCCGCAGTAGAAAACGACCTATACGGCCGCATCATCAAGGTCGAGCTTGAAGAAGATGATGATGCTTGGGTGTATGAATTGAAAATTCTGTACAACAATAGCGTCCTGAAAGTTGAGTACGACGCCGCCACGCTGGAAATGCTTGAGATCAAAGGTCGCAGCTTTAACAAAGCGTTAAAGCCGCAAAACAACTAAACTTGTCTAATGCGTAATCCAGACGCGATGCGTAGCTTACTTCGATAAAAATCCAAACATAATAAGAATCATCAATATGAAAATACTTGTTGTTGAAGATGATCCTCGTTTAGGCGAGCAAATCATCGAAACATTAGAAAGTACCGGCTGGGTACCAGAATTGTCCCAAGATGGCATAGACGCTCTGTATCGCGCGACTTCGGAAGAATGGGACGCCATTGTTCTCGACCTCGGCTTGCCAAAACTGGATGGTCTTACCGTCCTAAAAGGCATCAGAGATGAAAACATTAATACTCCTGTCGTGATTCTAAGCGCTCGCGACACCCTAACGCAGCGAGTTGAAGGCTTAAACGCAGGTGCAGACGATTACCTAACTAAACCATTTGAAATGGTTGAGCTTATCGCTCGTATTCGTGCACAGCTGCGAAGAGCCTCTGGTAATGCCTCTCCTGTGATGCAAATTGGCGACTTGAGCTTGGATACACGCACTTCTAAAGTCATGTGGCAAGGTCAAGCGGTAAGCTTGACGGCGCTAGAGTATAAAGTGGTCGCTTACTTTATGCATAACCCGGAAAAAGTGATTTCTCGAACCGAACTCGTCGAGCACATTTACAAACAAGACTTTGATCGTGACTCCAACACAATCGAAGTTTTTATCGGCCGAATTCGCAAAAAAATCGCACCAAAGATCATCAAAACCGTCCGAGGGTTGGGATACCAATTAAATGCCGAATAGAAACAGGCTACCGTTGAACGCAATAAAACGACTGAGTATCAAAAGTCGCCTCGTTTTAGCGGCGATCGTTTGGTTAACAGCAATGATCCTCGCCGCTGGTGTGACGATACCGACGCAGGTCTACAACTATATGGTTGATGACACTCGCTCACAGCTCAGCATTTTTATGGATGAAGTCGCCGCACAGTTAGAAGTCGATAACACCGGGCATCTTTCACTCGCAGCTCAGCTATCAGACCCTCGATTTAACCGACCTTACAGTGGTTTGTATTGGAGTGCCTCTACAGAGGCAAGCCTCGAACGTTCTCGTTCGTTGTGGGACAAAAAAATCGAATACAAAGGTTTGGATAAAGATGCGTATGGAGCAAGAGGCGAAAAACTAATTACGCTAGAAAAAGCGCTGTATCTTCCTGATTACGATGGTCCTATTCACATTATTATTGGTATTGACGAAGAGCCCATTAAAAATACCCTTCAGACGTTAATCGGCCAACTTTGGCTTATTTTGGGTTTATTATTCGCGGGCGTACTTACCGTCATTTTACTGCAAATTGCTTGGTCATTGAGTCCGCTTACAAAGCTACAAAAAGAATTAGCCGAGCTGAAGTCTGGTAATAAAAAGAGTCTAGAAGAAACCTACCCAAAAGAGATTTCTCCTCTAATCTTCGACCTCAATGCTCTGCTGTTCCATTACCAAGAATTACTAGAGAGAGCTCGCAATCATGCAGGTAACCTATCTCATGCACTTAAAACGCCACTTTCTGTTCTAAAAAATGAAGTTCAGACGTTAGAACCTGAGGCACAATCCCGTCTCCGAGCTCCAATCAATCAAATACAAGACCATATCGATTACCATTTGGGTCGTGCCCGTATGGCCGGATCGATGAACATATTATCAGTGAAGTCGAACCCAGCAGATCGTGTGGATGCTATCTCAATGGCGTTTGATAAAGTGTATGCGAGCCGAAGCATTACCTTAATTAATGAACTTGATTCAGAGCTGAATGTAGCAGTAGAGCAGACCGATCTCGATGAAATGCTAGGTAACTTGCTAGAAAATGGCTATAAGTGGGCCAACAGCATGATTCGTGTGCACTCCTCTCAGGATAAGGAAAATATACACATCATTATTGAAGATGATGGGCCAGGCATCCCTAAAGAGAAACTGAGTCAAGTAATCAAGAGAGGAGTTAGATTGGATGAAACAACCCCTGGCTCAGGTCTTGGTCTAAACATAGTCAGTGAAATGGCACACAGTTACCGAGGTCAATTAACATTGGATACAAGCGCTTTAGGTGGATTAAAAGCATCTTTAGTCTTACATCTCAGCCGAACATAAAGCATATAACAGTAAACTTTGTTCTTCGGACCTTGATCAGTAAACCGATGAAAATGAAGTCGATGTGAATAAAATCCAAGCAAAGCGTTAAAAGGGATAGCCTTCCACCCCGCTAAATCATACCTTTTTGTTGATTTGGATACGATTTGGGTTGCCCATTTATAAGTGGAATGATAGTATCCGCGCTCGCTTGAACAGTTCCTGTTTCAAGCTTTACCACGAACAACAAGGTCGCATTGTTGATTGTGAACATTTGATTTTTACTAATTTGAGAGTAAATACTATGAAATTCGAAGCAGTAGTACGTACTGAACTAGGTAAAGGTGCGAGCCGCCGCCTACGTCACGCTGGCAAATTCCCTGCAGTTGTATACGGCGGTGAAGAAGCAGCAGTAGCTATCGTTCTTAACCACGACGACATCGTAAACCAAATGGACAAGCCTGAATTCTACGAAGGCATCGTTCTAGTTATCGATGGCAAAGAAGTTAAGGTTAAGCCACAAGACGTTCAACGTCACGCGTTCAAGCCAAAAGTTGAACACATGGACTTCATCCGCATCTAATTCCCTACCAAGGAATTAATCGGATTAAATCCAAACCTTTTGCATAAAAGATAATCGGACTTACCAACCGAGACATCTAAAAATTTCAAAACCCCGGAGTCTTACCACCTCCGGGGTTTTACTATATTTGGCATATAACATTTGATTTATGAACGGGCAATATACTTCACTAAAGTGAGATCGGTCAGCGTCATACTCTCAATCACTTCCGACTCTTCCTCTCCAGTACGCACAAAACCACACTTCTTGTAAAAGTTAAGCCCATGTTGATTAGTATCCAGTGCTTTCAAATTGATCTGCATAACTGACGTAGAGAGCAAACGTGTCTCTAACTCATCTAACAGTGCACTTCCTGCTCCTTGCCCATAATGTAGCGGCGTAACGTAGCAACATGTCACTAATGCCGTTTTATCTTCGCTGGTGTGGTTAGGTAACTCGTAACTTAAAAAGCCAACAATTTCTCCTTGCCTCTCAACTACGATCAATTGGGCCAGTTGCTCCGTCATCACTCGCGCCCACATCCTTTCTCGACGCTCAATCGTAAACTGCTCTATGTAGCTCTTTGGCATTAATCCTTTATACGCCACCTGCCAAGAATCAACGTGTATCTTGGCGATTTGGGCTACCTCCTTTTTGAGTGCGTCCCTTACTGTGTATCTCATAAGCATCCTTTCTTAGCGTTCACCACTTACAAATTCTTTTAACCCTACCCTTTAAACCAAAGCTCAAAGATAACAGCTATAGTCGCAACGCTTTACATTAATCCATTTCATTTTCATTTTCATTAATTAAATGATAGTTCACATCATAATATTCGAAGAAGAACGGTCCATTATTTACTTTTCATTTTGACTCATTAGGTTGAACCTATTTGTTTAAACACTCGAGTGTCAAATGCGGAATAAGCACGATAAGGTATCGGATGAGGATAAATAAACGATGCCTAAAGCATAAGATTTCTAAACGATCGCAATTATAGTAAAGTGATAAATACAATTTTTGATAGAGTTAGGCAGAATAAAGCCATGATCAAATGAGTTTAAGTTCTGTGCTGTTCATTATGCATACAAACCGCCACCCCTCATCATTAGAGCGAAAATTTATAACGATTTGTGTCATGCCTATTAGGAAAAACATAAACTTGGCAAAATAATCACCAAAATCAGTGTAATACTTCGCAAAAATGCGCACTGATTCACACAAACAACACACATTCAATTAACTACCTCACAAAAAATAGAGCTAGCGATATAAAATAAATACTAAATACCAATTCTGTTTATTTATAGACGTAGTTTGCAGGCTTATTAATTCATTTCTCCGATAGAAGTATAAATAAGAGATAGATCACTAAAGTTTCACATTAATTCCGTATATTTCACGCCGTAACAATAACAAAATCACAAAGAAAGGATCCCTTATGAAGTTTTCCAAATCTCTTTTGGTAGTGGCAGTGGGCGCTGCGCTAGCAGGATGCGGCTCAGACAGCGACAATTCTCCAGTAACCTGCGAGACTGCAGATTCTTGTACTAAGTTCACCGTTCTCCACACTAACGATAACCATGGTCGCTTTTGGCATAACAGCGACGGCGAATACGGCATGGCTGCGCGTCACACTTTAATCGAATCTATCCGCGCAGAAGTCGAAGCAAAAGGCGGTGAAACCATTCTGCTATCTGGCGGTGATATTAATACCGGCGTACCAGAATCAGACATGCAAGATGCGGTTCCAGACTTCGTAGGGATGAACCTACTTGGTTACGATGCAATGGCTGTCGGTAACCACGAATTTGATAACTCACTAGATATTCTCGATATGCAAGCCGAGCTAGCTGACTTCCCTATGCTGGCTGCGAATATCTATAAAAAAGATACAAACGAGCGTTACTTCGACCCTTACAAAGTATTTACTATCAACGGCCTTAAGATCGCTGTTATTGGTCTAACAACGCAAGACACTGCGAAGCTAGTCAATCCAGACAACGTATCAAACATCCACTTCGAAGACCCTCAAGTAGAAATCAAAAAGGTACTGAAGGAAATCGAAGAGAACGAAAAGGTAGACCTAGTATTTGCAACGACGCACATGGGTCACTACGAAGATGGCAAAAACGGTAGTGAAGCACCAGGTGACGTTAAACTCGCTCGCTCTCTTGAAGAAGGACAGCTAAACGCTATCATCGGTGGTCACTCGCAAAACCCTGTATGTATGGAACCAGGTACCAATGAGTATGCTGATTTCAAACCTGGGGATGATTGTGCCCCAGACCAACAAAAAGGTACTTGGATTATGCAAGCGCATGAGTGGGGTAAATATGTGGGTCGTGCAGACTTCGAATACTACGACGGCAAGCTTCACTTAGCAAACTACGCACTGATTCCTGTAAACCTTCTAGACGAAAACGATGAAGTTATCGGTGAACGAATTCAACAAGATGCAACAGTAAAAGCGTTACTACTGCCATACCAACAACAAGGTCAAGAGTTATTAGATGAGAAGATTTCTAATACGACGGGTAAGTTAGAAGGTGATCGTAACGTAGTTCGCTCTCAACAAACTAACCTAGGTCACCTACTCGGCGAGGCATACCGTACTTACAAAACGGTAAATGCTGACTTTGGTGTGATGAACTCTGGCGGCGTGCGTGATTCAATCCAAGATGGTGATATCACTTACCGTGACGTACTAACGGTTCAGCCATTTGGTAACTTCGTGACTAAAGCAACTATGACAGGTAAAGAAGTTAAAGAATACCTAGACGTGGTTGCGACGAAATCTGCAGGGTCTGGTGCTTACGCTCAACTAGATAACATCACTTTAGATGTAAATTGTGATGCTGGCTCAGTAACCATTACCGATATTAACAATAAAGGCTTCGATCTAAACGAAACGTACACATTCTCTGTAATCAGCTTCAGTGCTGCTGGTGGCGATAACTATCCAATCATCGATGTTCAATCTACACAGCTAACTGATGCATACGTTTTGCGCGAGTTCTTCGTAAACAACCCACAAATCTCTGCGGATAACTACGACAAGAACTTAGAGAACATCAAATACTTCAGTAATGGCCAACCAGTAAAAGGCTGTCCTGCAACTGGTAGCTAATACTCAACACCTTACCCCTGGCGCTAAGAGCTTTTACAAGCAATTTCGTCAGGGCTTTCCTTAAAACCGAAGCTTTGTGCTTCGGTTTTTTATTTTCGATAAATTACTGAAAACTCTCCACCTTCACAATATGTTCAAAAATTGTTCATTTGTGTTATTGACGCCCCTGTGTTGGGCTTCTATGTTTGATAAGGTCTTTTAAATATGCAGGTTCATCGGCTAAATTTCGCGAAACATTTTCAATCGCACAGTCAATGATTCTGAGAAAGATGTGAATGGCGTTACAAACACTGCTCTCAAACAATTTGTCTTTGGACTTCAAACGATGGTGATGTGCCTCCACGCGCACACTAATGAGCAGCGATCTGGACGTCAATGTGTTCAAACTGCTGCCATCGAGTTCTGGAGGTCAAAAATGAAACGAGCCAGCAATAGCTACAGACTCCAAATGATCAAAGAAGTAGTTACCCGTAGAGAGCGTGAAGCTTGTACGGATCCTATGGCGAGATACATTCATCAACTCATGGATGAACGCCCAACAAGTAAATTAGATGTTGAATTCAATCATCGATTTTCAGGAAATCACTTCGACGAACAAGCGGGAGGCTGGGTTAGCGACCGTTGGTCGATGAAATAACGCCAATTACCGCTTTATAGGGAAAATGGATAGGAGATTCCCGGTTCTTAAAGGACACCTTGCCGGACCGGGAATATGTAAAAGCCTAATCAGAACCGAAAGCGAAGGCGTAACCCCACAGACTGAACAAGAGTTCTAGAATAAGTCTTGTTGAGGCGATGACTCATCTTGAAGCTGTTCTGGCTTCGTCTTCCCTGCCAACATCTTTCTTCTGTACCTTTGACGACACAACTTAATAACGTGCAACTGCTGAGCGGGGGTTAAGTTAAGCCAATTAAACCTTTCCTCTCTCTTTCTCATACACCCCTTGCAATACCCTTTTTCATCGGAGGTACATACTCCAACACAAGGGCTTGGGACAGTAAAAAACTCCAGTTGCTCCATACTAAAACCGCTCTTTCCATATTAGGGCGTATTGGCCTAGTTTAAATAATGAGAAGATTAGTCAGCAACAAAACTTGCTATATGCTTCGTTATGTCAAAAACATACGAAACCATAACCTTATGCTGACAAAAACAGTGTTTTATTACTTATACTTACCGCGTTTATAAAAACGGAGTCTATAAAATGAAGCTTAGCCTAAAAACGTTAGTTACAGCAATCTCTCTCCCTGTTCTTATGACTGCTTGTGCTAGCAACGGTGATGATGTGAAAGAAATAACGGCTCAAGATTTGCAGCACCACAACTGGGAACTTGTTCAAGTTGATGGCAAAAATATCGTTCTAGACGAACACCAAAAAGCGGCTCGCCTAGAAATCGGTGAAAATCTAACCGCAAACGGCAACGCAGGTTGTAACAACTTCTTCGGTCAAGCCGAGCTGAAAAACAACCAACTACGCATCGAAAAAATGGGCATGACCATGAAGATGTGTATGGAAGATCAAATGAAGATCGAAAACGCAATGACACAAACACTATCTAACTGGAGCGATATCACGCTAACTAAAGATGGTCTTGTTCTGAAAAGTGCCGATCACGAATTGACGTTTACACTACGTGACTGGGTAAACTAATCCCAACTAAGTAAACCAGATAGTATCTTAAAGCAGCCAAACGGCTGCTTTTTTTATATCGATGAATCGTTAGTCATGCATGCTAAAGTCATTTAAATGGCCAACTTTCTTTCTCTTTTCGCCCTCAATTCCATGCTTTAGACATCAATTTTGCTCTGTAAAACAACCTATTCATATCTCTGGGGACAATAATTTTCAATTACTTGAAAGAATATCCTCAAACAAACGGTCCGCTCCTAAAATGACACCAAATTTGTCCTTTATTCGTTTTGCTTCACATTGAGAGTAATTCTTTGAATCAATGAGTGATTCCGTTTGGGATTGGCATTGATAATAGAGAGAGATGAATTACTATCCTTGTAACAGAGCGGAACGACTTGCGAAAACGTCAATAGAAACGAAAGCAAGAACCAAAAGACATAACACGGAATAGATATGAAAAAGCTACTCAGCAGCATTGGCATTTTAGCCACGACTTTTGCGACACCTTCTTTTGCCGATTCATCAGTGAATAGCGAATGGCAAAAAATCGAACAACAAGCCGACGGGCAATCCGTCTACTTTCATGCTTGGGGCGGAAGCCAAGAAATTAATCGCTACATACAGTGGGCGAGTAGAGAGCTAAAATCACGTTATAACGTGACGCTAAACCACGTTAAAGTAACTGATATTTCTGAGACCACTACTCGACTTATCGCAGAAAAAGCGGCAGGCAAAAACAGCGGTGGCAGTGTTGATATGGTTTGGATCAATGGCGAAAACTTCAAATCAATGAAGGACAACCAATTGCTATTTGGTCCTTTTGTCGAAGGTTTGCCAAGCTGGCAATATGTGGATAAATCTCTACCAATTGATGTGGACTTCTCCGAGCCAACAGAAGGTCTAGAAGCACCTTGGGGAGTAGGACAATTAGTGTTTATCCATGACGAGCAAACCCTCCATAACCCTCCAAAATCATTCGCAGAAATGCTGAGCTATGCAAAAGCGTTCCCGAATCGCCTGACTTACCCTCGACCACCAGAGTTTCATGGCACAAGCTTTATCAAAGCATTACTCATTGAACTGTCTAACAACGCCCCTGAGCTGCAACAACCAGTTACCGATGACACGTTTGAGCAAGTCACTCAACCGCTGTGGTCTTATCTAGATGAGTTCCATAAAGTCGCTTGGCGCGGTGGTAAGCAGTTTCCAGGCGGTACAGCAGAAACCCTTCAGCTACTAGATGATGGTCAGACTGACCTGGCGATTACCTTTAACCCGAACGCGGTTTTCTCTGCGCAGTCGAGCGGTAATCTTGCAGAGAGCACCAAAGCGTACGCAATGGACGCAGGAGCACTCTCAAATATCCACTTTTTAGCGATTCCTTGGAACGCAAATGCCAGTGCTGGTGCACAAGTTGCGATAAACTTTTTATTGAGCCCTGAAGCACAGTCTCGCAAAGGTAACCTAAACATCTGGGGCGACCCTTCGGTACTAAGCAACCAATACCTAACTGGTTCGGCCAAAAACACTCAACAATTCAAATCTATCGCTGAGCCACATCCAAGTTGGCAAGCGGCGTTAGAAAAAGAATGGTTGAAACGCTACGGGAATTAGTAAGAATCCATGTTAAGAGCGCTGTATTTAGTCATTATCGCAGTTTGTATTTTGCCTACCATTCCGGGACTATTTGGAGTGGTGGTCTCTGCGCTCGGTTATGTACCTCCTATCGGTCTACACCACTTTTCTTTTGATGGCTTCAATGCCGTCTTTGATTGGGAAGGTGTTTGGACATCCATCGGGCTTACTTTCTACTCCGCCATTTTCAGTAGCTACTTGGCTTGCTTCATCACGTTTGCCATTCTACAGGCGTCTTGGGGCAGCAAGTTTTGGCGAAAAATTGAAGTTAGCCTTTCCCCACTTCTCGCTATGCCGCACGTCGCTTTTGCCATTGGCTTTGCGTTCTTATTTGCCCCAACGGGTATGGGCGTTCGTGTTCTCAACCAACTGTTTGGTTACGACCCGAATGCACAAACGGTGAATGACTTAGCATTGCTGATTAAAGACCCACATGCACTCGGTTTGGTCATCATGCTAGCGATTAAAGAAGTGCCGTTTTTATTGTTGATGAGTATTCCGATCCTTCAGCAATTGAAAGTCGATAAGGTTGAAAAAGTCAGTCACTCGATGGGCTATAGTTCGGCGCAAGCGTGGTGGAAATGCGTATTTCCGCAATGGTTAGCAAAACTTCGTTTCCCAATGCTGGCGGTATTGGCTTACAGTTTGTCCGTTGTCGATGTCGCCCTGATTATTGGCCCTACCAACCCGCCGACGTTTGCGGTTTTGGTATGGCAATGGTTTAACGATCCAGATTTATCGCTCCTACCAAGAGCGGCCGCTGGGGCAGTAATACTGTTTGTGATGGCTAGTCTTTTGATTGGTTTCGCTCGATTGGTGGAATGGTTAACGACCAAAGGCTTCAAACGCTGGCAGTACTCTGGTCGAAACGGGTTTCGTTTACCCGGTAAAACCCTATTTTCACTGATTGCGCTACTTGCACTTCTAATGATTCCACTCATGGTGCTGTGGAGCTTTGCCCAACGTTGGCGCTTTCCAGATTTGCTCCCAAGCCGTTACAGCCTGCGTTTTTTGGAATACGAATGGCACAGTATTCTAGGGACTCTAGAACAAAGTATGTCAATCGCCCTAATCAGCGCGACTGTCGCGCTAGTTCTTGCTTTAATAGCACATGAGTATCGTCTCCGTTATCGCTGGCAGGTGCCCGGTTACATCATCGCCATCCCAATGCTGATTCCTCAGCTATCCGTGCTATTCGGTATGCAAGTAGTGACGCTGTACTTAAACAGTAACGCGTATTTCTTTTGGGTATGTTGGGCGCATGTATTCTTTGCGTTCCCATTTATTTACCTCTCGCTAGACGGTCCGTGGCGCAGCTTCGATAACGGCTTAACTCGCGTCGCACTCAGCTTGGGTAAATCACCGATGCAAGCTTGGTTAAAAGTGAAACTGCCAATCCTCCTGCCTGCAATTGCATTCGCGTGGGCTGTCGGTATTAGTGTCAGCCTAGCGCAATACCTACCTACATTAGTGCTAGGGGCTGGGCGCATTAGCACCATCACAACCGAAGCCGTTGCACTATCCAGTGGTTTTGACCGACGTGTCACCGCTATTTACGCCATTTGGCAAGCTCTGCTGCCATTCTTGTTCTTCTCTTTTGCGATACTGCTTAGCCACTTGCACAGAAAGTATCGCCGCTTGTCTATAAAAGGTTTACTACTGAATGAGTCTTTGTCTCGAAAACCTCGCCATCCGTAAAACCAATGGCGACGCGCTTTTCTCGGCGTTCAATATGACCGTAGAAAAAGGTGAAATCGTTACCCTGATGGGGCCTAGCGGTTGTGGTAAATCCACTTTGTTGGATGCCATTGCCGGGCACCTATCCGCCGAGTTCTACTACTCTGGATCCATTACGCTTGATAACGAAAAGTTGGATGCCCTCCCTGCCCATAAGCGTCAGGTCGGTATTCTATTCCAAGACGATTTGCTCTTCCCTCATTTAACGGTGTGGGAGAACCTTGCCTTCGCGCTACCAAACTCAATCAAAGGTGAAGAGCGTAAAGCTCACGCTATGCAAGCACTGAAGAACATTTCATTGACCAAACTAGCAGAGTCCTTTCCTGACCAAATTTCGGGAGGGCAACGTGCCCGTATCTCATTGACTCGTATGCTGCTAGCAAAGCCAAAAGTTGCGCTACTTGATGAGCCCTATAGCAAGCTGGATAAAGACCTGCGCGTGCAATTTCGCAATTGGGTGGTCGAACAATTGCAGCAAGCGAACATCCCTACTTTGATGGTAACGCACGATGAAGACGATATTCCTGATGGCAGCCGCTGCCTAAACTGGCCGTGGGAGACAAATCATGCTTGATAGCCTGAGTATAAAGCTCATCCGCAAACCGCTGGCACTCAGTGCGAAATATCTCGATAAATGTGGTATCACTGCAAATCAGACGACAGTATTTGGTTTTGTGCTTGGCTGTTTTGCCCTGCCTGCTTTGATCGCCGAACAGTACTTGTTGGCGTTGCTGTTTATTTTGCTGAACAGAATCTGTGATGGGTTAGACGGTGCACTGGCAAGGATTCAAGGCATTACCGATGCGGGTGGTTTTCTTGATATCAGCTTAGATTTTTTGTTCTATTCGTTGATTCCTTTTGGCTTTGTGCTTGCCAACCCAGAGCACAATGCCGTTGCAGGCGCATTTTTGATTTTTTCCTTCATCGGCACTGGTAGTAGCTTTTTGGCTTTTGCCATCATGGCAGGAAAACAAGGCATCGATAATCCGGTATATAAAAACAAATCGCTTTACTACATGAGCGGCTTAACCGAAGGTACAGAAACCATTGGCTGCTTGGTTTTATTTTGTTTGCTACCGCAACACTTTGCCGTCATCGCGTATATCTTTGGCGCGGCATGCTGGTTTACTACTTTTACACGTATTTATTCAGGGTTTCATACGCTTAACGATCATTAATACTGCTTAGACAATCGCGTTTCCTTAAGGGACAAGCCGCTAAGCCACTGTTTTATAAAGCACCAAAACGCAGGTTAAATTGGGGTATATACTCTTTGAATGAAGAAACCATTCGGAGGCTATATGAAAAAACAGATTAATTTAGGCATGTTGCTCACCATTACTTGTGCGCTCGTGCTTGGCGGCTGTAGCTCACCTAACCCGTACGGAGATGCATACGGCTCATCCGACACTCGCAAAGTTCAGCAGGTTTACTACGGCACAGTAGAAAAAGTAGAACCCGTAACCATTGATGCCTCTACCCAATCCAATGCCATTGGCACCATCGCTGGTGCTGCCGTGGGCGGGATATTAGGCTCAAAAGTTGGGGGCGGTTCTGGCTCGGATATCGCTGCCATTGGTGGTGGTCTATTGGGTGGCTATGCAGGCAGCAAAGCGGCTGAAGCAACCGCGAAAAGAAATGGCGTGAATCTGACCATTCGTTTAGAGGACGGAAAGATTATCTCTATTGTTCAAGAAGCAAATCCAAACATGATTTTCCAACCAGGCCAAGCGGTCCAAATCAATGTTTCTGGTAATGACGCTAGAGTCGTTCCTCGTTAATTCGGACAAACCAAACCTTTGGCCTGCTTTAATTCAAACACCTAACCCGCGCAAGCTTACATCACTGGCTTGTTAACTTGCGCGTTTCTTTTCGTATCAAACTTGATCGTCGTCAATGGAACATCAATCTCCCACACCTTTCGATGTTCAAATGACATCAAGTTGCTAGCATGAGCCCATTCCAGATAACTTTGGGCTTGTTATGACTCCGACTGTTGACCACGTACTCCTTAATATCGCGCTAAACCTCAGCTCAAATCGCTCTCACGAGCAGCAATATCAAAATCTCATTGATGGGGTCGCGCAAGTATTCCCATGTGATGCGAGCTGCCTGTTTATCTTCGATGAGGATGGTTTTCTAACTCCTGTCGCGGTAAAAGGCTTATCCAGCTCGGTCTTAGGTCGTCGCTATTTCCCCAAGGCGCACCCTCGCTTAGATGCCATTATTCATAGCCGTGAACCGGTGCGTTTCGATGCCGATTGTTCACTGCCGGATCCTTTCGACGGCACACTATTAACTGAAGACCAATGCATTGATGTTCACGATTGCATGGGCTTTAGCTTGTATGTCGAAGGCCAACTTGTTGGCGCACTAACGATGGATGCACTAACGGTGGGCGCGTTTGATGGCATCGATCCTGTCGCTATCGAAACCTTTGCGGCTTTGACCGCTGCGACATTGCGTAACATTGCGCAATTAAAAGCACTCAAAGCACAAAACCAGAAGCAAAAAAGCGTCACTCAAACCCTTATCCAGCAAGCCCGTTCTCAACATGGCGAAATGGTGGGTTTGAGTCCGCAGATCAACCAGTTACGAAACAACATTGCGACCGTTTCTCAATCAGATTACGCGGTACTTATCACAGGAGAGACCGGTACTGGTAAAGAACTGGTCGCGCACTCGGTGCACGCGCAATCTCATCGTAGCGATAAGCCGATGATTTACGTAAACTGTGCGGCCCTGCCTGAAGGTCTGGCTGAAAGTGAACTGTTTGGCCATGTCAAAGGCGCATTTACAGGTGCTAATAGCCACCGTGCCGGTAAGTTTGAACTGGCAGACGGTGGAACGATTTTCCTTGATGAAGTGGGCGAACTGCCTTTGATTTTGCAAGCAAAATTGCTGCGCGTAATTCAGCAAGGCGAGCTGCAACGTGTAGGTAGCGATCAGCATTTGATGGTCAATGTGCGCATCATCGCAGCGACCAATCGACAACTAGAAAAAGAGGTCGAAGCTGGCACGTTTCGAGCAGACCTTTTCCACCGTTTGAACGTGTTCCCAATCCAAGTCCCCCCACTGCGTGCCCGTGACGGGGATATTCCCGTTTTAGCAGGATATTTGTTGGAAAAAGTACGCCAACAATTCAATGCACCCAATCTGCACGTTCACCCTAAAGTGTTGACTCAATTGGAATCTTTACCTTGGTACGGAAACGTGCGCGAGCTCGAACACACTTTAACTCGCGCGGCTTTACACGCCATTCAACAAGGCGCAAGCACGATCATGCTTAACCATTTCGACACCTCATTGGCTCTCGATGATGTAAAAAACACATCGCATTATCTGCCTAAAGAAAGCCAACCAATGCGAGAGCTAATAGAAAGCTATCAACGTGATTTAATTGAACATGCTTTGAGCCAAACTGGTGGCGTTTGGGCAAAAGCAGCGGAGTTTTTACAAATAGATCGAGGGAACTTATATCGGATGGGTAAAAAGCTCGGGATCAATAAATAACCGACCACAAGAAGCCGATGTGATTAAGACATCAGCTGCGTTGTCTTAATCACATCAACCACTCTCCTAAATCTGATAAAATTCAATACAAATCAACAAGATAATAATTGGCACGCATTCTGCTCTCTAGTGGTCAACATCACGACTATTAAAACAATCACTGGAGAACCCAATATGTTCTGTATTCAATGTGAACAGACAATTCAAACCCCTGCTGTTAAAGGTTGTTCTTTTGCACAAGGTATGTGTGGTAAAACTTCTGAAGTATCTGACCTTCAAGACGTGTTGGTTTACACACTGCAAGGGGTTTCTTTTTGGGCATCAAAAGCACTTGAATTCAACATCATTAACGATGAAATCAACCAATGGGCACCAAAGGCATTTTTCTCTACATTGACGAACGTAAACTTTGACCCTGAACGTGTCCTAGAGCTAACTTCTCAAGCGGCAACGTACAAAGCATTGCTAAAAGAGCAAGTAATGTCTGCTGCAACACTCGCCGATACCGAAGTTGCTGACATCCCTGTTGTTGCTCACTTTGAGCTACCAAATAGCGCAGAAGCAATCTTAGCTTTTGCTCCTCAAGTCGCGGTTAACCGTGGTAAGGACCAAGTACATGAAGATGTGATTGGCCTACGCCTACTTTGCCTATACGGCCTTAAGGGTGCAGCCGCGTACATGGAGCACGCACGTGTTCTTGAGCAAACCAACAACGATATCTATGCCGAATACCATGAAATCATGGCGTGGTTGGGCACAGACCCTGAAGATCTCGGCGAACTACTTGATTGCTCAATGCGCATCGGCCTGATGAACTACAAAGTGATGGAAATGCTCGACCAAGGTGAAACAATGACCTTCGGCCATCCAGAACCAACCACGGTGAACGTCAAGCCAGTAAAAGGCAAATGTATTCTTGTTTCTGGCCATGATTTGCATGACCTAGAAAAAATCCTGCAACAGACTGAAGGCAAAGGCATTAACGTTTATACCAACGGTGAAATGCTGCCTGCACACGGCTACCCTGAGCTGAAGAAATATCCTCATCTTGTCGGCAACTACGGCAGCGCATGGCAAAACCAACAGAAAGAATTCGCAAACTTCCCTGGCGCAATCGTAATGACGTCAAACTGCTTGTTGAATCCAAATGTGGGTCAATACGCAGACCGTTTATTCACTCGTAGTATTGTTGGCTGGCCTGGTGTGGCTCACATCGAAGGCGATGATTTTAGCCAAGTGATTGAATGTGCTCTAGCGCAAGATGGTTTCCAACACGATGAAATCGAACACCACATCACGGTTGGTTTTGGTCGAAATGCACTGATGAACGCCGCCCCTGCGGTTATCGACCAAGTGAAGCAAGGCAACATCAAGCACTTCTTCCTAGTCGGCGGTTGTGACGGCGATAAAGCGGAACGTAGCTACTACACCGATTTTACGGCTGAAGCACCAGAAGACACGCTAATCCTGACCTTGGCGTGTGGTAAGTTCCGCTTCAACAAGAATACGTTTGGCGATATCAACGGCATTCCTCGCCTATTGGATGTGGGCCAATGTAACGATGCTTACTCTGCAATCCAGCTTGCACTTGCACTGGCGAAAGAGTTTGACTGTGACATCAATGAACTGCCACTCACGCTTGTGCTTTCTTGGTTCGAGCAAAAAGCGATCGTTATCTTGCTAACGCTATTTGCATTGGGCGTGAAAGGCATTTACACAGGCCCTACTGCACCGGCATTCCTAACGCCAAACCTAATCGCCATCATCCAAGAGAAGTTCGATATGCGCAGTATTGGCAATGTTCAGGATGATCTAAAAGCCATCCTAGCAGCTTAATAAACTTGCTTGTTACGCGCCTCCTTACGCGGAGGCGCTATCTATTTCGAACCAAAAATAGCCACAACCAAAGAGATTGTTATGTTTTTTGAATGGCAAGGTAACCAACCCGTCACACTCCGTTGCATCGACAAATACTTCGAAACACACGACACCGTCAGCATAAAATTGGCCGAACTAACCGAATCACTTCTGTTTCAGTTTAAGCCTGGCCAGTTTATTAACTTGGGCGTCGAAATTGATGGAAAAATGGAGTTTCGTGCCTATTCAATCAGCTCGATCAATGAAGACGATCACCTTCAACTCACCATCAAACGAGTATCTGGCGGTAAAGTATCGAACTACATCGTTGACTCGCTGCTGCTCGGTGATACTGTTCAAGCATTACCACCAGCAGGCGAATTTAACTGCATCGACCATCCACCCGTGTTACGTGATGGCGAAACAAAAGCCTTGCTTATCAGTGCAGGTTGCGGCGTCACGCCCGTATTTTCGATGGCAAAGCACTGGCTGAGTAATCAAGATGAAAACGACAACGATGTGGACATCGCATTTCTTCATATTGCACGCAGCCCAGAAGAGACGATTTACTACGATCAGCTAGAAACGTTAGACGCTGTGTATCCCAACTTCAATTTAAAGTTGTTGCTGAAAAACCGCGAAGGAACATCGCATCCACAAGGTCGTTTGAATGCCGACTGGCTTAAAGAGCTTGCTCCTGATTTCAAACAGCGCACCGTTTACCTGTGTGGTCCAAGCCAGTTTATGCAAGATGTTCACGGCTATTTGAATGACCTTGGTTTTGACATGACGAACTTCTACCAAGAGAGTTTTACGCCAGCGACTGGCGCAGAATCATCGGTCTCCGATGAGACGGTTAACGTTTCTGTTCCTGATTTTGCTCAAAGCATCGATGCTCAAAAAGGTCAGGTACTGGCCGATGTGCTCGAAGGCGCAGGTTTACCATTAATCGTCGCTTGTCGAAGCGGGATTTGTGGCTCGTGCAAATGCAAGGTTCGTAAAGGCAACGTCTCTTCCACTAGCCTAGAAACATTGACGCCAGAAGAAATTGAACAAGGCTATGTGCTCGCCTGCTCATCAATCATCGAAGCGGATCTTGAAGTGCAGATCGGTTAATGCTGCTGGTATCGAACTTTTATTGTTTCCCGTCATTCCGACGAGCCTAGGCGAGATCAGGAATCTAATATCAGCGTGTTAGGAATAACTCACTCTGATAATAGACTCTGAATCACACTCGCGTCTCGCTATTCAGATTGACGGGGTATCGCGGAGATGCCAGCCTTACTCAAACGGCTGGTATTATAGATAGGTACAACTTTCGTTTCGTCGTCATTGCTTCTCGCTAAACAGCAACACTTTCAATGCTGCTTCGCTGTCTACGTCCATAAACTCTGGTGGGTTATCCAGACGCTCACGGAATGTCAACTCTGGCGCTTCTTCTTTCATGCTTTCAATCAAGAAGTCGCTTGTCACAGATGGTGAGTTCACACATGCCATCACTTGACCGCCTTCTGCCAACAAATCCGGCAATCGACGTAGAATCTTTTTGTAGTCTTTAGTCAGCGCAAAGCTGCCTTTCTGGAATGAAGGCGGATCGATAATGATCAAATCATACTGACCAGATTTCTTAATCTTACCCCAAGATTTAAAGATATCGTGCCCCATAAAGCTTACCTGGTTGATGTTATGACCATTTAGCTTGTGGTTCTCACGACCTTTAGACAGCGACGCTTTCGCCATGTCGACGTTAACCACTTTATCTGCGCCACCGGCAATGGCAGCGACAGAAAAGCCACACGTGTAAGCAAACAAGTTAAGCACGTTCTTATGCTTCGCATTTTCGCGTACCCAATCACGACCGTAGCGCATGTCCAAAAACAGACCGAAGTTTTGGTTGCGGCCAATATCCAATTGGTATTTCAAACCGCTTTCTTCAACGACAGGGCGAGCGTCTAATTCACCGACAAGCACTTCTGAAGGCGCACCATCGGCATAACGGTGCTGAAGAACCATAGTGCGGCCTTGCTTATTTGCCCACAGTTGTGATTGTGCCAACGCATTGAGGCCGCTTTTCAGCTCAGCGAGAAACGCGTCGTCGACTTCTTTAAACAAGTTGATGATCAACTGACCTTGTAACCAGTCACAGGTGATTTGCTCTAGACCTTCAAAACGACGGCCACGACCGTGAAACAGTCGACGAATTTCATTCGGAGCTTGCGCGAGCTCGGTTTCTAGATGCTGAAAAAACAGCGAAAGTTGTGATGCTTGCATCGAGTTCTCTTATTAGTTTTCTTTGTGACGGTTATTTGATCGTAGGCCAGTTCAGTTCCCAGGGGGAAAGCCAAGTATCCAAACCCTGAGAGACGATTTCACTGTGCCATTTGTTACCAAGCACTTTGTATTCTCGTGGATCGCAAACAAAGCGATATTGCTCATCTCGGTATTGGAAGCAAAGTGAAAATGCATGCAGATAACCGCGATCAGCCTCATTGCCTGCATTGTAAATCGGGTCGCCAACAATACCTGAGCCAACCGATTTTAATGCCACGCGGATTTGATGCGTTTTACCAGTGTGCGGCTTACATAAAAATAAACGCTCTCCGGGCTCTGCCGCAAGAGAGAAAAACTGGGTAACGGCTGGGTTATTTTTGCTGTTGACCAGCTTCCATGATGAACGGCGCGAACGCTCCATATCACCAACGACCAAACCTTGTTTCTTTTTCGGCTTTTTAGAGCCAATCGCTAGGTAGAACTTTTCTACTTGGCGGTCAGCGAAGGCTTGCGATAACGCACTGGCCGCTTTGGCGTTACGTCCGAGGAGCAGAATACCCGATGTCATTTTATCCAAGCGATGGATAAGATAGAGCTGCTGATCACCACTCTGCTTAGCCACTTCTTGCAGCAGCATTGTGTCGCCATCGTCTCTATGAACAGAGACGTTGGGATGCTTATTGATGATCAGAAAATCGGGATGGGTATGTAGAATATCGAACATAAAAAACTGGCTCCACGTTTGGAGCCAGCAGTATACATAAGTTACCGGACAAAGCTATCGAGGCTTGCCCTAAGGTCTTTGCTAAAGCTTCTTAGAGAAAATGCCAGCAAGACCAATGATTGCGATACCCAGCAGCATGATTTCACCTTTGCCACTGTCAAAGCCAGACTTAATCCCCATGAAGGCAACAATAGCAATCGCAACAGGAATCAGGTATTTAACTAGGTTGTACCACAATCCAAATAGCGGGAAGGATACTTCGCCGTCATTAGTGATCTCTTTTTCTAGCTCAGCACGGCTTAGGCGCCATCCAGCAAAGATACAAACCAACATACCACCAACCGCTAAGAAGATTTTGTCCGTTAGCAAGTCGAAGATATCAAAGGCACCGGTACCAAACAGCGTTGGTCCCATTCCACCTAACGATAGTGACGCAAAAATACATAATGCCGCCATAACTGCGCTTGCAGACAGAACTGCGTTAGAGCGCTTCATGCCTTTCTCGTCGATTAGGTAAGACACGACAACTTCCAATAGTGATACTGAAGAAGTTAATGCCGCCACCGTCAAACCGATGAAAAATAGCAACGCGAATAGCAACCCAATCACTCCGCCCATTTCAGCAAATAGCTGAGGAACGACAACGAATACAAGACCAGGGCCTGCCGCAGGCTCCATGCCAAAGGCAAACATTGCTGGGAACATAGCAACACCAGCAAGAATCGCGACACCAGTATCCATCGCTGTAACCATACCGGTTGTTTGAACTAGGTTCTCTTTCTTCTTCAGGTAAGAACCGTACGTCATCATACAACCCATACCTAAGCTAAGTGAGAAGAACGCCTGTCCTAGTGCAGCAAGAACCACGTTGCTGTCGACTTTAGAAAAGTCCGGCATGAATAAGAACTCAAGGCCAGCCATTGCACCTGGCAGCATTAAGCCCTTAACAGAAACAACGATTAGGATTAAGAACAGAAGCGGCATCAGAACCTTACCGGCTTTCTCAATACCACCCGAAATCCCTTTCATCACGATCATGACGTTAAGGAACAGGTAAACACCCATCCACATTAAAGGTTGAATCGGATCTGAGATGAAACCGCCAAAACTGTCGCCAATTGCTTCTGGCGCGCTGAGTAGACCACCGCCCACTTTAAAGATGTAGGCCAATGCCCAACCACCAACCACAGGGTAGAAGCCCATGATCAAAAGACCACTGAAAACTCCCATAACGCCAGTGAACGTCCAGCGTCGGTCAGTTGTTTTGAATGCACCTACGGCAGAAAGACCTGTCTTACGACCAATAGCGAACTCTGTCAGCATCACGCTAAAACCGATAAAAATTACAAAGATAAGATAGATAGCAACGAATGCACCGCCGCCACTCTCACCTGCTGTGTAAGGGAATTTCCATATATTGCCTAAACCGACAGCGGAACCCGCTGCTGCCATTACGAAGCCTAGTTTAGACCCCCACGTATCACGTGGTGCTGCTGTATTAGTTGTAGCCACGCTTTTTCTCCAAAATTAGTTTGTTGTGTATGCATAGAGATAGGCGTCTAAAAAGTTTATGTAAAAATTATTGTACACTTATAAAATAAGCGTTCGACGCACTATGTCTAGAAAGTAAAGCAGCTCCCCTTTAAAATTGGAACCCCAAAAAAGTACATTTATCGCACAAGTGTCGAGTTACGCAGGTTAAATGCTGCTTTTTTGTTCAAAAGTTAAAGAATGACCTTATTTTTCACATTAAAATAACAGAATCAGCTGTTATGAAATTCGTTCCTCATATAAGGTCAATCCCACGTCTGAATGGGAAATCTATTCCCCCAACCCACTTTTATGCTTAATATCCTAGAAGGGCATATTACTCTGAGCGTATATGGACAAGTTTTATCACTTTCTTACTTTAGCTGGCATCGGGCTATATTGGTTACTGGTCGCAGGTGTGACCATTCGTGTCGTTTTAAAGCGCCGTGCAGTGAGCGTGTCTTTAGCTTGGCTAATGATCATTTATATCCTTCCCGTTCTGGGTGTCGCATGTTATTTCCTCTTCGGTGAACTGAACTTAGGCAGAAAGCGAGCCGAACGTGCGAAAGAGATGTTTACACCATTCGAGAAGTGGTTCAGTCAGTTGAACGACTGTAACGCGCACAACCCAGAAACGATGGGAAGGCACATCTACCGAATTGATGAACTTTGTAACAACCGCCTTGGTCTTCCCGCATTGAGCGGTAATACATTGTCGCTGCAACAGTCACCTAATGAGATTTTGCATTCCATTATTGAAGACATCGAAAACGCGCAGAGCAGTATTCGAATGGTATTCTACATTTGGCATCCAGGTGGTTTGGCTGACTCTGTCGCTTCTGCACTTATCCAAGCGGCTAAACGCGGCGTAGATGTCAAGCTATTGCTCGATTCAGCAGGTAGTCCGCGTTTTTTCAGAAGCCCTTGGTATCGAATGATGCAGGATGCTGGAATTGAAGTTATTCAAGCGCTAGAAGTGAAGATGTGGCGTATTTTCTTACGTCGTCTTGATCTTCGCCAACATCGCAAGATCATCGTAATTGATGATGAAATTGCTTATACCGGTTCAATGAACCTGGTTGACCCGGCTTACTTCAAGCAAAACAGTGGCGTCGGGCATTGGGTGGACATCATGGTTCGCATTACGGGACCAACGGTAAACGTATTGAGTGCCATCCACTGTTGGGATTGGGAAGTCGAAACTGGCGAACGTCATTTACCAAGACTACCTGAATGCAAGATCGATGAGAGTGAATTCCAACACCCTATTCAGGTTGTGCCTTCTGGCCCAGGTATGCCGGAATATCTGATCTATCAAGTATTAACATTGGCAATAAACCAAGCCAATCGCTCGGTACGAATCACAACACCATATTTCGTGCCCAATGCTGATTTACTCGAAACGTTAAAGATGACAGCACAACGAGGCATTGACGTTGAACTCATTATTCCACATAAAAATGACTCTATGATGGTGCAATGGGCGTCACGCGCTTTTTATAGTGAGCTCTTGAGTGCAGGGGTCAAGATTTATGAGTTTTATGGTGGTTTGCTGCATACAAAATCTGTCGTAATTGACGACCAATTCTGTTTAGTTGGCACCGTAAACATGGATATGCGCAGCTTGTGGCTGAACTTCGAAGTGACCCTCGCCGTTGATGACGAAGAGTTCACCAAGCAAATGTCTTGGTTACAAGATAGCTATATTAAGCAATCTCACACTGTTGTATTGGAAGAATGGGAGAAAAGGAGCCTATTTTCTCGGTTCTTAGAGCGAGTGTTCTATCTCTTCAACCCACTCCTCTAATACCTCAAATACACCGACTAAAAAACCTCCAGCGCTACATGCATCCTGCTGGAGGTTTGTTCTTTTAGCTCCCTATCTACACGATACCTCTCGACATCATTACCTGTTCATCTTGGCTGTTATTGGCTGATAGTTGACTTTTCCCTTGCATAACCTACGTCGTCCATGTTTTAAATATTCAAAACCGCAATATTTAAGACAGGGAACTTTTATGTCAGAGGGAAAAAAAACCAAACTCATTACCGCTGGCCGCGATAAAAAGTGGACAAATGGTGTTGTAAACCCACCCGTTCAACGCGCTTCAACCGTGGTATTCAATACCGTTGCAGAAAAGAACCAAGCCACCATTAATCGTGCAAACAAAACATTGTTTTATGGTCGCCGAGGCACCAACACGCACTTTGCTTTCCAAGACGCAATGGTTGAGATTGAAGGTGGAGCTGGTTGCGCGCTTTACCCTTGTGGAACGGCAGCAATTTCAAATGCCATCCTCTCTTTCGTTGAAACTGGCGATCACATTCTAATGGTGGACACTTGTTACGAACCAACTCGTGACTTTTGTAACACCATCATGAAGAAAATGGGCATCGAAACCACCTATTATGACCCAATGATCGGTGAAGGTATCCGAGACTTGATTCAGCCGAATACCAAAGTCCTTTTCTTGGAGTCTCCTGGTTCAATAACCATGGAAGTCCAAGATGTACCTACATTAGCACGCATTGCCCATGAGCAAGATATCATCGTGATGCTAGACAATACATGGGGAGCTGGCGTGAACTTCTCTCCTTTCGAGCATGGCGTAGACATTTCCATTCAAGCGGCAACTAAGTATATCGTTGGACATTCAGATGTCATGCTAGGTACTGCTGTGGCTTCTGAAAAGTATTGGGGTCAGCTTCGTGAACAAAGCTACCTGATGGGTCAGTGCGTTTCTCCTGACGACGCATACCTAGGTCTTCGAGGTATTCGCACGTTGGATGTTCGCCTAAGACAGCACGCAGAAAGCAGTTTAAAAGTCGCTCAGTGGCTCGCTTCTCGCCCAGAAGTTGATCATGTCCGCCATCCAGCTTTAGAAACAAGCCCTGGCCATGAGTTTTTCAAACGAGATTTCACAGGCGGAAACGGCTTGTTTTCATTTGTTCTCAAAACGTCTTATCCAAAAGCGACGACGGCTCTGCTTGATGGTATGAAACACTTCAGTATGGGTTACTCTTGGGGCGGTTATGAAAGCCTCATTCTAGCTAACGAACCTAAGAGCTTTAACAGCCTGAGAACCATAGCTCACCCACACTTTGAAGGTACTTTGGTTCGTATTCATATTGGCTTAGAAGACGTAAATGACTTGATCGCTGATTTAGAGGCTGGTTTTGCGCGTTATAATGCCTTAATGCTTGAAAAAGAAGCCTCCCTATAACAATGATTGAATCGCCCTGCATTGCGGGGCGTTTTTATAAGCCCCTGACTTAATTAGAATTAACTAACATTCACCCGAACCATTAATTAATGTTAATCATTTGTGTTGTTTTTCAATTGAGCAGTCACAGAATGAAATAATGTGCCACAAATAGGCTTTCCAAATTTAGAGTTTCTCTCCTACTTTTTATCATTCATAAGAGGTCATACCACAAGGAGATAGTTTTGAAACTCAAATTTATAGCGCTAATGCTTTTTACCTTAGTTACCGTCCCAATAACCTCCGTACACGCTGCAACAGGTTATACCCAAACCAAGTATCCGATTGTTCTGGTTCACGGTTTGTTTGGTTTTGATACCCTGGCAGGCGTTGATTACTTTTTCGGAATACCACATTCCTTAACAAAAGATGGCGCTACGGTTTATGTTGCACAGGTATCCGCGACCAATAGCAGCGAAGTTCGAGGGGAGCAACTGCTTGCTCAAGTTGAAACCTTACTTGCAGCAACAGGCGCAGAGAAAGTCAATCTCATTGGTCACAGTCATGGTGGTCCAACAACGCGCTATGTTGCCTCTGTCCGTCCTGACCTAGTCGCATCAGTTACGAGTATAGGAGGCGTTAATAAAGGGTCTAAAGTAGCAGATTTAGTTCGTGGCACCGTATCTGAGGGTTCGGGTAGTGAGCAGCTCGCGGTAAAACTGGCGCAAGGCTTAACTACTCTTATTAATCTTCTATCAGGTGGTTCTGATCTCGACCAAGACCCTTTAGCCTCACTAGCAGCATTAACCACGGAAGGATCATTAGCGTTTAACCAACACTACCCGGAGGGAGTCCCTACCAGTGAATGTGGTAATGGTGACTTTCTGGCTTCAAATGGCGTTTATTACTACTCATGGACCGGATCATCCACTTTTACAAACGTTTTCGATCCGACCGACGCTGCCATGATGGTACTTGGCTTAGCCTTTGATGGGCCAAATGATGGCTTAGTTGGTGCGTGCAGCACACATTTGGGCAAAGTCATACGTGATGATTATCAAATGAACCATTTGGATGAAATTAACGGTCTACTCGGTATTCATCATCTTTTTGAAACCGATCCAGTCACGCTTTATCGCCAACATGCAAATCGTCTCAAACTTCAAGGTTTATAAGAGGTCATCACAATGAAGAAAGTCGCTCTCACCACTTTTATCCTGCTCTCGATATTTGGCGTGGGAGCGCTTTCTCTGTTGCAAAGCGACAAACAACAAGAGATAACCTCTAACCATTCGCAATCTCAGCAAGATATAGCCGCCGATGTCTCTTCACCAAAAGACTTCTTCGAATATTCTCTTAGCCGGCTGGGCGAAGAAGATCTCGATACGATCAAAGCGGAAGTCAATGATGACACTTTAGCAAAGCAAACTCTGAATATTGATGCCACACTTTTTCAAGCCTACCTTTCCTACAAGCAAGCACTCACTGCATTAGAGCCTTTTGAGCACAACCACCTAACGCTTGAACAGTTAACCATGCTGAATGAAGCAATACTGAACTTACAGCTTCAATACTTTAACGAGGTGCAGATAACCCAATTGTTTGACGAAGAAAACCGACTTCGCCAACTTGCTTTAGAAAAGCTGACGATTAAAACACAGGCATCGGATATCGAGAGTCAAACACACCTTCTCAATCAAGCGTTATCAGAACAACCGGATTACATACGAGAAAGTGAACGCAATAACGCATTAGCAGAGCAGCTCGAGCAAGCTTCTCAGCTTGATTCACAAGATAAGTACATCGCCCGTGTTGCTCTGGTAGGAGATGCCGGAGCGCAGAGGCTGCAAAAGCTTGATGAGCAAAGAGCATCATTTGAGACTCAACTCGCCACTTACTTAAAGCAGCGTCAAAATATTCTGAATAGGGATTTTCTAGGGCAAGACGAAAAACAGGCAGAAATCATTGCTTTAAGAAAACAAAGCTTCGATGCCACTCAATGGCGTCGAATCGAAGCTTTGGAACGTATTCATGATAGCCAGAACTAACAACATTAGCTTAATAGCCAAACGTTACTTATTCTGCTTTTTAGGACATCCAACGATATGGTCATCCACCATGCCGACGGCTTGCATGAAAGCATAACAGATGGTTTCACCGACAAACTTGAAGCCTTTCTTTTTTAGGAATTTACTCATGGCTTTGGATTGCTCTGTCGAAGCTGGTACGTCACTCATATGTTGCCATTGATTGACGATTGGTTCGCCATCCACGAACTGCCACAACGCGTCTGATAAACTCCCGTATTCAGCAATTAACGCTTTGGCCGCTTTGGCATTACTGAATACCGAGTTAATCTTTCCGCGATGTCTCACAACATCGAAGTTTTCCACGATGTATTCAGCGCGTTCTTCATTTCTTTGTTCCAACGCATCTAGATCGTAATTCTCGAACGCTTCTCTGTAACCTTCGCGCTTTTTAAGGATGGTGATCCAACTAAGCCCGGCTTGCGCACCTTCCAACGTAATAAATTCAAACAGGACTTGGTCGTCATATACTGGCACGCCCCATTCGGAATCATGATATTCGCGCTCTAATGGGTGATTCATCGCCCACGCACACGTTTTTTGTTCTGTCATTATTCTTCCTTAAAAAGCGCCTCTAACTGATGAGCTAGAGGCGCGATATTTTTCATCGTTATATCAGTAGCACTAAGCCTTTTTCGGTACTGCCACTTTATGGAACAAACGATACAACACTGGCACGACAATCAGTGTCAGGACTGTCGCAAAACCCAAACCAAACATAATCGTAACCGCCATTGGTTTGAAGAAAATATCTGGCAACAGTGGGATCATACCAAGGATCGTCGTGATAGCAGCCATACAAACGGGACGGACGCGACTTACCGCAGCATCAACGACCGCGTCATAAGCCTCTTTACCGGACTTCATTTCAATTTCAATCTGGTCCAGTAATACGATGCCATTTTTGAGCACCATTCCCGATAAGCTTAAGAAGCCGAGCAATGCCATAAAACCAAACGGCGTGTTGAGTGCCAACAAACCGGTAGTGACACCAATTAACGCCAGCGGCACGGTAAGCCAAACAATGAGTGGCTCTTTGATAGAGTTAAATAGGAATACAGTGATCAAGAACATGAACAAGTACCCCATTGGCATAGTAGTAAACAGTGACTCTTGAGCATCACCAGAAGATTCGTATTCACCACCCCACTCTAGTGAATAGCCAGGAGGCATTTGAATCGCTTCGATTTGGGGCTGTAAACGTTTTTGCAACGTCGATGCGGTTTCTTCACCTAGAATATCAGGGTCTGCCATCACAGTGAGCATACGCTTACGGTTCTTACGCACAATAATAGGATCCTCCCAACGCATGTCGTAACCCATTGTGACTTGTTGAAGTGGAATAAACTCACTCTGTGCTGGACTCCATATTTTCATGCCTTCGATGTTACGAATATCAATACGTTCATCTTCAGGTAAGCGAGCCACGATAGGCATGAGCGTCGTGCCGTCTCGGTAAAGGCCTATCGTCATTCCAGAGAATGACATGGACAAGAAGTCATCGACATCTGATTTTGTAATGCCATAGCGACGTGCCTGACTCTCGTTAAACTGCGGTTCAAGAACTTGGGTTCGTTCACGCCAATCATGCCTGATATTTGTTGCCTGAGGATCGGCGTACATGATGTCCTTGACCTGAGCGGCTATCGTACGAAGGACGGTTGGATCTGAACCAATAATGCGCGCTTCAATTTTTGCACCACCACCAGGGCCTAACTCAATCTGTTTGAGCTTGTAATTGATTTCTGGGTAGTTGGCTTTTAAATACTCTCGAAACTTCGCCATTAATGGTTTTAACGCTTCGTAGTTTTCCATACGAGTGGTTATCTCACCATAAGCCGCATAACTTTTCTCTGGCGCGTACGTTAACATGAAGCGCTGTAAGCCTTTACCCGCGGTCGTCGTGATATGGTCAACATGCTCTTGCTTAGCTAACCAACTTTCTAACTCTTTAAGCGTTGTGTTGGTTGCTCGAATATCAGTTCCTTCTGGCATCCATACATCTAACTGAAAAATAGGCGTTGTCGACGATGGGAAAAACGCTTGCTTCACAAAAGTAAATCCATAAACACTTGCCGCTAATCCCGCAATCAGCACCACAACGGTAAACCAAGCACGACGCATACAAAACTGAAGAAACTTTTTATAAATAACGAAAATAACCCCGTTATATGGATCATTTTCTTCCCCTTCACCTTGTTTAATCTTCTGGCCTTTAAAGAAGATGTCAGCAAAGAATGGTGTCAACGAGATAGCGGTAAACCAGCTCAACATTAAAGAGATCAGCAGAACCGTAAATAAAGTGCCACAGTATTCGCCCGTCGAGTCTTCAGACAGTCCAATGGGCGCAAATGCAGTTACCGCAATCACAGTTGCCCCAAGTAATGGCCACTTGGTTTGGGTAACGATGTCAGTCGCCGCTTGGAGTCGAGTTCGCCCTTTTTGCGTACCAATCAAAATCCCCTCAACCACGACGATTGCATTGTCCACCAACATACCTAACGCGATAACCAAGGCACCTAATGAAATCCGCTGCAAATCTATCGCGAGATACTTCATGAAAATGAACGTACCCAACACCGTCAGCAGTAAAATTAAACCGATAAGCAGACCTGAACGTAGCCCCATAAAGAACAGAAGTACGATAATGACGATACCGACAGCTTGAGCCAAGCTGACAACAAAACCGCTAACCGATTTATCCACCTCTTTAGGCTGACTGTAAATTTCCGAGATTTCGATACCAACAGGTTGTTGGTACTTTAGCTCTGCAAGGCGATGATCAAACGCTTTTCCGACTTCAACGACGTTGACGCCTTCAGCAAAAGAAACACCCACGTTTAGTGCGAGGCTGCCGTTAAAATTAATAATATTATTCGGGACTTCTACGTAACCACGTTTTATTTCCGCCACATCTTTCAAGAAGATGAGCCCCTGAGCACCCGACTCAGTAATCAACAAATCGCTTAGCTCATCCACACTCTGGAACTCGCCAGTCGGCTGAATTCTGATGTACTCATCACCAATTCTGATCGCTCCTGCGTCAGAAACTACGTTTTGCGTCGAAAGAAGATTAAACACGGTATCCGGAGCAAGACCTATACTGCTCAATTTTTTCATCGATACTTCGATGAACACTTGCTCTTGCTGTTGCCCAGATACCGAAACTTTACTCACGCCATCAACCAGTTCGAGCTCTCGGCGTAAGTAATCGACGTAATCCAGTAGTTCTTTATAGCTATAACCGTCGCCAGTCACCGCTAACAAAATCCCGTAAACATCACCAAAATCATCGATCACTTGAGGTTCATTCACACCTGGAGGCAACGTCCCTTTAAGGTCGTTCACTTTACGGCGCAACTCATCCCAAATTTGTGGTAGATCATCAGGGCCATAATTGTTCTTCATCGTGACCGTGATTTGAGATAAGCCTCGGCTAGAAATCGAATTTACTTCATCAACATAAGTAAGCTGCTGAATCGCTTTTTCGATTGGATACGTCACTTCTTCTTCGACTTGTTGCGGTGTCGCACCAGGGTAAGAGGTCACTACCATCGCATCTTTAATAGTAAAAGCAGGGTCCTCAAGACGCCCTAAACCAAAGAATGCGGCGATACCACCAATCAAAAATATCAGTGCGACCATCCAACTGATGACGCGATTTCGGATGAAGTACGCAGCAATACCGGTCACATCATCATCACTTTGAGGCACTGATTTATTAAGATCGCTCATAGACCGGCCTCCTGCGTAGCCATTTCCTGTATCACTTCCACTTTCATGCCATCCCTTAATCGAGAAACACCGGCAATCACAACTTTGTCTTTGAGCATGAGACCATCAAGGATTTGAATGGACGTTTTAGATGCCTTACCTGCTCGCACCTGTTTGCGCGATACCGTATTGTCGTCATTCAGTACCCAAACAAATTTGTTTTCGCGCCCCAGCTCGTCACCGTCCGCATTAAAAATGGCTTCGATAGGGACATTAATTCCTAGGTTGAGATCAAGCCCAACATTCTCGTCTTTAGACGTTACCTCAACAGCCATACCATCTAGGATGTACTCTTCTTCCGGCATAGGAAGCGACAGTGTGACAGTAAACGTACCTGTTGTTGGATCGGGTTCGGTCGTAAATTCTTTTACCGTCGCGTTATATTCGTTACCGCTGGGCACGCGCACCAATGCTTTGATCGCTGTGAGTCTTTCTTCCGTTGGCGGTTGGTTCACATAGAGGCGGTCTGGAAGCTGAATCAACACTTCGACTCGCTCCAAGCTGTGAATATTAACGATATGCTGTCCGACTTGAACATTTTCGAATTGGTCGATATTAACTCGCGAAATAATCCCATCCACGGGCGCTTTTAAGGCAGTAAATGATAGACGAAGTTTGGCTAACTGAAGCTCAGCTAAGGCGATTTGTCGTTGTGCTGCAATTTCATCAAACTGAGACTTAGCTAATAGGCCTTTATCAACCAAAGGGCGTGAGCGGCGATACTGACTGTCGACAACAGAAAAACGCGCACTCGCATTATCTACATCCAACTCATAGTCAGTGGGATCTAGCGTTGCAATAACATCACCCTTCGTGACTTTGTCGCCCTCTTTTACCATGATGCGGCTGACTTCTCCTGCCACTCTGAAGCTCAAATGAGAGCGATCCGCTGCATTCGCAACCGCAGGGAAGTACAAGTTGTCGTCCACCTTGTTTCCCGCTAATGACGTAACTCTAACTCGTGGCGTTTCGAGCTCTTTTTCTGGCGCCTTATCCCCACAGCCAACGAGAAAAAGCGTTGAAAGTAAAGTCGCTAGAGAGATGATTCCTTTCATATTACAACCCTCTTTCCTTAATCCACGCTCTTACCTTAATTCCGGGTTCAATTACACTGACACCCGAGATAATGATTTGGTCGCCATCGTTAAGCCCAGCTAACACTTGATTTTTGTCATTCATCTCAATTGCGGCTTTGGACACAATGCCTTGCTCATCGACACGCCAAACGTATGTTTTGCCGTTCTCTACTAGCAGCGCAGAGTTAGGAATCTTTGTCGCTCCTGCACTTTTGGACAGGAGGTAAGCATTGCCAGACATTCCCGGCAAAAGGCCTATTTCTGCTGGCCGTTCCATGACCATCGTGACTTTGTAACTGCCCGTTTTAGGATCGGCTTCTGTATCGATTTCCTGAAAGGTTAAGTCAAAGGCTCGCTCGGGGAACGCATCAAATATCATTCTGGCAGAGACATCGCTCCCCTGCGTGTAACGATTTAGAAGATAGTCTGGGATTTGGAATATCACTTTGAGGAGTTGGTTGGACTGAATATTCATCACCCCTTCTTTCGCGGCAACATATTCATGGTTTTCTGCTGGAATGTACGAAATGGTGCCATCATATGGCGCGACAAGTTTGGTATACCTTAAGTTTGCCTTTGCTTGATTCCATTGAGCTTTTGCCGAGTTGTGGTTCGCTTTTGCCTCATCAAAATCTTGCTCAGATACTACTTGGTCTTTACGTAGCTTTTGGTATCGCTTGTATTGCACATCTGCGAGCAAAAAATTTGCCCGAGCTTGCTGTTCGAGCAGAGAATATTCATCTGGGTTTAATGACGCCAAAACATCACCTTTACTGACGACTTGACCTTCATTCACTTCTATCGTTTGAAGAAGCCCAGGAACTCGAAATGTCAGTACTGCTCTATCGCCAGCTTCCGTCGTGGCAGGAAAATGTCGCTCAAACTGGGCATTGCCAACAGATACTGTAAATAGCTTCGCAGGGCGCGATTCAGGTTCAGGAACAGGAGGAAGTTCTTTACCGCACCCCGACAAGACAGCCGAGATGGCAATAGGAATGAGCAATTTTCTCATTACATTCATCCATAAAAATTGGGGGATTATTTTTAAAGTAGATGAATTTTGAACGAACTTCCAGAGCAGAAAAGATTAATAGTGCTTTAAAATTAGTAATTTGTGATAAAAAAGCAGGCTTTATGCCTGCTTCAGTTAAATCTTCTTTGGATACAAAATGCCTAAAGCTTACTGAATTCTCTGTTCACCCTATATGTATCAGACGTAACATAAGCTTCCATGTTACGAATTTTGCCATCAAGACGGTCAAAATCCCTTTCCAACACACTGAGCAGTTGATCAGGGCTTTGCCCTTTCTGCCAAGGCTTACTTTTGAGCGTATGCTCTTGCTGCGCTCTGATATTTTCAGAATACGTTACTGGTTGCTTTTCTAACATAAACGCCATCGCGACGTACGCTAACAATACCAAAAACGTACCACCTAACAGCGCTGCAGAAATCACTACAATACGAATCAACCAAACTTCTGCACCAAAGTAGTTGGCAATACCGGCGCAAACACCGGAGATTTTGCCATTTACTGGATCACGATACAGTTCTCGATTATTCATACTTGCGTCTCCATGTTGGTGACTCAGCATCCAAGATGCGCTCCAATGTATCAACTCGGGACTGCATCGCTTCTGCTTTTTCAGATAGTACCTGAAGGCGCTCTAAATCCTGGCTCGACAGTGCACTATCTGTTTTGCGTTTGCTGCGATAGTGTAAGAAGAGCCATAGTGGAGCGACAAAGATTAAAAAGACAATCACTGGTCCTGCTATAAAAAATGCCGACATAAATGGCTCCTTTCTTATTTATCTTTCGATGACATCTGTTCTTTCAGTTTTGCCAACTCTTTTTCAATTTCGTCTTGTGCCTGCAACTCTGCAAACTCTTGTTCTAGCGATTTAGCATTACCGGTTTGAGCATACAGGTCTGCTTCCGCTTCCATTTCATCCACTTTACGTGAGTATTGCTCGAATTTCGCCATCGCTTCATTAGTACGGCTAGTGTGCAGGTGTTTTTGCACATCACGACGGTTAGATGCAGTTTGGTTACGAATTGCTAGTGCTTGCTGTTTTGCGCGCGTTTCAGCAATTTTGCTTTCCAACTTACCAATCTCGCCAGTAAGCTTATCGATCGTTTCTTCCACTAAGGTTTGCTCAGTGTGGAGGCCTTTAATCACTTGCTCTAGCTTTTGCTTTTCAATTAACGCTGCACGAGCTAGATCTTCACGCTCTTTAACTAATGCTAAGCTCGCTTTTTGGCCCCATTCGCCAATTTGCTCTTCTAACGTTTCAACCTTACGAGCCAACTCTTTCTTGTCTGCAATCGCTTTAGCCGAGTTAGTACGCACTTCAACAAGTGTGTCTTCCATTTCTTGAATGATAAGACGGATCATTTTTTCAGGATCTTCCGCCTTGTCCAGTAATGCACTGATGTTTGAGTTAACGATATCTGCAAATCGAGAAAAAATACCCATAACGGAACTCCTCTTTTTTCCTATTAAAACTCGACAAGGTGGTGATTAACCTTGTGTCTCCCTGAATATATAACAAGTAACGTGCCAACTTATAATTTTCTTTTAAATCAGAGTGTTATTCATTTTGTTGTCGTTACACACTATTGTGCTATGATGTTTTTCACCAACTGTTGGTGAAATTTACCAACTCTATCTCTAAATCATGGCTCGGCTGTTAAATAAGAAGGACTTTATGAAGCAAAACCTGATTGGTGAATCACCTGCTTTTCTCGCTGTACTAGATAAAGTATCACAACTTGCACCCATTGAGCGCCCTGTCCTCATCATTGGTGAACGAGGTACGGGTAAAGAACTCATCGCTCAGCGTTTGCATTATTTATCAAGACGTTGGGATAAACCACTACTATCACTCAACTGTGCGACATTAAGCGAAGGGCTAATAGATTCCGAATTGTTTGGACATGAATCCGGCTCCTTCACAGGCTCTAAAGGTAAGCATAAAGGGCGTTTCGAGCGTGCCGAGGGCGGTACTTTGTTTCTTGACGAGCTGGCGACCGCACCACTTTTAGTTCAAGAAAAGCTATTACGCGTCATCGAATATGGTGAATATGAGCGAGTTGGCGGTCATACCGCTCTCAATGCGGATGTTCGACTTGTTTGTGCAACCAATGCCGACCTACCAAAATTGGCAGAGCAAGGTGATTTTCGTGCAGATCTGCTCGACAGGCTAGCCTTCGATGTCATTATGTTACCGCCTCTTCGCGAGCGCAAAGAAGACATTCTCTCTTTAGCAGAGCACTACGCGATGAAAATGTGTCGTGAACTGCAACTGGAATACTTTGTCGGTTTTACCCCAAAAGCGCAGCAGTCGCTTATTGAATATGAATGGCCCGGTAACGTCCGCGAACTAAAAAACGTGATTGAACGTGCGATTTACCAACATGGTCTGAATGCTCACCCAATTGATGAACTGGTTTTCAATCCTTTTGAAACGGTTTGGCACAGCGCGCTTGGCCATAGTGCAAAACAAGCAGAACAACAAGAAGAGGAAGCATCAAGCAACACCATCCAATTCCCTCTAGACTATAAACAATGGCAAGAGGAACAAGATATCCATTTACTCAATCGTGCATTGGAAGAAGCCAAGTTTAATCAACGACAAGCAGCCGAGCTACTTGGCTTGAGCTATCACCAATTACGAGGGATGGTTAGAAAATATGGTTTGGTCGGACAAAGCTAACTTGACCGAGAGTACTCAATCAATACACGAGCTCGTGACTGCGCTCTAATTCGCATGCATTTATGGCATAACACCTTACAGTGTATGGATTTTATGTTTGGAGCGAGTTCACAAAGGTGATAAATTAGCGAGATCATTTTCGCTTGTTAGCTTTGAAAGAGTAAGATCAAACGAAACGAGCAAGATCCAATGAACATTTCATATTATGAATGCTTTTATAAGATTATCGCTGAGCCTTATTGGGATTAGCCTACTGACCGCTTGTGGCGATGAAATTGACCACAATGATATTCGCAAAGCTGGCTTTGTGTTTTGCGGACAAGGTAAGCCGACCACGTTTAACCCTCAGCTTATTGATAGCGGTATTACCGCAGAGGCTCTGAGCCCGCAGCTGTACGATACGCTGCTCACGCTCGATCCTAAATCACATCAGCCCGTGGCAAGCATCGCCGAGAGTTGGTCAGTAAATGAATCAGGGACGGAATACACGTTTAAGCTTAAACGTGGTGTTAAATTCCAAACCACACCTTGGTTCACACCCACTCGCCCATTGAATGCAAAAGATGTGGTATTTAGCTTCAAGCGAATCATCGATGTAGACCATCCTTTTCACCAAGTAGGTGGTGGTTTTTATCCATGGTTTGCAGGGTTAGATTTTCAAAACCTACTCCAAGACGTGGTTGCAATAGATGAGTATACGGTAAGGTTTACGTTATCTCAGCCAAACTTTTCTTTCTTGGCCAATATTGCCACCAGCCATGCGGTTATCTTGTCTGCGGAGTATGGACAGCAATTGGCAGCAAAAGATCATAAAGAAGAAATCGACCAACTTCCTATCGGTACCGGCCCTTATCAATTAAAAGAGTACCAAGTGAACGACTTGATTCGATTAGAGCGTCATTCAAATTACTGGAAGTCACCAGCAAAAATGGAACAAGTGGTGTTCGATATCTCTCACAGAGGGACGGGTACATTAGCTAAACTTTTAAGAAACGAGTGTGACGTACTCTCTTCACCTATTTCGAGCCAAATACCTGTCATTCAAGAAAATGACAACCTTGAGCTGACGGCTACACCAGCTAACAACGTTTCCTTTATTGCGATAAACACAGAAACCACCGCGCTGAGTGATGCTCGAGTTCGCCAAGCTCTTAACTTAGCGATCAACCGTCAAAATATTTTAGATTCGGTTTACTACGGAACTGGCTCCCAAGCTTATACCTTGCTACCACCTAATTCATGGGCTTATCAAAAAGACAGCGTAAAAATTCGTTATGACCGGAATTATGCATTGGCACTACTTCGAGATGCAGGCTACGAAGACGGCCTAGAATTGACCATGTGGGTACCACTTGAACCACGTGCTTTTAACCCAAGCCCTCGCAAGACCGCAGAGCTAATCCAAGCGAATTTTGCCGATATTGGGGTTAAATTAACGCTACTTACCGATGATAGGTTTGAACGTGTGGATTTGGAGAACATCAACGATATCGATTTACTTTTAACTGGTTGGATTGGTGATACCGGGGATCCTGACAACTTTTTCCGCCCTTTATTATCTTGCGAGTCTGACCGCGTTGGCCTTAACGTGTCCATGTGGTGTAACGATGACTTCGATTTCTTGCTCGATTTGGCTTTAGAAACTCAAGAACCGCGTTACCGTTTGAACCTATATCGCCAAGCACAGAACATTTTGAATCAAGAGTTCCCGGTTATTCCTCTGGCGCATGGCGTGCAGTTCCGTGTGCACGACAAATCGCTGACAGGCTTCAAATCAAGCCCTTTCAATGCCCAACCGTTTGATAGAGTTGAGAGAATTCACTGATGTTTTGGTATACCGTTCGACGCTTTAACCTATTTATCATCACTTTGATGATCCTTACATTAGTGGGTTTTTCTCTGCTGCGCCTTGACCCTCTCTCGCACTGGGCAAACGTTGATTTTTGGTCTGGCTGGCAAACTTACTTGATCAACCTTTCTCAACTCGATTTTGGCATAAGTAAAAACGGCAATGCGATTTACGACGAGCTCGCCGTTGTATTCCCAGCCACTTTGGAATTGTGTTTCTTTGCCTTTTTGGTGTCCCTTTTGATCGGCATTCCACTTGGAACCGTGGCTGGGATGAAGCAAGGTAAATGGCTCGATACCAGCATTTCATTCATGTCAATGTCTGGTTATTCCGCCCCAATCTTTTGGGTTGCTCTGTTACTTATCATGGTCTTTTCATTGGAATACCAACTCTTTCCCGTTGCGGGACGGTATGATTTACTTTACGAAATTGATCATGTAACCGGGTTTGCCATTATCGACGCATTCATGGCGAAAGGCGAATACCGCGCTCATGCACTGCAAAGCGTTATTGAGCATATGGTGCTGCCATGTTTGGTGCTCGCTTTGGCTCCAACCACCCAGGTTGTCGGACTAATGCGTTCCTCGGTAGCGGAAGTGATGAGCCAAAACTACATCCGTGCAGCGAGAATCAAAGGTCTTTCTAACCGCGAAATCGTAACTCAACATGTATTGCGGAATGCGATACCGCCTATCATTCCCAAAGTTGGTGTTCAACTTTCGAGTATGATTACCTTAGCTATCATCACGGAGTCTATTTTTAACTGGCCAGGTATTGGTCGTTGGCTTTTAGATGCGCTAGCAAGCCAAGACTATGCATCTATCCAAGCTGGCGTGATGGTACTTGCGACTTTGGTTCTTACCGCTAACATACTCTCGGATTTGATTGGCGCGATGATTAACCCTTTAGTTCGAAAGGAATGGTATGCTAACAAATAACGTTTATCAGGAAGAGCGTATTCCAACACAGTTTGAGCGTTTTTGGCGAAGCTACCGCGCCAACGGACTAGCCATGTTTGGCTTGTGGTGCTTGGTGTTTATCGTCCTTATTACCATTTTTGCCCCCCTACTTGCACCATTTGACGCCCAAGCACAGTCAGGTGAGTTGCTTGTGCCGCCATCATGGGCCCCAGCAGGAACGGTTGATTACTTTTTGGGGACCGATGACTTAGGTAGAGATATTCTTTCGCGCCTGATTATGGGCTCTCAGCTGACATTTGGCGCTGCTGTCGCCATCACCGCAATTGCTGCCGTTGTAGGCTGTTTAATTGGCGTATTGGCAGGTATGACGAAAGGCTTACTGTCGAGTACTCTCAACCACTTGCTCGATACCGTCATGTCGATCCCGTCGCTCTTATTAGCAATCATTTTTGTGGCATTTCTAGGCTTTGGTGGGTTCAATATTTTACTCGCAATCTGCTTGGCTTTGATTCCGCGTTTTATTCGCTCTGTTTATATCGCAGTCCACACCGAAGTTGAAAAAGACTACATAATGGCGGCACGCCTTGATGGCGCTAATGATTTCTACTTACTGTGGAGTTCAATTCTTCCTAACATTCTGACGGTCATTGCCGCTGAAATAACACTCGCGCTGTCTGCTGCGATTTTAGATATTACGGCACTGGGTTTTCTTGGCCTAGGTGCACAGGCCCCAAGCACCGAGTGGGGAGCAATATTAGGTGACTCTGTCGAGCTTATTTATATTGCACCTTGGACAGTGACCCTACCCGGCCTGACCATCATGTTTACTGTTATTACCCTAAACTTAGTAGGTGAAGGTGTACGTCAAGCGCTTAATGCGGGGATCGAATAATGCCGTTGTTAGATATTCGACATTTGACCATTGAGATCGAAACACCTCAAGGGTTGGTCAAAGCCGTTGACCGAATGAGCCTAACTTTGAACGAAGGCGAAATTCGTGGTCTTGTAGGTGAGTCTGGCTCTGGAAAAAGCTTAGTTGCAAAAGCGATTGTCGGTGTGAGTAAAGATAACTGGCGCATCACCGCTGACCGTATGCGCCTTGGCAATATTGACTTGCTTCAGCTTACGCCAAAAGAGCGTCGGCGCGTCATTGCTCGTGATATTGCGATGATTTTCCAAGAGCCTTCAACTTGTCTTGACCCTTCAGAGGAAGTCGGGCGTCAATTGATTGAATCCATTCCATCTCGCGCATTTGAAGGGAAATGGTGGGAGCGATTTAAATGGCGTAAAAAACAGGCCATCGCGCTTTTGCATAAAGTGGGTATTAAAGATCACAAGCGTTTAATGGGTAGCTACCCTTATGAACTGACTGATGGTGAGTGTCAAAAGGTCATGATTGCCATGGCGATTGCGACCAAACCTAAATTGCTGATAGCAGATGAACCAACCAACGACTTAGACCCGATTACCCAATCGCAAATTTTGCGTCTGTTGAGCCGCATGAACCAACTTAATAACACAACCATTCTGCTTATCGGCCACGACTTAGCGACCATAACACAGTGGGCAGGACGTATTACGGTAATGTATTGTGGTCAGTCGGTGGAGTCTGCCGATACCAGTAAAATCATTGCGGCACCCAAGCACCCGTACACCGATGCCTTGCTTAAAGCGATGCCTGACTTTAATGATTGGGTACCACACAAGCAAAAACTCCAATCCCTACCGGGCTCGATTCCGCCATTGCAGCATCTGCCTATCGGTTGTCGCCTCGGACCACGTTGCCCATATGCGCAGAAACAATGTGTAGAAATTCCACACACCAGACGAATTAAGAATCATAAATTTAACTGCCACTTTCCATTGAACACGGAGAAAAAGTCATGAGTGCGTTACTTGAAGTCGATAATTTATCGAAGCAATTTGTTACGCGCTCCCGTCTGTTCAAACGTCAGGTTAATGAGGCAGTTAAACCGGTAAGCTTTACTTTAGAGCCAGGACAAACTATTGGTTTTATTGGTCAAAACGGGTCAGGAAAATCCACACTAGCTCGTATGCTTGCTGGCGTTGTTGAACCAAGCTCCGGAGAGATCCGTGTGAATGGCGAACGATTGGAGCACAAAGATTACGCGACACGCTGCAAGCTCATCCGCATGATTTTCCAAGATCCAAACACATCGTTAAACCCACGAATCCAGATTGGTCGTATTTTAGAAGGTCCGCTAAAGCGAAATACCAACATGCCGCCAGATGCGCGCATGCAGCGTGTAAAGAACACCCTGCTCCGCGTAGGATTGCTGCCTGAGCACGCCTATTTTTATCCACAAATGCTAGCTGCCGGTCAAAAACAGCGCGTGTGTTTGGCTCGTGCACTTATTCTTCAACCTTCCATCATTGTCGCTGATGAGGCGTTAAACGGTTTGGATATGGCAATGCGCTCGCAGATCATTAACTTATTCCTCGAGTTGCAAGAAGAGATGGGATTGTCATTTGTGTACGTGTCTCAGCATATTGGCATTGTTAAGCATATTACTGATAAAGTGATGGTGATGCATGAAGGTGAAGTGGTCGAGTTTGGCGAGACCAACCAAGTATTGACTCATCCCGAGCATCCTATTACTCAACGACTAGTCGAAAGCCACTTTTATAAAGCGCCAAGCCATCAAACAAAATAGCTTATCAAAGATGTAATCGTGCAAATGTAAAGAAGCCTGCTTTAACGCAGGCTTCTTTATTGCATGGGTACTAATCAAAAAACTAACGGCGGCTCGCTTGTTTGCGCAGTTCAAAATCAAACTCGTCAGGAAACAATACGACCCCTTCTTCATTTTGATTTGGGAATACAACAATCGATAGCTCGTCATCCTCTAGACCAGAGGTCCAACGGCTGTGCCACTTGTTTAAAGAGATCGCCTCAGGCTCGCAATCTTCCCAATCACCATTCGCCCATTGCAAAGCAAATTCTTCGTTTGGCCATACTGGTACACAATCATCATCTTCTGTATTTAACATGACACAGCCATGTTCGTCTTTCAGAATCCAAACCTTACGATTCGCCACAATCTCTTTTACGCAGTACTTTAAACGTTGCTCTTCGTTGTAGCGATTAATGGTATCCATCTGCTCTTGGGTCAGTTGCTCAGACATATTCGTCTCCTATTTCCCATAGAAAAATGCCCGCAGCTAGGCGGGCATTTAAAGTATATGCTAGAAAATTAAGCTAGCTCAGTTTGAAGCCAAGGCCAACCTTGCTTCTTACGGCTTAGCGTGTTTTCCATCATTAGCATGCCGTCTTTTTCGTGCTTAACAAGCTTCTCAGCCCACTCACCTTTGTATAGAAGACGAGTTTGAGCAGTCGTGATGTCTGTTAGCATTACAGCAGCGAACGCTAGGTTATCTTTCTCACAACGAGATTCTAGGTCTGCTTCTAGTGCTTCGATCATACCGTCAACTTGCTCAAGAGTTGCAAGTTCAACCTGACCAACCACTACGTCACGACCGTTGAATGGGTAACCTTTAAGGTCTTTCTCAACAAGCTCAGCCGCTGATAGACCTTCGATGTTTGTTTTAGCAATTAGAAGATCTTTAGTGAACGCGTCAACATCTTGTACGTCTGCGATTGCCGCTAGTTCAGCAACGGCATCTTTGTCTTTTTGTGTACAAGTTGGAGAAGCAAAACCTACTGTGTCAGATAGAATTGCTGACATCATTAGCTTAGCAATTTGTGGAGTAATCGCGTGACCTTCAATCTTGAACATGTTGAATAGAACAGTGTTGGTACAACCAACAGGCCAGATCCATGCTTCCATTGGGTTTACTGTCATCACGTCACCTAGACGGTGGTGGTCAACAATACCCGCAATTTCAGCTTCTGCGATATCGTCTGGTGCTTGTGCTAGATCTGAGTAATCTACTAGCCAAACGGTCTCACCCGCAACTGATGTGCGAAGCTCAGGAACTTCAGCGCCAGCAACTTCTAGGATGTGCTGAGTTTCACGGTTGATTTCGCCTTGGCGAATTGGCATAGCTTCAACGCCACGCGCTTTTAGAAGTTCAGTTGCAACGAGTGCACTACAAATACTGTCGCTGTCTGGGTTCTTATGACCTACAACTAGAATCATGTTTCTTCCTATTCAAGTCAATTTTATACGCCGCCTAATACAGTTAATTAGGGCGTGTTTGCTCACAAAGGCCGATACTTTACCTGATTTCAGAGAGTTTGACACGAAGAAAAGTTCACAATGCTATTGCGAATAAATCTCATTTACATATAATGATAATTATTCCTATTTGCATTTGAGTAAACGATGAACGCGACCCAATTATTACACTCTGCACAACAGTTGTTTCAGCCTACTCAGTTTCGTTTAGCTTATAAGCGATTGCTGATCCCTATCGTCATGCTCATTTTGCTAGGCAATGAAAATACACGTGACGTAGCCGTACAGACGCTATCCGACTCATTCTGGGCGGTGTCATGCTATGTTGCTGCCACATTGGCTATTTATCATTATCTTTCAAACTTTATGTCGAAAACCAATCGAATTACCGAGCTATATCATCGCTCGCGTAATCATCAGGTTTTCTTTGCTTCTTTGTTGGGTGCTTTGCCTGGCTGTGGTGGCGCTATTGTTGTGACAACGCAATTTATTAGTGGCCGAGTAGGATTTGGGGCGATTGTCGCGGTACTTACTTCAACAATGGGTGACGCTGCCTTTTTACTTCTGGCCGCCAAACCAAGTGTTGGATTAGGCGTGGTTGGATTAGGCATTATCGTGGGTACTCTTTCAGGGTTAGTCGTTAATGCTTTTCATGCTGATAACTTTCTGCGACCAGAACCAAAAGAAGCACCTCAGACACATGCTTGTTGCCAACACCAGACAGACCGACACACACCCCTTGAACAACGTGCAATCAATCTACAAGGCGCATTTTGGAAATGGCTTATTGTGCCTGCTAGTGTCGTTGCTGTGTTAATGTCTTTCCAAATCGATATTAATCAGCTGTTGTCTTTGCAGGCCAATACCATTGAATGGCTAGGCGCTATCTTCGCGGTGATCACAATGTCGTTGTGGGCTATGACAAAAGAGCTCGGCGATTATCAGTCAACGGTCTCTGAAGATGAAAAAATCGTGGACTCACACCCGATTCAAAAAGCAGCACAAGATACGAATTTCGTCAGTGCTTGGGTGATCGTGGCGTTTCTGGCGTTTGAACTGACGACCTATTTTTCTGGACTCGACCTTGTAGAAACCTTTTCTCATTGGGGAATTTGGATGCCATTAGCTGGCCTAGCCATTGGTATGTTGCCTGGTTGTGGACCGCAAATTTTAGTCACTAGCCTATACATTTCTGGTGCAGCGCCACTTTCTGCGCAACTGGCCAATGCGATTTCTAACGATGGTGACGCCCTATTCCCCGCTATTGCAATGGCACCGAAAGCTGCTTTGGTCGCGACTATTTACTCGTCCATTCCTGCGTTTATTGTTGGATACGGGTATTACTTTTTATTCGAGTTCTAACGCTCAGAGCATCAAACGAGAAAGGAGCCGCAATAGGCTCCTTTCTTGATCTTGGTATTAGGCGATTTACTTCACGTTTTATGCTGTAACGATCGCTTTCGCATTGAGCCCTTTATCCACGCTCACCATTAACAACTGGCAAGGTTCTTGGTTTAGCTTTTCCCCTGTCCAGTAATCATACCAGTCCACCGGTTGATCAGACGTCAGCGTAAATTCCATCGCTCCGTAACTCGCATAATTAAACAAACAATGGAGGTCATTCTTCGTCGTTAGTTTTAAAAACGCGTGATTTAAACTCAAAGCGGTAAACTTTGCAGATTGCTGGTTACGTTGTTGACGTAACATGAGCTTAGACAGTGTCTTCTTAGCAAACGGCGTAATCTCAGGGAGCGGGTCACCAGACAGCAGCAAACCACCACTCGCTAATAACACCGTGCGATGAAATTCATACTCTTCTCTGGATGCAGATTGATTAGCTAATGAAGTGAACGTGGCGCAATCCGGGTCAATTTGCCACAATTTTCGATGCTGCCAACTACGGTAAAAGGTTTCTTTGGCTATCTGTTCGAATCGACGACTATGACGCTCTACATCGTCAGAAACACGCATTGCATCCACAAGCCCCAGAGATGGCCACATTGGCGCGTTGCAACCTAAAAGCCACGCATCACCAGCGCCTTTGGCAATCGCTTCCATTCCTAAGCGATACGCCTCAACGCCTGTAATACCAGATTGTTTACGAACACCTTTTAAGGTGCCCCAATAGTTCGCGTCTAGCTTGAACAACTCAACGCCCCACTCTTGTCTCATGACAGAGACTACATTCGTCAGATGGTCTTGTACTTCTGGGTTTGAGGTATCGAGTATGTACCAAGGCGTGCATCGCCAACCACCGTATGTGACATCTTCTGCTTTAAGTAAGCCACCATCCTTGTGACGCACAAACCAATCTGGATGCTGTTTGAAGATCTCCGACTCAGGCTGTGCAATGAAAGGCGCCATCCAAATTGCCGGCTTTTTTCCTTTTGCACGGATATTATGAATGAGCTCTTTTACGCCACCAGAAAACTTATCTGATGGGGTTAACCAATCGCCCATAAAGGCTTGATAGCCATCATCCAGAAGTACCCACTCTAGGTCTTCGAGCTTATCTTTCATACAATCTACGTTCTGCATGATGTTTTGCTCTGTCACGTCTGCGTAGTACGCGTACCACGAACACCAACCAACAGGCGCATCTTGTGTCACACCTTGGCGAACAGGATGATGCTCTGCAATCATCTCGCCATAGGTTTGATAAAGCTCGGACAGCGATTGACCACAGAGTACCGCCACGGATTCAAGTTGATTACTTTCCCAATCCGCCACTTGAGTCAACTCACCATCAATTGCGGCTGATAAAACCCAATGCCCATCACGCAGCACAACATCAAAATAGCCTGCAAAGCGATGACATGATGTGAAGCCAAATAATGTGTAGCCCGCTGAACCTTCCACTACTAAATAGTTGTAATAACGCTTAGGGGCATCTTTAGGGTAGATTCGATAAGAAGGATTATTGTCTGGGCAGCGACCAATATCAACGGGGTGATTGATCGTTCCCGCCGTTTGCGCCAACATTTGAAAACCATCCCCAATTACGTTGGCCTCGTGCTCGTACAAAAACGGCATTTCGAGCAACACTTCACGGTCGGTAAAGGTTTTATTGTGAAGACCAGCAAAAGAAAAATGTAATTGATTACCCTCGACTTCAACTTGGAAGTCATTGTTATTCACAGTGATCTCAGTGTGATTTGCCAATTGAATGCTCTGAGCCATAAAGAGTCTACTCACTTAATTATTATTGTTTAGCTTGGCGCATTATCTCCTGCTTGTCTTACCCAATTCGTTACCATCATCACGAATACCAGTCTCGTTTAACGTTATGAAGTTACTATTGAGACAACGCTCACTGAAATTTTGATAAAAAAATACCAGCTCTGTGGCTGGTATTTCGATTTATGCAAACTGCACTAATTAAGCAACTTCGATCGGACCACCAAATGAAGTGACTGGCGGCACTTTACCTGTGAACTTCTCGAAGTCTACGATACATGTGTTCGCAGAAGTCGCCTGTGCAAGCTCAGAAGAACCGATGTCTTGCGTTAGCGTGTTAGGATCACCGTAGGTACAGATTGCGCCTTCTTTCTCGTTTAGAGGACCGTACCATGCACCTTCTTCGATACGAATAACGCCACGTGGGTAGCTGTCAGTCAAAACAGCACCAGCTAACAGCTGACCACGACCGTTGAATACGCGCACTAAGTCACCGTCTTTGATGCCTTTCGCTTTCGCATCAGCTGGGTTGATGTAAACCGGCTCACGACCTTGTACCGCGTAAGTCGCGCGGAACTCTTCAGACTCACACATCTGAGAGTGCAGACGCTTATCAGGGTGACAAGACTGCAACCAGAATGGGTATTTATCTGAACCAGGGCCACCGTGTGAACGCTCTGATTTTTCGAACCACATTGGGTGTTCTTGACAGTGTTCGTAGCCGTAACGGCCGATCTTACGAGACGTGATCTCGATGAAACCAGATGGCGTACCTAGTGGGTTAAGCTCAGGGTCTTTACGGAAGTCCGCATGACGAACCCAAGGTTTACCTTCACCGAAGTCTAGTACGCTCTTCTCCCAGAACTCGTTGAATTCTGGCATTTCAAACTTACCTTCGTTCGCTTTCTTACAATCGTTGTAAAGGCTTTCGATCCATTCCATCTCGCTCATACCACGAGTGTATTCTTCGCGGCGACCAAAACGCTGAGTGAGTTCACTCATGATTTGGAAATCAGGCTTAGATTGGAACAATGGATCGACGAGACGATGCATCGCAATCAGACCTTTGTTCGAGTAGGAACCGTATACGTCGATGTCGTTACGTTCCCATTGCGTACACGCAGGTAGAACGATATCCGAGAAACGACATGTTGCAGTCCAAGCAAACTCGATCGTTACAACCGTTTGAAGTTTGCGGAACGCTTTCTTCATGCGGTTACGATCTTGATGGTGGTGCCATGGGTTACAACCCGAGATCACCATCATCTTGAAGTCTGGCAGTTTCACTTTACCGCCGTTGTAGTTGATCTCTTTGCCTGGCTCAAGCAGACAGTCGATCCAACGTGCAACTGGGATAGTACGGCTGTAACCGTTAAAGTCGTTGTTGTCCCACTTCGGCTTCATACCTTGGTCAAGGTTGCGAGGGAAACCACCAGGGCCCGCGAAACCAGTTGAAGGTACACCGATACTTGAGTAGTGGTGACCGTAAGAGATACCACCGCCAGGTAGACCGATTTGACCAACCATTGCAGCAACCACAGCCGCTGCCCAGTATGGCTGCTCACCGTGCTCTTGACGCTGGATACACCAACCCATCAGGATCTGTGTACGACCACTTACTAGCATACGCGCGAATTCGCGAATCTTGTCCGCTTTCACGCCACAGATAGCCGCAGCCCACTCTGGTGTTTTCTCTACTTTATCTTTTGTCTTACCTTGAACGTATTGAATGAACTCTTCAAAGCCTAGACAGTAAGTATCAATGAACTTCTTATCGTACAAATCTTCGTTGTACAGCACGTGCGCCACAGCAAGCATGAATGCTACGTCTGTCAGCGGGTTGATGTACAAGTGATCGTTCTCTAAGTAGCGCTGAGTCTTGTTCTTCACTGGGTCTACAGATAGAACGTTGATCTCACCTTTCGCTACTTTTTCTTTTAGTTGTGCTAGGTACTTGAACGACTCATGCGTTTCACAGTTCCAACCTACTTGAAGGTTTTTCACTGGGTCGTTAGCCCAGAGAACGATGTTGTCAGAGTTCTCTAGGATTTCAGACCAAGACGTACCTTGTGCGTAAACTTCGGTTGAACCAAGTACGTAAGGCATAATGGTTTGACCTGCACCCGTCGAGTAGTCACCTACTTTAGTGATGAAGTTGCCGTGCATACCTACTGCACGTTGCATGTGCGCGGTACAGTTGTTAAATGAACCCGTTTGGTTCCAACCTGTTTGACCTGCATGCAGCGCCCATGGGCCGTAGTCTTTTTGAATACGTTCTAGTTCGCGATAAAACAAATCTAGCGCTTCATCCCAAGTTACTCGGATGAAACGGTTGTTACCACGAGTATCCGCGCTGTATTTGTGTTTCTTCAACCAATCTAGACGAACCATTGGGTAACGCACACGTGAAGGGCTGTAGATAATACCCTTGATGCCGTTCAACATTTCTGTTGGGTTTTTGTCTAGCTCTAGCGGCTTGATCTCTTGAACTTTACCCGCGTAGATGTGGGCGCGGAACGCGCCCCAGTGAGAACCGGTTACTTTCCAAGTACCTGTCGTCTCAACGGCATTTGCAGAGGCGGACGCCAATAAGCTAGGACCAATTACTGACGCTGCACTTGTGGTTGCTACACCTTTAAGAAAACTTCTTCGTGTAATAGCCATTTAAAATTACTCCAATCCGACGCTTATTAGTGGTGACCTTCAGCATAATCTGAAGAGTGTTTCTGTAGATACTTCAAGATCAGTGCTTCACTGTCTGTATCTAGGTTAACGAACGCCAACATACCGTCGAACATACCTGGCCAGGTGTTCGCGTCGAAGTGCGCTTCCGCAGGTTGAGTGTGACATACAGAACAATTGGTCTTGTAGGCTTCACGAGATTTTTCCCAAACAGGATTGATGTCGTTCAGCATAGACTCTTTCTTAATCCATACTTTCGCCGCTACTTTTTCCCAAGGAAGGCCTGTTAACTCATCCACTTTTTTCTCACCAGTCGTCACAATGTTGCTGTCTGTTGCTGCTTCTTTCATCAGAGACGCAGTCGCAATGTTCTTACCGAAGTCTTCTTGAATTACACGACCAAAACCTTTTGCTTTGCGCCAACCGTCAATTTCGATCTCAACAAACTCGCCTTTGTCTTCAAGAACTTTAACGGTCGATGCAGGATTAAGAAGACCAGCTTCTTTACTGCCTTGCGCATCAAAGTAAATTGGTAGGTGACGAACGCTCACGAGTTGCTGACCAACGCCGTAATCCGTGTTAGAAGTCATACCCTCTAGATCACCCACGATACCGCCAATGCTGTCCATGCCTGCTGGTAGGTTGTGCGCAATACCCTTGTGACAGTCAACACAGCTTTGATCTTTCTCAGCGGCTTGCTTCATTTGGATACGAGCCGTAGGAGACATTTGCTCGAAATCCATCGATTCGTAGTTGTGACAGTTTTTACACTCCAGAGATTTGTTTGCCGAGAAACGATCCCATTCGTGTTTAGCAAGTTCGATACGACGCTCTTCGAACACACCCGGTTCGTCGTAGTTGCCAAATACTTGTGCAAATACTTCTTTAGAAGCTTGCATCTTACGAGCGATCTTATCTGTCCAGTTATGTGGAACGTGACAATCAGGACAGGTAGCACGAACACCAGAGTGGTTTTTCCAGTGCACCGTTTCTTGTAGCTCAACGTACACGTTGTCACGCATTGTGTGACAACTAATACAGAATTCTTCTGTGTTGGTTGCTTCTAGAGCGGTGTTAAAGCCACCCCAAAAGATAACACCAGCAATAAAGCCGCCCATAGTCAGCACACCTAGGCTGATATGTACAGCTGGGCGCGTCATGGTACGCCACAGTTTAATGATTAATGATTTCATTATTTGCTCTCTTAAAATCTTTTCAAAAGTGTGGTTATGAGCTCACTGGCTTACATGCCGTGCGCGCCTGGAGGTCCAAAGAAGAAGACTTGCAACATCCAAACGATGAACCCGTAGCCGCCAACAAAGGCCACACTCAGAATTGGGAAGAGAACAACTGCAATGAAGAGGAACGACTTCCACTCCAGGGAGCGTTTTTCACCACTCTCAATTTTATTAACATCACTCATACATTTGCCTATTTTGTATCTAGTGTTATTGAAAAGCCCGCGTAACCAAGCTTAAGTTTTTTACAATCTCTAATGGAAAATGTTAGACCATACTAATAGTAGGGTTCAATCAAATAAGCGACCTCAGACCTTGTAATTCAACACTTTTTTGAGCTCATCCAGAGATATGATGGATTGATGTTATTTATTAAAAAACATGAACAGATGTGACAAAATAAGTCTTTTAAGGAGTTGTTAAATAACCAACATTTAAGTAACATCGATCACATTTAAATCGTAATTACCATGCCATAAATCGACTTAAAAACTCCGAAAAAGATACCCACTTGTAAACAGAATGCTGCGTATTAATGTCTAAAATAGCACTCAAGGTTTACTTTAAGAACAGCAAAAAGTGCACATAGTGGTTCATATAAAGGGGAGGCTTAGATACAATTATTCGCGTATTTTCAAGGAGCGATTATGGATAACGTGGTGGATATAAGCTGGGTCAAACTGGCACTGTTTGGTTTGATTTTATTGGTCCCCTTCTTTATCAATGCCCGCTACAAATTAGGGATAGCAAAAGACACCATAATCAGTGTTATCCGAATGACACTTCAGCTCATATTGATTGGCGTGTATTTAGAATATCTTTTTCAATTAAACAGCTTACTTGTCAATATACTTTGGCTTGCCATCATGCTACTGATTGGTGCCAGCTCAATTGCGGGAAAAGCTCACTTACCTAAAAAGCCACTTATGCTTCCGCTACTAACGGGCCTTACCTGTGGTCTAATACCACTTCTGATAGCAATTACAGCAGGCTTAGTGCAACCATCCCCTATTTACAATGCGCAGTACATGATCCCACTTGCTGGTATGTTATTGGGTAACAGCTTGAGTAGTAATATCATCGCTCTTCAGAATTTGTTTACGGCTTTTGAGCAGAGACAAGCAGAATATGAGGCTGCAATCTCACTTGGAGCCTCTCCTCGCTACGCATCCTTCCCCTTCATTCAAGAGGCTCTTAGAAAGTCCCTTGCCCCGACTTTAGCTTCTATGGCCACTACAGGACTGGTTACCTTACCGGGTATGATGACCGGTCAAATTCTAGGTGGCGCGAGCCCGATGGTTGCGATTAAATACCAGTTAGTAATTATGCTGGCTATTTTCGTCATGTTGAGTGCCTCCGTAACCATAACGTTAGAAATGACATTGCGCTGGGTACAAACCAAAGAAGGCCGAATCAAGATAAAAATCGAGCAACCCGAATCGACCAAAACTCACGGTTAGTTGGCGCTTGTGGGTAAAGCCCGTTAAACAACTTATGGTGCCAAGTCGAACGTACTTATAACTGAATAACTCAACTATTCTTCGAGCACTCATCAAGACGCTTTCAGATGAAAAGTCAGGCAGAATTCTTTTTGATATAAGCCTCTAATTTTATGAAATTTTCTTTGCAAGTTTAGATACGCACGACCTTTGATACAGGTTATCCACAGAAAATGTGGATAAGCCCCCAAAACCTATACGCAACCAGAAACATAGCAACATAAGTGATCAATCGAATCGTCATGCATTGATCACGTGACTGACATGTTCTAATTTTAAAGTAAAGGCAGTGACCACAAACTTGGAGAGACGTACATGGATGTCTTAATGATCAAAGAAAATTACGATGAACTCCTGTCCGATGCACCTCTGGATTGGCTAGTTCAAGAACCAAAGGAAGTAACTTCTCATTGGCTCCCAACCGATTTTGGCATCAACGAAGAGTTGATTTAGCATGACTCGACTTATTTGGCATTTGCAGAGACAAATAAAAAGAAAGGCGAACCATCTGGTTCGCCTTTCTTGTGATCTTCTAAACTTATCGCAAATGGTTATCTTCATCGCGTAGATAAATCATCCAATACCACATGCCAACAAATACGCCACCACCAATAATGTTTCCTATCGTAACAGGAATTAGGTTGTTTACGATGAACCCCATCATGTTTAAGTCCGCGTAGTTTGCAATATCTACCCCTGTCATTTGCCAAAACGCTTCTGGCGCAAAGTACTTAATACCAATCGCCATAGGAACTTGGAACATATTCGCAATACAGTGCTCAAAACCTGCCGACACGAACATAGCCACAGGCAAAATCATGACCGCTATTTTATCTGTCAATGTTCGCCCACTAAACGTCATCCAAACTGCAATACAAACTAATACGTTACACATAATGCCAAGCGCAACAGCAGCAAAGAAACCATGATGTAATTTGTGTTGGGAGATCGCCATCGCGTTAAGACCAACTTGGCCATGATCAAACATATATTGCTTGGTAACTAGCATACAGGCCACGAGCAAAATGGCCCCAACCATATTGCCAAAGTAAACCACCAACCAGTTTTTGATAAGTGCTTGCCAAGAGATTTTTCCACTCGCACGCGCAACTAGTGTTAGCACAGAGCTAGTGAAAAGCTCGCCGCCAGTAACCACCACCAAAATCAAACCAAGGCTAAATGCCAGACCACCAATGAGTCGTGTAATGCCCCAAGGCAGCTCGCCTGCGCCTGTCGTTACTGTGGTATAGAAGATGAAAGCAATACCAATATGAAGCCCCGCAGAAATGGCGAGCAGAAAAGATTTGATTGGAGCTTTCGTTGCTTTGCCTACCCCCACTTCAGCCGCGCGTTCCGCAGCTTGTGGCGGTAATAGTGAGTCAAACTGATTAAAGTTCATTCTGGTGTAACATTTAGAAACATTTAAAGAGGCGCGGATAATCGCTCTATTTCCCTATTTTTTCAAGTGCTATTTGGCGTGTTTACTAAAATCGTTGTTATTGGGAGATCAAGCAATAAATAGCGCCTATCATTCGCTACCGTAAGTATCATTGATACTTAACAAGTATTCGGCCTTTCGAACAAAGATCCTGCGTTATATCAGCCTGATAGCGCCATACTTAACACTTCTTGTCGTTGAATGTTGCCCAACGCTACTTTTCAGACTAGCTTGGTAAAAAAAGCGCAAAGGAATCATTTATGAAATATTCAGCTGAACATATCGCCGAATTGAATCTACTTCTTCAGTTCGACCTAAGTAGTGCTGCAACTGGTATTAAAGTTCATACAGACGCGTCAGAAGAAATGCAGGCAGCCGTTGCTCGTCTATATGAGAAGCAACTTTGTACACAGCCTGACGGTGGTTATCTAACAGACGAAGGCATTGAAGTTGCAGAACATGCAGATAAGATTTTAAGAGTTTTGTCTGTGTAATTTGAACAAAAAACGCCACCGAACTCGGTGGCGTTTTTTAGTCCTATATTTTTCCTGTCGATGCCTGCGGCAATAATCGCTTTTTCATTTTGCTAAATGGTTGAACCTTGTCATACAACCAGTTAAAACCAGTAGCATAAAATAGGAAGAAAACGAGGAAGCCGGCTTCCAGCATCAGAGCTTGAAGAAGCGTAATTTCTAAGAACCAGGCAATCACAGGTAGAGAGATAAAGATCAATCCTCCCTCGAAACCAACAGTGTGTCCAAGCCGCATCGCTAAACTTCGCTCAGCTCGATTGCCACCAAACCACTTATCAAAGTACAAGTTGTAGATGTAGTTCCATATCACGGTATACATGCTCAACCCGACCCCAACCAACGCAAGATCACTAGAGCCCTTTCCAGTGATCAATGAAGCCGCTGGTACAATAATCGCGAGTGCGATTAACTCAAAAAGTACTGCATGAAAAATTCGTTCGTTACGAGTCATATTTCTCTGTCCAAATAGTTCTACTCAATGCTTAGAATTTTATCTATTATTTAGATAACCAAAAGTTAGATACCATCGGTTTAAGCGATATGTTTACCATCGAACAACTGCAAGCTTTTATTGCTACATCAGAAGCAGGATCATTTTCAGGAGCAGCTAGAAAACTGGGGCGAGCTCAATCTGTAGTGAGCCAGCACATCATGAATATGGAGATCGACTGTGGCGTTGAGCTTTTTGATCGATCAGGCAGGTACCCTAAATTAACTGAGAATGGCCTCGCGCTCGTACCTTATGCACAAGCAACAATCAGCCAACTCGACCGCCTAAACAATAGGGCATCGCAGCTCTTTTCCACGCCAACGAACAAATTAGTCTTAGCTATTGATGAAGGGATTCCTCTGACTCGCTTGCCGGATGTGCTAAAGAAGTTAGAGCAACGCTTTCCACACTTACAAGTTGAATGCTTAACGGCATCAAGCCCTGATATCATTGAATTGGTTAAGTCGGAACGCGCCACGACTGGGATTATTTTGAGTGATTTACAAATGCCAAGGCACATCGATTTCACCAATCTTGGCAATATTGCATTTGATGTCTATGTCTCTTCAACACATCCTTTAGCAAAGCAGCAAATCACTCACATTGATCAACTAAAACAACATCGTCAATTGGTCATACGATCCAAAAGTGCAGAGCCATGTGGTCTCAATCAAGCATTTAGCCCAGATATCTGGTACGCTGATAACTACTATATTTTGTTGGAATTGGCGAATAAAGGGTTTGGTTGGTGCTTTCTACCACAGCATTTAGTCGCGTATTCACCTAATACATTAAAAAAGGTTGGGGATGATTTCACAAAACTGGCTTGGCAAGTCAATGTTGACCTTATTCAGCACCAGAAATGGCATTCAGATCCCCTCCATCAACAAGCTAAAGCAGAACTGCTCAACCTATTCGGGCAGACATAAGTAAGTAGGAAGACCCAAATGGCAAATACATTGATCGTAGGTGCAGGCTGGCTCGGAACTCCGCTAGCAGAAACATTGATGAAAGATGGACACTATGTTGTCGTCACTCGTCGTAGCCAAACTCGATTAAAAGAGTTACCCACCTCATTAACTCACTCCGCATTGTTCGATTTCAATCAATTGAACGCCACAGCACGGCTAGATGAGCTGCTCAAACAGCATCAAATTACGCACGTTATCGGCGCTTTTCCTCCAGGATTTCGTAAAGGACGCGGTCAAGAATATGCCCAGCAATGGCAAATACTTGCCAACGCAGCTAAGCAAAACAACGTTGAAAAACTTCTCATGATCAGCTCTACCACGGTTTACCCTAACCTTGCTTCCGATATGGAAGAAGCTGACGCGTCACTCTCTTTAGCAGCCGAAAGCCATTATTTCTCTGACAATGCACGTATTATGCTTCAAGCAGAGCAGCATGTTATCGACTCGAATATTAGCTTTGTTATTCTACGTTGTAGCGGATTAATCGGGCCAGATAGACACCCATCTCGCTTTGCAGCAAGGCTTCAACAAGTTAGTCGTAAAGCACCAGCTAATATGCTTCATCAAGATGATGCTGTCTCGGCTGTGAAATTTGCCTTAGGCAACTTAAGCAACCAAGTCATTAACGTTACGACACCTCATACTGTCAGCAAGGCTGAGTTCTACCAAGCTGCCATAAACAAAATCGGAAGTGAGATACCTCTTCCACCCGTCACAGAGCAAGCTGACAAGCGTATTCTTGCTGACAAACTACTCTCACTTGGTTATCGATTTCACTTCAATTCAACTTTGGATGCGCTATGAGACTCTATAGACATATAGAAACGCTTTGGGATTACATGCAACTTAAACATGAACTGAAGCCTGCGGACTGTTTGTTTGTGATGTGCAGTAATGATGTGCGTGTAGCGGAGCACGCTGCCAAGCTCTACCACCAAAAGTTGGCACCTTTGATTGTATTTTCAGGGGGTGAAGGTCGCTTCACAGATGGACTGTTTGAAAAAAGCGAAGCAGAAACCTTTGCCGAGATTGCAAAGTTGTCGGGCGTTCCAAGCAAAGCAATTTTGCTCGAGACTAAATCCACAAACAGCGGAGAAAACGTCCGCTTTACTGAGCAACGATTAAAAGAGGAAGGAAAACAATGTTCCTCGTTTATTCTGGTACAAAAACCGTTTATGGAGCGTAGAGCAATCGCGACATTTGAAAAACAGTGGCAGTCACCCTACACTCAGCTCCAAGTAAGCTCTGCGGCTCTTCCATTTTTTGAATACATTAATGAAGACATGCCATTAATGATGGTGCTAGAAGCACTAATGGAAGATTTCTCTCGCGTAAAAAGCTATCCAGAGAAAGGATTTCAAACCGAGCAGAACATCCCTCAGCAAGTCGAATCTTCTTACCAGGTTTTACTCGAGCGGTTTGGTTTTGACTTAGTCTAATTTTTTCTAACCGACAACAAAAAGCCACCAAGTTCGGTGGCTTTTCTGTATCAATACGGCTTATTTACCGAGTGCTTCTTTGTAATGTTGGCGGCATACGGAGACATACTTATCGTTACCGCCGATCGCAACTTGATCGCCTTCTTTAATTGCCACGCCGTGTTCATCGGTACGAATAACCATATTCGCTTTGCGGCCACAATGGCAGATTGTTTTGAGCTCAACCAGCTTGTCTGCCCAAGATAATAGATACTTACTGCCTTCAAAAAGTTCGCCTAGAAAATCGGTGCGAAGGCCGTAACACAATACTGGAATATGCAACTTATCAACAACTTCAGTAAGTTGATAAACTTGTTCTTTCGACAAGAACTGACACTCATCAACAAGAATACAGTGACGTTTTTCAACCTCATTCAGAGCTGCGATCTCTTGATACAAATTGGTATCCTGACGAAATAAATGTGCGTCAGATTGAAGACCAATACGAGAGCTCACTTTACCGACACCAAAACGATCATCTAGCGCAGCCGTAAAAATAACTGGCGTCATGCCGCGTTCTTGGTAGTTGAAAGAGGATTGAAGAAGCGTTGTTGATTTACCCGCATTCATTGCTGAGTAATAGAAATACATCTGAGCCACAGAGCATTACCTAAAGTTAAAGTTTTAATTTATGGAAATGGAAAATAAAAGGGCTGAATTATCAGCCCTTTAAAAATGAAAATTCAATTACTTACGACGCCACGTTGTGCCTTCTGGACCATCTTCCAGAACAATGCCCATTTCGGTCAGCTTGTCACGAGCCATATCTGCATTCGCCCAATCTTTCGCAGCACGAGAGTCGTTACGCAACTTGATCAGAGCTTCGATTTCAGCCACTTCATCATCGTTACCCGCATCACCTTTTAGGAAGGCTTCAGGATCTTGGTGAAGAATACCGATCACGTCAGCTAGTTCACGCATTAGCGCACCGAGTTCGCTCGCTTTCTCTAGGTTTTCTGTCTTCAGGCGGTTAACTTCTCTCGCCATGTCGAACAGTACTGAGTAAGCTTCTGGTGTGTTGAAGTCATCATTCATCGCTGCAGTGAAGCGAGATACGTATTCTTCACCACCAGCAGGCGCCGCGTTTAGGTCTAAACCACGTAGAGATGTGTACAGGCGCTCAAGCGAAGCACGTGCTTGGTTTAGGTTATCTTCGCTGTAGTTTAACTGGCTACGGTAGTGACCAGACATTAGGAAGTAACGCACTGTTTCAGCATCGTAGTGACCAAGAACGTCACGGATAGTAAAGAAGTTACCTAGAGATTTAGACATCTTCTCACGGTCTACCATTACCATGCCGCTGTGCATCCATGTGTTCACGTATTGTGTATCGTGTGCACAGCATGATTGCGCGATTTCATTTTCATGGTGTGGGAACTGAAGGTCAGAACCGCCGCCGTGAATGTCGAAGTGGTTACCTAGGATTGAAGAGTTCATTGCTGAACACTCTATGTGCCAACCTGGACGACCTGGACCCCATGGTGACTCCCACGTTGGTTCACCCGGCTTAGACATCTTCCAAAGTACAAAGTCTAGAGGGCTGCGTTTTGCTGTTTCGATATCAACGCGCGCGCCAGCTTGAAGCTGATCAAGGTCTTGCTTAGAAAGCTTGCCGTATTCGTTGAATTTACCCACTTCAAACATTACGTCACCGTTATCTGCAACGTATGCAAAACCGCGCTCGATTAGCTTCTCAACCAATTCGATGATTTCAGCAATAAACTGTGTCGCACGAGGTTCAACGTCCGGACGTTTCATGTTCAGCGCATCAAAATCAGCGTGCATTTCACCAATCAAACGCTCAGTCAATGAATCGCAAGACTCACCATTTTCTGCGGCACGTTTGATGATCTTATCGTCGATATCTGTGATGTTACGTACAAACGTCAGATCATAGCCCAAGTAGCGAAGGTAACGTGATACAACGTCAAAAGAGACGAAAGTACGACCGTGACCAATGTGACAGAGATCGTAGATGGTAACTCCACAGACATACATACCGACTTTGCCAGCTGTAATTGGTTTGAATTCCTCTTTCTGTCTTGTGAGTGTGTTATATATCTTTAACATGATCTCTATCTATGATTGTGAATGAATAAAAGAAGATGAGTATATCAACTCCAACCTAGTTAGGTAATAGCAATTAACCGATAAAACGATAATCGACTAAACTTCAAGCACAAAACGAAGAATTTCCTCTTCCTGAGTTTTTAAAGCACTAGAACTTAGGCTAGAATCTCGGGCTCAACACAACACAGTAAAGGAAAGTAGCATGATCACCCTTCACACTAATTTTGGTGACATCAAGATTCAACTAAACGAAGAGAAAGCGCCAGAGACAAGCGCAAACTTCCTTCAGTACTGCCGCGACGGTTTCTACGACAACACGCTTTTCCACCGTGTTATTGACGGCTTCATGATCCAAGGTGGTGGTATGGAGTCTGGTCTACGTGAAAAAGCGACTCGTGCACCTATCAAGAACGAAGCAAACAACGGCCTAAGCAACAAAGTGGGTACACTTGCTATGGCACGTACTATGGAGCCGCATTCAGCAAGCTCTCAGTTCTTCATCAACGTAAACAACAACACATTCCTAGACTTCCGTAGCGAAAGCCTAGACGGTTGGGGTTACTGTGTGTTCGGTGAAGTAATCGAAGGCATGGACATCGTAAATAAGATCAAAGGCGTTAGCACTGGTTCTTACGGCATGCACCAAGACGTACCTCTAGAAGACGTAGTAATCACTGGTACAACAATTGAAGAGTAATTCTTAGGAATTATTTTTAAAAGATAAGTTAATGGGGAGGCATAGCTTCCCCTTATTTCTATGACGACATTATTTATTTCCGATCTTCACCTTACCCCATCACGTCCTGATATCACGGAATGTTTTGTGACGTTCATGCGAACAGAAGCAACAAAAGCTGATGCACTTTATGTACTCGGCGATCTGTTTGAATTCTGGATTGGTGACGATGACAACACCCCTTTTGCAGACCAAATCCGTGCAGAATTTAAAGCACTGACGGATGCGGGTGTGCCAACTTTTTTCATCCAAGGCAATCGAGATTTTTTACTCGGCAAACGCTTTTGCAAAGAAACCGGTATGACATTACTCGACGATGTCTGCACGATTGATCTTTATGGTCAAAAAGCCGTAATCCTACATGGCGATACGCTCTGCATTGACGATGTGAAATACCAAGAGTTTAGAAAAACCGTTCACAAGCCATGGCTACAATGGTTGTTTAACCGTATTCCTTGGTTCATTAAGAAGAAAATTGTCTCAAAAGTTCAATCCGATATTCGTGATGATAAAATGAGCAAGTCATTAGATATCATGGACGTTAACCAAAATGAGGTCGAGAAAGTGATGTCTCAGAACTGCGTCAACATAATGATTCATGGTCACACACATCGCCCGAACACACATTTTTTTGACGTCGATGGCATTAAAAAGACCCGAATTGTTTTAGGGGATTGGTATACGCAAGGCTCAGTTTTAAAAGTAAATTCTGATAGTTTTGACCTGCAAACGAGACCGTTCATACAGAATTTGCGTTAAGCATGTAGAGCGTGTAGAAGATTCACGCTCAAGTCGTAGATATTTTGTAAAAAATCGCTATTATCATAATACTAAGTTAAACAGAACGAAGTACCTAATTGAAGTATTCTTACGTAGCTCGCCAACCGATTCTGGATAGAGAAAAACGAACCATAGGTTACGAACTCCTCTTTCGAGACGGCCCTAAAAATACCTTCCCTGAAGTAGAACCAGAGCTGGCTACTAGTCGACTGCTATCCGATCATTTTTTGTCGACGCATTACAACACATTAGGAAACAAACTTGGCTTTGTTAACTTTCCGCATCAAAGCTTGGTGAACTTGGTCCCAACTTTGTTTCCTAAAGAATCTCTCGTCATTGAAGTCCTTGAAGACTGCCAACCGACAGAAGAACTGTTAGAAGCCATCAAGCACCTTCATGAGTGCGGGTACAAAATTGCTCTGGATGATTTTGTTCCGACGAAAGCTTGGAAGCGTTTTCTTCCATACGTTTCCATGATCAAGTTTGATATTAGACTTGTGCCGATCAAGAAAGCTGCCATTTTTATTCAGGCGTTGAGCCCATTTAAAATCGACTTTCTTGCGGAAAAGGTAGAGACCTATGAAGAGTTTGAGCAAGCTCTAGAAGCCGGTTTTAACTATTTTCAAGGGTATTTTTTTAGCAAACCTGAGATGATCCAGAAAAAACGGTTGAACCCCGCGTTTCTTACCGTCATCCAACTTTGTAAAGAGATTGCAGATAAGCCCATCGACTTCAATGAGGTTGAACGTCTGTTTTCGATTGATGTGACGCTGTCATACAAGCTGCTTACTTACGTAAATTCAGGATATACATTAACGACTAAGATCAAATCGTTCAGACAGGCGCTTATTTATCTGGGTGAAGAGCGACTACGACGCTTTATTTCCTTAGTTGCAATTGCCTCCGTTCAAGAAGATAAACCTGACTCTCTTTACTCTTTAGCGATTCAGCGTGCACGAATGTGTGAACTGCTACTTAGTCAAATGAACACTAGGTATGACCCTGGGCAGGCTTTTTTGACAGGCATGTTTTCTTTGCTCGGATCTTTGCTCGATCAACCGCTCTCGGATGTCATTGAAGATATCCCCGTTGACGAAGATATAAAACTCGCATTAACCAGTCGAAAAGGCGTACTTGGTCACTTACTTTCGATGACGATCGCCTACGAACAAGCGGACTGGGAGTTAGCCGAGCGATATTGCACCGTTCTTAAATTAACCGAACCTCAATTAGCAGACGCTTTTAATCAATCGACGGAATGGGCTCAAGAACTGCTGTCTCAAACGCCCTAAACGGCTATAATGCCCCAAAGAATACCTGCGACCTCACTTATGTGGGGTTGTTTGTTTTTACCGCTTAATTAATCGAGATTTCATTTTATGGCTTCTTCTTGTCCTTGCGGCTCTAACCGCACCTACCAACAGTGTTGTGAAATTGCCCACAATAACCACGCTGACGTCACCACTCCGGAGCAGCTAATGCGCTCTCGTTACAGCGCGCATGTGTTAGGTCTAGTGGATTACGTGGTGAACACATACCACCCAAGCTGTAATGCAGAAGAGCAACGTGAAGGCATTGCCCAATCTATCGACAGCGATTGGTGCAAGCTTGAAGTTGTAAAAACAGAAGCTGGCAGTAATGACAATGAAGGCTTTGTAGAGTTTAGCGCTTATTTTGATGAAGACGGCAAACGCTACTGTATGACAGAGCGTTCTCGTTTCGTGAAAGAAAATGGGCTTTGGTACTACATTGACGGCACGTTTCCAGAAGAAGAGCTAGAAGAAGAACCAGAACAAGATCCTCGCCTAAACCAACCAGTGAGTAGCCTAAAAGTAGGTCGTAACGACCCGTGTATCTGTGGAAGCGGTAAGAAATTTAAGAAGTGTTGTGGGTAAGATCATCCACTCCTAGCTTATTGAGCTCGATTTAATTGGATTCTTGACTTCGCCTAGGTTCGTTGGAGTGACGTGAATATATGTACCTATTTGAAGTAAATAACTCTACTGCAAGTACCATTAGAAAATATACCGTCATTCTGAACAGCGAGGGACGAGCGTGATTCAGAATCTAATCGCCACCAGCACTGTTGCCGGTTTTTGCCCCGAATCAAGAACACTAAAGTAAAAAGCCCCTAGGCTCGAGAGCATAGGGGCTTTCACTTATCGCAAGCTTACTTATGACGCTCTTTCAGTTTGTTCACTACGTCATTCATCGATAAGCCTTGGTCTTGAAGCAATACCATTAAGTGATAAATCAAATCTGCAGATTCACACACTAACTCCGCCTTATCGCCCGACGTCGCCGCAAGCGCGACTTCAACGCCTTCTTCGCCCACTTTTTGCGAAATACGCTTGGTGCCACGGGCATAAAGACTGGCAGTATAAGAGGAATCTGGGTCGGCACTCTTGCGGGCAGCCAATAGCTGCTCAAGTTGATGAAGCCACACCATTTGTGACTCCTCTTGAGGGTCCACATCCCAGCAAGTTGTGTTACCCAAGTGACACGTAGGACCAATGGGATTCACTTTCACCAGTAGCGTATCGTTGTCGCAATCGAGCTGAATGTTCACTAGTTGCAATACGTTGCCGGAGGTCTCACCTTTCGTCCAAAGACGCTGCTTGGTACGAGAGAAAAACGTCACTTGACCTGTTTCGCCCGTTTTTGCCAACGCATCTTGGTTCATATAACCCATCATCAGCACTTGGCTTGATTGGAAATCTTGTACGATAGCAGGTACCAGACCATCCACCTTTTCCCAGTTGATTCGCTCAACTAGCGAACTTACTTCGGCGGCTTTCACACTCATAGTCGTACCTCAATGCCTTGTTGTTTCAAATACTGCTTTAGTTCACCAATATTGATGACTTGTTTGTGGAATACCGATGCGGCAAGCGCGCCATCCACATTTGCTTTTTGGTATGCTTCCGCAAAGTGCTCCATAGCACCTGCCCCACCCGATGCAATCAATGGCACGTTACACACTTCACGCACCATGTTAAGTTGTTCAATATCGTAACCGTTACGTACGCCGTCTTGGTTCATCATGTTCAGTACGATTTCACCAGCGCCACGCTTTTGTACTTCTTGCACCCAATCACGTGTTTCCCATTGAGTTGCTTTGGTGCGTTCTTCATCGCCAGTAAACTGGTAAACCTGATACTTGCCTGTCTCTTTGTCGTAGTATGAATCGATACCAACGACGATACATTGCACACCAAACTTATCAGCAAGGTCAGTAATCAGTTGCGGGTTAGCCAATGCAGGTGAGTTAATAGACACTTTGTCTGCACCAAACTCAAGAATGCGCGCTGCATCTTCCGCTGATTTAATACCACCAGCGACACAGAAGGGAATATCAATCACTTCAGCAACGCGAGCGACCCAACTTTTGTCAACGACACGCCCATCACTTGAAGCGGTAATATCGTAGAACACAAGCTCGTCAGCGCCTTCTTCCGCATAACGCTGCGCCAGAGGAACGATGTCGCCAATGATTTCGTGGTTGCGGAACTGGACGCCCTTCACCACTTGTCCATCACGAACATCAAGACATGGAATTATTCGCTTTGCCAGCATGCAAATGCCTCCTCTGCTGTGAATTTACCATCTAACAGCGCACGACCAACAATCACACCAGCCACACCGCTGCCTTTTAGCGCTTCGATATCTGCTAATGAGCCAATGCCACCTGAAGATTGAAACTGCACTTGTGGGTACTGTTTACATAGGTCGACATAAAGCTCTACGTTTGAGCCTTCTAGCGTACCGTCACGAGAAATGTCCGTACAAAGCACGTGCTGCAAACCTACCGTCAGGTAATCGTTGATCAGAGCTTCGATAGTCACGCCTGAATCTTCTTGCCAACCAGAAATCGCTACTTTACGTGTGCCGTCTTGATCGATGTTGATGTCTAGCGCGAGAACGATTTTCTCTGCACCGTATTTTTCCATCCAACCTTTCACAAGCTCTGGCTGTTTTACTGCTGTTGAGCCAACGACAACACGCTGAGCCCCCGCTTCTAGCAGCTCAATCACGTCTTGCTCTGTGCGCACTCCGCCACCGATTTGGATGTTCGCTGGCGTGCTTGCTAGTAGCTTTGCAATTAAATCAAGTTGACGTGCTGTCGTGTCTTTCGCGCCAGTTAAATCCACCAAGTGCAGCCAGTTAGCACCAGCTTGGTGGTACAAGTTGAACTGCTCTGCTGGGTCGACTTTGTACTCAGTTACTTGGCCGTAATCACCTTGATAAAGGCGAACCACCTGTCCTTCAATTAAATCAAGAGCTGGAATAATCACACTAAATCCCTTTTATAATTCTAAGAAGTTTTGAATAAGCTTCGCGCCCGCTTTTGAAGAACGCTCAGGGTGGAATTGCACGCCGTAATAGTTACCGCTTTGTACTGCTGCTGTGAACGGGTTGCCGTATTCACATTCCGCAATCGTGTAATCCCCAACAGGCATCGCAAAGCTGTGCACGAAGTAGAAATACTCTCCTTCTTCAATATCTTTGAAAAGTGGATTACCTGCTTTTGCAGAGACCGTGTTCCACCCCATATGCGGCAACGGCAAATCGCCAGTTTGTAGTAGCTTCACTTCGCCATCACAAAGTCCAAGACACTCAACTAACTCGTCGGCTTTCTGCCCTTTCTCTTGAGACACTTTGCCCAACAGTTGCATGCCTAAACAGATACCTAGTAATGGCTTTTCTACCTGTTTTACCAAGCTGATCAGATCGCGCTCTTCTAGGTTCTTCATCGCTTCGCTGGCGGTTCCCACACCCGGTAGGAATAGCTTATCTGCGGATAATACGACTTGCGGATCTTTTGAAATCGTTACGTCATAGCCTAGGCGTTCAATGGCAAACTTCACCGAAGAAACGTTGGCACAGCCAGTATCGATAATGACAACTTTCTGTTCTGTCACTGTTTTTCTCCTTGCTAACGTTAGCCTTAAAGCACGCCTTTACTACTTGGTAGCTCAGTGCCTTCTACTTTGATTGCTTGGCGTAACGTACGACCAAACGCTTTAAATAGACTTTCAATGATGTGGTGATCATTGTTGCCCGCAGAAGAAAGGTGCAACGTACACGCTAATGTGTCAGTCAGAGAGCGGAAGAAGTGAACCACCATCTCTGTTGAAAGATCACCCACTTGCTCACGACTAAACTGCGCGTCGAACTTAAGGTAAGGACGACCTGATAGGTCTAGTGCGCATTGCGCCAAACACTCATCCATTGGCAAGCTAAAGCCAAAGCGACCAATACCACGCTTGTCACCCAGTGCTTCTTTCAACGCTTGACCCAACGCAAGAGCGGTATCTTCTACTGTGTGGTGATCATCAATGTGCAGGTCACCTTCCACTTTGCACACCATTTGGAATCCACCGTGCGTCGCAATTTGATCCAGCATGTGGTCAAAAAAGCCAAGACCTGTAGAAATATCGTTACCGCCTTGCTCGTCAAGATTAACGAATACTTTAATGTCTGTTTCTTTTGTGGTGCGAACCACTTCAGCAACGCGAGCCTTCACCGTGAGATCTTTTAGGATCTGTTTCCAACCCATGGTTTCTGGGTTGTATTGAATGCCACGAATTGCCATGTTTTCTGCAAGTTGAAGATCGGTTTGACGATCGCCAATCACAACAGAGTTTTGAAAATCCACTTTGCCACCTTGAAGGTACTCTTTTACCAAGCCCAATTTAGGCTTACGGCAAGAGCAGTTATCTTCATCGAAGTGAGGACAAATCAGCACATCATCAAACTTCACACCTTGAGATTCAAAGATCTCCATCATCATGTTGTGTGGTGCATCAAAATCAGCTTGTGGGTAGCTGTCGGTACCCAAACCATCTTGGTTCGTGACCATCACTAGACGGTATCCTGCATCCTGCAACGACAGCAGGCTTGGGATAACAAATGGTTCTAGTTTTAGCTTATCTAAACGGTCTACTTGAAAATCAATCGGCGGCTCAACAATTAAGGTGCCATCACGGTCGATAAAAAGGATTTTTTGTTGTTTGCTCACTCGAACTTCCTTATTGCTATTCTTTTGGCGCTCCCGCTATTTAGCGAGAGCGATAAATTCTGTCTCTATTTATGCGTAGTAGTTTCTGATAAATCCAAGCGTTTTTTCGCACTCGTCACGGTTACCCACACTGATACGCACACAGTTTTCAATTGGCGAGTTACGCAAAATAATGCCCGTATCCCAAGCCGCTTTGAAAAGGTCATCGCCATCTGGGAATTTCACCAATAGGTAGTTCCCCCACCCTTCAAACACTTCCAAGCCCGGAATCATTGAAAGGCCAACTTGCAAGTAAGCACGGTTTGCATTCAAATCGAGAACTTGAAACTTCGCTCGCGCTAAACCAGCTTCCGAAAGCGCCTGAGTCGCAATTTCTGCCACTGGAACTGGGACTGGGTAAGGTGCGATAACTTTAAGAAGTACATTAATCAGCTCTTCGTTCGCAAGCGTAAATCCACAACGTAGACCTGCAAGCGCAAAAGCTTTCGACAGAGTACGCAGAATTGCAAGGTTCGGGTATTGCGCCAGTAGGTCTACCGTTGACGCTTCTGGACAAAAATCGATGTACGCTTCATCCATCACCACGATTGCACGGTCTTTTGTCATCTCAAGCAGAGACACAATGTCCTCACGCTTAACCAAGTTACCTGTTGGGTTGTTTGGCGAACATACAAAAACCAGTTTCACGTTATCCAGATTAGCTTCGATGCCTGCAAGGTCTAGTTGCCAATCTGACGTTAGCGGCACGGTTTTGCGCTCTACACCGATGGTTTCTGCACTGATGGCGTACATGCCGTAAGTTGGTGGGCAGTAAAGAATCGCATCTTCACCCGGCTCACAGAATGCACGAATTAATAACTCAATACCTTCGTCTGCGCCGCGAGAAGTCAGTGTTTGTTCTGGCTTCACACCCGCATACGCTGCGTAAGCGGAAATCAGTTCTTTCGGTTGGCATTCGCTGTAACGATTAAGACGAGCAAAGTCTGTTTTGTATTCATTGTTAAATGGTGATTCGTTGGCATTTAGCCATACGTCACCCGTACCACCGATTCGGCGAGCCGACATATAAGGGGTAAGCTGTTGGACTTGTTTACGCGCTAGCTTTTCCATCTCATTACTCTCTTATTCTTTCTTACTTGCTAATTTTTCTACGCGGATAGTAACAGCACGTTTGTGAGCGTCCAGACCTTCTGCTTCAGCCATCGTGACTACCGTTGGTGCAAGGTTCTTTAAACCATCAGCAGAAAGCTCCTGAACCGTCATTCGTTTAGAGAAATCCGCCAAACCTAAGCTTGAATAAGTACGTGTGTAACCGTAAGTAGGAAGGACGTGGTTAGTCCCCGATGCGTAATCTCCCGCAGATTCAGGCGACCAATCCCCAAGGAAGATAGAGCCTGCATTATCAAGTAGAGGTAGAAGCTCACGAGGGTTCTTAGTCTGAACAATCAAGTGCTCAGGACCGTAGTAATTGGAAATAGAAACTGACTGCGTCATCGACTCGGAAATAATGATCAAGCTTGATGCCAGAGCCTTTTCTGCGATGTCTGCACGAGATAGCTCCTTAAGCTGACGTTGAACCGCATCCGTCACTTGATCAGCAATCACAGGAGAAGGAGTCACAAGTACCACTTGAGAATCAGGACCGTGTTCTGCTTGGCTCAAAAGATCCGCAGCGATAAAGTCTGCATCTGCGGTTTCATCGGCAATCACAAGAACTTCTGATGGACCTGCTGGCATATCAATCGCCGCACCACGGAAATCATTACTTACCTGACGTTTTGCTTCGGTCACGTAAGCGTTGCCCGGACCAAAGATCTTATCTACTTTCGATACAGTCTCGGTGCCATAAGCCATTGCAGCAACTGCTTGGCCACCACCGACGTTATACACCTCATCAATGCCACACAGTTTCGCGACATAAAGGATCTCATCAGCGATTGGCGGTGGAGAACAAAGAACGACTTTACGACAACCTGCAATTTTTGCAGGAACGCCGAGCATCAAAACAGTCGATGGCAAAGGCGCACTGCCACCCGGAATGTACAAACCCACTTTTTGAATTGGGCGTGTTACTTGTTCACAAAGGACACCTGGCTGGGTTTCCACCTTGATCGGTTGCGGCTTTTGCGCTTTGTGGAACTTAGAAATATTGGCGTAAGCTTGCTCTAATGCGCTCTTCATTGACTCTGACAAACGCTCTGACGCTGCCTTAATTTCCTGAGAAGAAACACGAATGGATTCAGGCTTAACACGGTCAAACTTTTCGGTCAGCTCAATAAGAGCAGAGTCACCTTCTTCTCGAACTTTAGCAATAACTTCGGCCACAGCAGTGGTGATATTGGCACCTTCTGCAATAGCAGGGCGCTCCAAAATAGAGTCTTGCTGATTCTCACTTAATGATTGCCAAACGACTGTTCTCATGATGCTTACTCCATCATTTTTTCAATTGGTAGAACGAGAATTGAACTTGCGCCCAACTCTTTCAGCTGTTCCATTGTTTCCCAGAACAGGTTTTCAGAACTCACTAAGTGAACAGCCATTTTCTGCTTATCTGCAGAAAGAGGAAGAACAGTTGGGTCTTCAGCACCTGGCAGTAGTGCTTTAATTTGATCTAACTTCTCTGCTGGGGCGTGAAGCATAATGTACTTAGATTCTTTCGCTTGCTGCACGCCTTGCATGCGAGTTAACAGCTTTTCGATTAGCGCCACTTTGTCTGCGTCGAACTCACCTGTGCGTTGAATCAATGTCGCTTTTGATTTGAAGATAATTTCAGCTTCTTTAAGGCCGTTCGCTTCCAGTGTTGCACCTGTAGAAACCAAATCAGCGATAGCATCAGCGAGACCCGCGCGAGGCGCAACTTCTACGGAGCCTGTCAGCATACATGTAGAGAATGGAACGCCGGCTTCATCCATGTACGCTTTTAGAAGTTGAGGATACGTTGTAGCAATACGCTTGCCAGCTAAGTCTTGTGGACCGTTGTACTCTTCGTCCTTGTCGATTGCGATAGATAAACGACAGCCACCAAAATCAAGTCGACGAAGCTGAACAAACTCGCAGGGTTCACCTAATGCTTTGCGGTCAAGGCGAACTTCTTCTAGCTCATTTTCGCCAATAAAGCCAAGGTCAACCACGCCATCCATAATTAAACCTGGGATGTCGTCGTCACGAACCAAGAGTAAATCAATTGGCATATTTTCAGAATGGACAACTAAACGCTCGCCCATTACGTTGAACTTTACGCCGCACTGTTTTAGTAGAGCTTGACTCTCTTTGCTAAGACGACCTTTTTTCTGAATTGCGATTCTTAAACGTTGTGTTTGCATTGCTTTGTCCCTATGCAAGATTTTGATATCTAAGTATTTTTCAAACTAATAAAACTAAAAAACCCTCGGGAGATTGAAGTCTCCCGAGGGTTTAAAATCTGCTTTTACTTTGATTTTACCTCCGGGAGTTTCCTGCCTCCCGGGTATGCGTACATCGCCCGAAAGACTAGATTGGGTGATGATGGTGATGAATGTTCATTACAAAATTACGCATACTTATTTCAAGGCTCTTCTCATTTGCTTTGTTACCAACCACACTAACCAAGCTGATTACTTTTTTCAACCCTTAATTTTAAAAAAATTCGAATTGTATAATACAAATAAAAAAGGAGGCCGAAGCCTCCTATAAATTTACTTTTTAAATCAGTGAATTACGCACTCTGGCAAGACGCTATTTTAGACTTTGAAAGCCATGACAAAATAGCGCAAACGATAACGAATGTTATCGACGCTGCAATGAACGAGAACGCTATTGAAGCAGTCATACCAAGGGCAATAAAGCCGACGCATGAAACAAGCGCGACTGATAATGCATAAGGTAGCTGTGTTGATACGTGATCAATGTGGTTACAACGTGCACCCGTCGATGACAAGATAGTCGTATCTGAGATTGGTGAACAATGGTCACCGAATACCGCACCAGCTAAAACCGCACTCAACATCGGTAGCATTAGCGCTACGTCTGTTGCACCAGCCATGTCTCCGGCGATTGGAAGCATGATGCCGAACGTACCCCATGAAGTACCTGTTGAGAACGCCATCAGGCCAGACAACAAGAATAAGATAACTGGGAGCCAATGAGGGTTGATATTTCCCTGCGCCATTGTCGAAAGGTAAGTACCAGTCTTCATATCACCGATAACAGAGCCAATGGTCCAGGCAAATACTAAGATTAGAATCGCACCAAACATAGACTTAGCACCAATCCAAAGTGTACGTGCGATCTCAGCCATTGGTAGACCTTGCTTCACAACAGTAAACAGTGCAACTGCTAAGCCAAGCAAGCTACCGTAGATTAGTGATGTACCTACATCTGTATTTTCAAAAGCACCAAGAAGCGCAAACTCCTTACCATCAGCAGCCAATGCTTGGCCACCCGTGTAAAGCATTGAAGCGATAGTCGCGATAATCAGCGTCACGATAGGAAGTATCAAATCTGACACTTTACCCTTTTCACTTTCACGGATATCTAGCTCTTCATTTAGGTCATGCGCTTCTTGCGAGTCATTTTCTTTGTCTTTATCAAAGCCACGACCTTGCGATGCAGAGATCTCATGCTCACGCATTTTACCAATATCAAGACCAAACCACGCAACAGCGAACACCATTAGCAGCGCAAAAACGGCGTAGAAGTTCATTGGGATAAGACGAACATATGCGCCAAGAGCCGAATACTCTGTGATCCCATGTGAGACTAAGATCCCGCCAATAATAGTAATAATGTAAGCACCCCAGCTAGAAGCAGGCATAATTACACACATTGGAGCAGCGGTTGAGTCTAGAATGTACGCAAGCTTAGCGCGAGACACATAAAAGCGATCGGTTACTGGGCGAGAGATCGCACCAACAGCAAGGCTATTAAAGTAATCATCGACAAAAATGAATACGCCTAAAAAGGCGGCAAGAAGTTTGGAGCCGCGTTTACTCTTAACTCGAGATTGTGCCCATTCAGCAAAAGCACGAGTACCGCCAGATAACGTTAATAAAGCTGTTGTCATACCTAATAAGATTAGGAAGCCAACAATGCTCATGTTCCAAGTGTTAATTCCGCCATCTTCAATAAAGACAGAAGAAACTTGAGAACTGACGTAACCTGCGGTGTCGCTGATAGACCAGCTATTAAGTAGCACCGCACCTAGCACGATACCTACACCCAAGGAAACTAATACACGTCGAGTCAAAATCGCCAAAGTCAAAGCGACAATAGGTGGCAATAATGAAACAGGAGAACTAGAAAAATCTATTAAATTCATGATCTTCAAAAACCAAAGTTTGGCTAGAGATCTACTGCAGACAAGTCACGTAGCATACGATACGTGCTCATGTTGAACTTAGCGACAGGGAAGCGAACACTCCACCCAACCCTACAGTAGCGCTCCATAGTTTAATGTGAATATATACTATGGCAGTGTTGTTCCTTTCAGATACAACCCCAGCAAGTAACTTTGATGAGTTACTTACTTCGGCAATCTTCGCCTTCCACTATTATTCATTGGCATCACCCCAATAATAGCTACTCTTCGAGACCGCGCCTCTACGGCAACAACAAACAATTAACCACTAACTGTACAAATTAACAACAAATTGTCTGCAATATTGCATCAGGTGGCAGCCATTGTACTTATGATGAGAGTCAATGCAACACATCAAACTAAATTAAACAAATAAATAATGGCTGAGATAATTTATAAACCTTGCCTACTTCCATAAGTTTTGTGCAACTGAAATCACATCAATCATGTTATTTATGAAACATTATTACTACCTTAGAAATATCATGGTTTATCTTATATCAATAAATTAAGGATATATGACACACCATTAAAGATGGATGCTTCATATTTTTAAGTAATAACTCAAATTTTTTTATAAAAAACCAAGCTGTCACTCTCTCTATACAATAATGATTGTTGATTTTAGTTCTCATCTAATAATGATTTATTTCGAGTGTAATAATATTAATTGCTTTAAAAAATAGTCAAATTTAAACAAAATCTTGATTTAGCATTTGCACATAAGGAAAAGATAAAGTTAAATATAAGGACTCTTTGTTTATTTATAGATTGGCATTATTTAATCGTAACGATAAAAAGTGCCCAACACATTAACCTTTTAATAGGAATCGTTATGTCAGAGCTGACTAAAACCCTTCTAAATATCCGTAGCCTTCGTGCATTTTCTCGTGAGCTGACTCTAGAACAATTGGAAGAAGCTCTAGATAAACTCACTACTGTCGTAGATGAGCGTCGTGAAGCAGAAGAAGCAGAACGCGCAGCACAAGCAGAGCAAGAAGCTAAGCTTGCAGAGATTGCTGAGAAAATCGCTCAAGACGGTATTGACGTAGAAGCACTTATTACTGCGCTATCTGGCGAAACTAAGACGAAAGGCAAAGCGAAGCGCGCACCTCGCCCTGCTAAATACAAATACACAGATTCAAACGGTAATGAGAAAACTTGGACTGGCCAAGGTCGTACACCTTCGGCGATTCAAGAGCAACTTGATGCAGGTAAATCTCTGGATGAGTTCCTAATCTAGATCCATGCTATTTTTAAAAGGCTCCCATAGGGAGCCTTTTTTATTTAAACCATTACAAAAAAAAAGGCACATTTCTTAATGTGCCTTTTACTTTAGTTACAGAATAGTTAATTAAACCGCTTCGTATTAACGTTCCCAGTATGCTTCTTCTAGGCTATCTTCTCGCTCAGGAAGTCCGCGCGACAATCGTGGTGAATGTTGCACGAGAACTTCGTAGCTAGCACGGTTTGCGTATTTGCAGACTTGAGAAAAAGAAGAGTAAGTTAAATACTCGTTACTGTGCTTGCTTGAATTAGGCACATTTTCTTTATGGTATTTATTTGCTGCCATATCATGAAGAACAGCAGATAACGCAGCATCACCTGCGCCATTTGTATTCTTAATTTTTTCTGGGCCACCCATATATGGCGAGATATGCGAGTACACTTTTATTGGCGTCTCGCATGAGTCTTTTTTCGCCGGACGACTGAATTCATAACGATTAAATTCAGCAATTGACCCTGGAAGTAATGGCAAAGAAGTTTCGCGCTTCGCGCTATCCTCCGTATACCCAGCCATAAATAGACCTACAGGACCCGCCGTGCACAATACTAGATCAGCCCACTCCAATGTTTTATCAGACGCAGCAAGTGGATCAGATTCCCCCGTCAGAGCTTCTGCTTCATCTTCATTCATCGCAACGACTGAAACGTTATCTCGAATGAATTCTTGCCAATATTTAGGGTCATCTTGAATAACAAACTTTGTGCCTAAAGTCAGAACAACAGGCACATCATTCTTTTTCGCGTACTCAATCGCTTTCATTGTTGCTTCCGGCATTGGGTCGCCGTCTTTGCAACGTACTAGATATGACGTCAGTACAAGTGCTGATGCATTTTTAAAGATTTTCTCTGGAATGCTATCAGGATGGAGTTGGTTCATTTGCCCTTCGCTGATAGCAAAAGTACGTTCACCGTCTTCTGTGATAAGAGCAAAACAACGGCCAATTGCACCATCTACACCTTGTAGGTAGTTCAAATCCATGCGGCTTGATGTATTACAAAGATAACGGTAACCGTAGCTGCCAATCTTAATATCCTGGCTCATCACTCCAAGTAGTGTGGAGCGGTCATCCGCTAGCACGGAGTAGTTATGTAGCGTGTTACCAATTGTACCGCCCGCATACTCATTGGTAATCAAGTTCTCTTCTTTCAGTTGCTGGTATAACTCTTCTGCTCTTTCGTCATCGATAACCAAAGAGTGACCTTTACTCAGACCGTACTTTTCAATCACATCCGTTGTAACTTTTGCTTCAATATCAACCAAGGTTTGGTCAATACCAATGATGTGAGTGCGCGTCATCTTCTTGCTTTCTTGTGCTTGGCTCACCAGCGGGTCACGAGCATGAACAGGAAAATAGTGCTTCGATTTGCGTTGTCCAGGAAATTTCATATTGTCAGTCTGAGTAAGGGGATGAAAAGGAGAGCGGATTCTATACCGCTAATAATAAAGCAGCAATAAAAGCGATTATAGCAAACGTTTGCTGACTACTTTTTTCTTTTAGGTGGCTTATTCACCTTCCATAAAGCTGAGATCTGGTAGTTGCTCAAGGTGCTCGCTATAACGCTTTAGGTTGAACTCACCTTCATTCTTCATCACATCAAAAATCTCAATTGACATCGCACATGCCATCATCGCAACCGCATCTTCACGTGGTGTGCCAGTCATCATTAAACGCATAAGGGTTTCTTTTACTTTAAGCGGGTTGCCATCTTCGAGCTGATTTTCCACAATTTCAATCAACTCACTTTCTTGCATAAATTGGTTTTCTTCTGTCATTTGGTGTTTCCTCTTGGATTTTGGCCAACTATGCCATATATACCTCTTCTATACTTGCGAAATTACTCGTTCGAATCTTTGTTGAAGAAAAATCCAGCGAAACGAATTGTGATTTCGATCTCGGATCTGTCACCGGTCTGTGGATTCTGATAGAATCTGCATCCCGTTTATTTAAGTGGTGTTTAGTAATGTCTGATAACAGCCAAAAGAAAGTCATCGTCGGTATGTCCGGCGGCGTTGATTCATCTGTTTCCGCGTATCTTCTAAAGCAGCAAGGCTACCAAGTAGAAGGCCTTTTCATGAAGAACTGGGAAGAAGATGACAACGAAGAATATTGTACAGCGGCAGAAGATCTTGCTGACGCTCAGGCAGTATGTGACAAGCTAGGCATCCACCTACACACTATCAACTTTGCTGCCGAATACTGGGATAACGTATTTGAGTACTTCCTTGCTGAATACAAAGCTGGCCGTACTCCGAACCCTGACATTCTTTGTAACAAAGAAATCAAGTTCAAAGCATTCCTAGAATTCGCTGATGAAGTACTTGATGCTGATTACATTGCAATGGGCCACTATGTGCGTCGCTCTTTCCCAGAAAATGGTGAAAAACCACAGATGCTACGTGGTCTAGATGGCAACAAAGATCAAAGCTACTTCCTGTACACATTAAGCAACGAGCAAATCGCACGTAGCCTATTCCCTGTTGGTGATCTAGAGAAGCCAGAAGTGCGCCGCATTGCGGAAGAACAAGATCTAATTACCGCTAAGAAGAAAGACTCAACTGGTATTTGTTTCATCGGTGAACGCAAGTTTACAGAATTCCTCGGTCGCTACCTTCCAGCTCAGCCTGGTAATATCGAGACGCCAGAAGGCGAAGTGATTGGTCAACACCAAGGCCTGATGTACCACACACTTGGTCAGCGTAAAGGTCTACACATCGGTGGCCGTAAAGGCGGCGGTGGTAACGAGGACCCCTGGTTCGTTGGTGAGAAAGATCTAGAACGTAACGTTTTGATTGCTGTTCAAGGTAAAGACCATCCAATGTTGAAATCAGAAGGTCTACTTGCATCACAACTTCATTGGGTAGATCGTGAGCCAATTCGCGATGTTATGAAGTGCACAGTGAAAACTCGTTACCGTCAGGAAGATATTCCTTGTACAATCATCCCTATCGATGATGAAAACATTAAAGTTATCTTTGACGAGCCACAAATTGCTGTAACTCCAGGTCAATCAGCAGTGTTCTACAAAGGTGACGTGTGCCTAGGTGGCGGCATCATCGAGCAACGCATTAAATATTCTCAAGCTTAGGAGTCGTTACGTGGCGAATACACTTTATGACCGTACTATCGCTTTCGCTGGGATTTGCCAAGCTGTTGCTTTAGTTCAACAGGTAGCGAGAAACGGACATTGTGATCAAGATGCTTTTGAAACATCAATCAACGCTATTTTGAGCACGAACCCTGCTAACACAGTTGGCGTATTCGGTCGCGAAGCCGATCTAAAGCTCGGCCTAGAATGCTTGGTTAAAGGGATTGATAGCACACCATCAGGCAGTGAAATTACTCGTTACATTATTAGTTTAATGGCGTTAGAGCGTAAGTTAAGCTCTCGTAACGATGCTATGTCTCAGCTTGGTGATCGTATTCAAATGGCCAAGCGTCAGTCAGAGCACTTTGAGCTACTAGACGATCAAATGATCAGCAATTTAGCGAGCATCTATCTGGATGTCGTTAGCCCTATTGGCCCACGCATTCAAGTAACGGGCACGCCATCTGTACTGCAGCAGACGGCAAGCCAACACAAAGTTCGTGCGCTGTTGTTATCTGGCATTCGTAGTGCAGTTCTTTGGCGTCAAGTTGGTGGTAAGCGTCGCCACCTAATCTTCGGGCGCAAGAAGATGGTAGAGCAAGCACAAATCCTTCTTGCTCGTCTGTAGTAAAATATCAAATAAGCAGCTCGCGTTTATCGCGAGCTCATTTTTTTCGACTAAAACAAATCTCGCGCAAACGTTTGCGCAATATTCGTGACAATTGCCACAGTTATTGGTATAAAGCTCACGAAATTTAGAAACCCAATTCAGGAGAACATCATGGAACTGTCAGCATTGACTGCTGTTTCACCAGTAGACGGCCGTTACGGAAGCAAGACAATTGCGTTACGCGAAATTTTCAGTGAATACGGTCTACTAAAGTACCGTACTATCGTTGAAATCCGCTGGCTACAAAAGCTTGCTGCTACTGCTGAAATTGCAGAAGTGCCAGCGTTTAGCGCAGAAGCAAACCAATTCCTAGACGACCTTGCTGCAAACTTCTCTGAAGAAGATGCACGCCGTATCAAAGAGATCGAGCGTACAACTAACCACGACGTAAAAGCGGTTGAGTACTTCCTAAAAGAGAAAGTAGCAGACGTTCCTGAACTGCACGCAGTAAACGAGTTCTTCCACTTCGCATGTACTTCTGAAGACATCAACAACACATCACACGCTCTAATGCTTAAAGAAGCGCGTGAGAACGTGATTCTTCCAGAAATCCGTAACCTAATCGACGCTATCAAAGCACTAGCAGTGGAATACCGCGACATTCCTCTTCTATCTCGTACACACGGTCAGCCTGCTTCTCCATCTACTATGGGTAAAGAAATGGCAAACGTGGCGTACCGTATGGAGCGTCAATTCAAGCAAATCGAAAACGTTGAGATCCTAGCGAAAATCAACGGTGCAGTAGGTAACTACAACGCACACCTTTCTGCTTACCCAGAGCTAGATTGGCACAAGTTCTCTGAAGAGTTCATCACAGAGTCTCTAGGCGTAACTTGGAACCCTTACACAACTCAAATCGAACCGCACGATTACATCGCTGAGCTGTTCGACGCTATCGCTCGTTTCAACACTATCCTGATTGACTTCGACCGCGACGTTTGGGGTTACATTGCACTAGGCCACTTCAAGCAAAAAACTATTGCTGGTGAGATCGGTTCTTCAACAATGCCTCACAAAGTTAACCCAATCGACTTTGAAAACTCAGAAGGTAACCTAGGTCTTGCGAACGCTGTATTCGGCCACCTAGCACAGAAACTGCCTATCTCTCGTTGGCAACGTGACCTAACTGACTCAACGGTTCTACGTAACCTTGGTGTTGGTGTTGGCTACGCTATCATCGCTTACACTTCTACGCTTAAAGGCATCAGCAAGCTAGAAGTAAACCGTGAAGCGCTTCTTGCTGAACTAGACAAGAACTGGGAAGTACTAGCTGAGCCAGTACAAACAGTTATGCGTCGTTACGGCATCGAGAAGCCATACGAGAAGCTGAAAGAGCTAACTCGTGGTAAGCGTGTAGACGGCGAAGCAATGCGTAACTTCATCGACGGTCTTGAGCTTCCTGAGCACGAGAAAGCACGTCTGAAAGAGATGACGCCAGCGAACTATATCGGTCAAGCAATCGAGCTGACAGATAAGCTGTAATCCTCGTGTAACGACCAGATACCTAAAAGGTTGACGCGAAAGCGTCAACCTTTTTTAGTTAGGAGAGTTAGGTCGGGAGAAAATAATTTTAGTTATATGGAATGGATTATTAATTGAAGATCAGCCCCATTTGTTATGGCTGCTTTTGGAAGAACAAGGTTATTGTTCCTACTTCCACACCAAACTTTTTTATTTTCGTTAGATTGAAAACGTGTCTGTCATCCTGACGATAAAGCCAATCATCAAAAGCAACCGTCACTGATGAATCCTCCATTTGTAGCTCAAAGTCATATTGCCACTGTAACGCATTGCCCTGCTCTTCCCCTGTTGCTACACCTATAATATCGTCTGCCTTACCTTCATAACGACCGTCTTCTAATCTAGTGATAACCCAAATTCGCTGGTCCACCTCTCCGTCATCAAACACGAAGTCTTCCACCAGCGTCAGCGTATCACCCGCTACAGTACCCACTATATCGACTTCAAAGCGACGCGTTTGCTGTCCGGTATAATCTTGCACCATCCCCCACGCCTTTATGTCGCCTTCGAAATAACCGAATACGTCAAAAGTCGGTGTAGAAGAGCGGTAATTATCAATGTCTGCGGAACATGCCGAAAGAAAAACAGCTGCCACTAAAGTCGCTGATTTAAAAATTCGTTTAAACACTATCTAACCTGCCCTATCAATTGTTTTCGGAGTTTCGGAAATTCTGTGTTGGGTGATAACCATATAGCCAAAAATGCATCGTTCATTCGTTCGTCTTCAATGATGCCAACGTTCTTTACTTGCACGTCCCCAACCTGCTTATAAAAAAGCTGACCAGATTTTCCATCTGTTAGATAAGTAAGCTCGTCACCTTTTTGAATATCAGGAAACATACGATCGAGCTCGCTGATCCAAGCTTTTCGATATGAGTCCGTAAAACCCAATTTCGCCCACTGCTCATCCGTCACATCAAGCAGCTGTTGCTTACTGATGTCTCTCTTGTAATTAATTTCCAACGCAAGGGGATGTGGCGATACGTCATCGCTTACGATGAACTTTCCATCAGGCGCTTTTAATCTTGAGTGATAAATATCGAAGATGAACCAAGTAAGTTGGGCTTCTCCAACAGTTTTCCATCCCTTCCAATTCGCAATGTTGCTGGCAGCTTCGCTATTTCCAACAGGTTGAGCTTGCAGAGCAAAAGAGCCAGTTACTATTACCAACGCAAGCAGCCTAGTCAGTCTCTGAGTTAAGTCTCTCTTCAAGCTTTTCATTTCCGTACACCTTGAGTATCAAGAGCATCATGACGCACCATTCGACAAACAACATTGCCAGTGTAGCGCCAGTGCTAAATCCAAATTCAACGGCTTGGAGCTTATAGCCAGCAAAGTAGCTCGCTGTTCCTCCGAGTCCGCCTATTATTGATACGTAGGTTTTTGGGAAACGGTACAAAATTGACTTAAGTTGATAGGCATACCAAGAAAACAAAACCCACAAGCATAATAACCAGACTGGCAGCCATGGGGTTGGAAAGACAAAGACCGATAGTTGTTGATTGAGCGTATCAAGCACGAGCCCGCTCGTGACGATCACACCAATACTTTTGAGCGAAGATGCATCGCTTTTCAGACAGTATAGTAGGGTTGCCAAAGTAAGGAATAACGTCACCCATTGCCATTGATAGGTTCCAAGCACCGCTGCAAACCAGCAGAGTTGGAACCATGTCGAAGCAAGAAATACCTTCATAACGAACTACGGGCGTTGAAACGTCATGTGAACTGCACTGATCGTGCGAGCCAAAAAGCCCCCTTCACAGTAGCTCAAATAGTAGCGCCACATACGCACAAAGCGATCGTCGTAGCCAAACGAGCGCACTTCATTCTCTGCTCGATTAAAACGAAGGTGCCATTCGTTCAGCGTCTTGGCGTAGTCCAAACCAATATCGAACAAGTCTCGCGTCACTAAGTCACTGTACTTTGTTGTTGCTTGGGTTAGTGAGGTTACCGACGGTAAAAAACCACCCGGGAAAATGTACTTTTGGATAAAGTCGACGTTGTTACTGTAGTAATCGTAACGCTGATCGGCAATCGTAATCGCTTGAATCGCCATCAAGCCACCAGACTTCAATAAAGACTCACAGACCTTAATGTACGAAGGCAGGAATTGTTTGCCCACAGCTTCAATCATTTCAATAGAAACGAGCTTGTCATAAGTGCCGGTTAGGTTTCGGTAATCTTCTTTGAGTAGAGTGATTTTGTCTTCTAAGCCACGCTCTTTGATTTTTTGCTCCGCGTACGCGTGTTGCTCTTCAGATATCGTTGTTGTGGTGACCTGACAACCGTATTGTTCAGCCATGTAAATCGCCATAGCGCCCCACCCAGTGCCAATTTCAACAACATGATCGGTAGATTTCAGCTCAAGTTGCTGACATAGACGATCCATTTTGTTGATTTGAGCCTGCTCTAGAGAGTCATCCGCATGATTGTAAAGCGCCGACGAATACAGCATATTGATATCAAGGAACGCTTCGTATAGGTTGTTACCCAAGTCGTAATGCGCATGGATATTTTTACGTGAGTTCTCTTCAGAATTTCTGTTTGACCAATGACTGAACTTGTACAGTATTTTAGTCAACCAACTGCCTTGCTCTTCGAGTTTATCTAGAGCACGCATGTTAAGGGCCATCAGTTTCATTAATGAGGTTAAATCGGGGCTATCCCACCACCCATCCATATAAGCCTCACCAGCAGCAATACTGCCGCCCTGCAAGATCCGTGAATAAAAGCCTGGATGTTTTACCTCTATAGTAGCGACAACAGGTTGACCACTGTACTCCCCATTTGGCGCACTAAAACGCTCGCTTCGCTCTGTCGTTTCCGTCTTAAAACTTTCAATAACTGTTAAGCAGCCGATTTCCATTTTTTGCAGACATTGAAAAATAACTCCGCGAGCCGCTTTTTGCGTTGTCGTCAATTTACGCGGCAATGTCATAGAACTAGTATTTAACATGCAGAATTCTCCTTGTGCTTTTTATTTTTTTTGTCTGTTTTTTCAGTATCGGCTTCTATTTCTTCATGCGTTGAATATTTAGGATGAGAATAAAATGGTGCGCCTTTCACCCAAAGTTTTAATGCGTGCCAATAAATACCAACCATTACTTTTACCGTTTGTATTGGTGTAACGATCAAACACCTCAATAAGGTTTTGCTTGAAAGTGGCTTGGCTTTCATAACCATGGTAGCATCAAAGTGTTTCTTTCCTTTGTGACATTCAAGATGAATATTCAACTTGTCTGTCAAAGGTTTAATTCTCCAGCGGTAGAGTTGGTCAATCGGGTTGAATGGTGAAACATGGAATGCTTTAACTTGTTCCCAACCAAACTTTTCTTCTTCTTTATCTGCTGACACCACGTAGTAATGTCGTTCATTCCAAGGAGTGTTACTCACCTCTGCGAGGAGATACTTCCATTCTCCTTCCGTGTTATAAACGTAGTAGAAATTAACGGGACTGAAATAAAGCCCTAGATAACGCAAGTGACAGACTGCGATTACCTTGCCGGTACAGCGAACACCTGTCAGTTCTTCAATTTTGCTGTGCACTGCCGACTTGACGCTGCCTTCACCAATGTAATCACTGCGCTTGAAGCGAGCCCAATGCCACCAACGCGAACCAAAACCCCATACTTTTTTCTCTAAAGCATCGAGCTCGTCTACATCGATGGCGGGCATAAATAAAGAGTAGTTCAACTCATGATTCACAGGCGTGAATCGACGGTGACGAACGTTGCCTATAAACAATCGGCTGTTCATTTGGCTATCCATATCACGCTGCGCCTTTTTCGAAAGGAACCACATTTTGTTCGCGGTACTTTTCTTCTAGTTCTTTCACAACATCAAGCGCGCTACGCACGCCATCTTCATGAAAACCGTTGTACCAATAAGCGCCGCAGAACCAGGTACTTTGTTTGCCCTGTATCTCATCTTTGCGCTGCTGCGCTGCAATAGACTCAGTGGTGAATACTGGATGATGATAAGTGAACGAACGCAAGACTTTATTTGAGTTAATTTGCTCAGTACTGTTCAACGTTACACAAAACGTATGTTCTGATTGAATATGCTGAAGAATGTTCATGTTATAAGTGAGCGAAGGGAGGCGTTGCTGTTCCTCTTCACTGCCTTCCAATAGGTAGTTCCATGATGCCCATGCTGCCTTACGTTTTGGTAGTACGGCAGAGTCGGTATGAAGAACAACTTCATTTGCTTGGTATGTCATATCCCCCAAGATTTCCTGCTCAATTGGGCTGATATCCTCTAGCATTCTCATTGCTTGATCACTGTGACAAGCAAAGATAACGTCATCAAACCAATGCGTTTCTCCGCGAACTTGAACGCCAACCCCTTTTTCGTTGCGAACCACTTTTTCGACAGGACTATTAAGACGAATATTCTCGGCAAAGCCTTTGGTCAATGGTGGAATGTATGAACGTGAACCACCTTTAATCACATACCATTGTGGTCGGTTAGTCACATCTAGCAGACCGTGGTTGAGGAAGAAACGTAAGAAGAACATAAGAGGGAATGCGCGCATGTCAGCTAAAGTCGACGACCAAATCGCAGCACCCATCGGTAATATGTAGTTATCGGTAAAAAAAGCACTGAATTTGTGTTCGTCAAGGAACTCACCTAACGTCTGAGAGTGCGAAGATTGCTCGCTAGCGAAGCGCTTGGCAAGTTTATTGAAACGAAGTATCTCGAAGATAAATCGATAAAATTTAGGGTTTGCCCAGTTACGTTTTTGAGCAAACAATGTCGACACTGTGTGGCCGTTGTACTCTAGTCCGTTCCCATCGTTTCTGACACTGAAGCTCATTTGAGTCGGCAGACCTTCAACGCCAATCTCGCTCATCATTTTAATGAAATTAGGGTACGTACGGTCGTTATAGACGATGAACCCAGTGTCTATCGCGTATTCTCTACCATCAAGGCTCACATCAACGGTTGCAGTATGGCCACCGATGTAATCGTTCGCTTCAAAAAGCGTTACCTCATGTTCTTTATGCAAGTAATAACCACAAGTAAGGCCAGAGATTCCCGTTCCCACAATCGCTATCTTCTTTCTTCCTGCTGTTTTCATTTTTATTCCTTCTTATGATACGAGTTTAGCAGTTAGGCGAGCTTGCCAACTGTATGGAAGTAACGAGATAAAACGTAAAATACTGGTAAATCTCGCTGGGAAATAGATATAGGTCTTGTTGGCGGCTAACTGCTTCCTGATAGAGTCCGACGCTTGCTGAGTAGAAATGATCATTGGCATTTCGAAGTCGTTTTTGTCAGTCAACGGCGTTTCAACAAAACCAGGAAACACCGTTACCACTTTGATCCCTTTCTTTTTCAAGTCGACGGCGAGCGTGCGTGCAAAATAACTGACTGCCGCTTTGGATGCGCCGTAAGCTTCTGCACGAGGCAGTGCCACTTCTGATGCGATAGAGCCAACAATAACAATGCGGTGCCCTCTCTCTAAATGTACTTGGCAGCCTTCAACGCAGTTGGCAACACCGACAACATTTACGTTCATCACACGCGCCATGAGTTTCGCGTCGACCACTCCCTCATCCATGTACTCACAATCGCCTGCGTTAAAAACCCATGTGTTTGGCGTAAAGGGCAAATTAGAGAGCGCCTGCTGAGTTTCCTCATAATTTGTCACATCAAACTGCAATGTATGAATTTTGGAAGAAACTGCCTCCAGTTCTGCAAGAACATCTTGATTCCGACCACAAGCAATCACATTCCATTCTGAGGTCGCGTAATCTAGGGCAAGCTGTCTTCCTATTCCGGAGGTGGCGCCTGTGATTAAAATGGTGTTGTTCATTGTCCTAACCTCTGCTTGATGGTTTTAACGACTGAACCAAGTAATGGTAAATGCTCATAGAGCATCTCTCCGAGATCAAAATAGTCTCGGTGATAAATGACCTGACCTTCGCTAAATTTGAGGTGCGAAACACCATTGACGAGAATAGGCGCACCCTTCTGAAGTTTGGGATGCTGAAGGTCCATTGTCCACGTTAGGAAGCCTGTATCTCCGACTTGTTGATGCTCATGGATTACAAAATCACAACTGATGACGTTGGCATATAATGAGGTGAAATAATCCGAAAGTGCTGGCCATCCTTCTAAACGATGCGCTGCGTCCTCAAATACTACATCTTGGTGATATATATCCTTAAGCAGATGTAAGTTCGCTTTGTTGAGCTTTTGATAGATATTGCCAACAGACTGTATGTCCATTTTTTACTCCTACACGCCCATTAAGTTGTACAAAATTATTATATGTACAAGATAGTTCATTCCTCCAAAGTTGTACAAAAATAATTTTGTATAACTTTATTTCTGTAAGTAGTACGTGATGAAGTTCGCACGCGATCAATCGGCGAAAAAAAAGGCTTGGTCAAAACCAAGCCTTTTCAGCAGATTAACAATTATTTAAGTAGGAACAATTAGTATTGCTGGCCTCGCAACGCTGCAATACGTTTATCTAGCGGAGGGTGGCTCATTAGTAGCTCAGTCAGCGACTGCTTGCCATTGATACCAAACGCCATCATGGTGCCATCCAGTTGAGATTCATGACTCACCTTCAAACGCTCTAGAGCCGCAATCATTTTTTCTTTGCCAACGAGGCGCGCAGCACCTGCGTCCGCGTGGAATTCGCGATGACGGCTGTACCACATAGTCAAGAAGCTAGCTAGGAAACCAAATACCAGTTCAAGCACCATGGATACGCCAAAGTAAACCATCATATTTGTACCTTGGCCTTCTTCATCATCGTTCGATGCCACGATATTGGCAATAAAGCGTGATAGGAAGATAACAAACGTGTTCACGACACCTTGCATCAACGTCATCGTGACCATATCACCATTTGCAATATGGCTCACTTCGTGTGCAAGTACTGCCTCTGCCTCATCACGAGTCATATTGTGTAAAAGACCAGTAGAAACTGCGACAAGAGAGTCATCTCGTTTTGCACCTGTCGCAAATGCATTGATATCTGGTGAATCATAAATAGCCACCGTTGGCATACCAATACCCACTTGTTGAGCTTGACGACCCACAGTTTCGACTAACCAATGCTCCGTTTCGTTGCGCGGGCTTTCAATGACCATACCACCAACCGAGCGTAGCGCCATACCCTTTGACATCATCAACGAAATAAATGCGCCACCAAAACCAAATACAGCAGCCATTACAAGTAAACCTGACAGACTGCCTGGTTGCATTCCAGTTACAGCGTAAACAATATTCAGAACAACACTAAGCACTAGCACGACAGCTAGGTTAGTTGCTAGGAATAACATAATTCGCTTCATTACTTTTCTCCGAGGAAGCTTATCGTTTTTTTAAAACGGATTGTTATAAGGAACAAATGGTAATCGCTATAAAAGCCAATTCCGTTGATTTTCATGTTCCGTGCGTTATAGATATAGTCTATCCGCGATAAAAACAAGGTTAAGCAATAAATTGCAACATTTGTTTTCGGGACTGAAATATTTGATTCAAGCGATTTCAAAACATGCTTTGGTAGGAGCCGGAACCTCCGTTCATATACATTTATCAAAATGATAAAATAAGCTCTGAGCTACCCATCATCTATTGATAGATGATCTTGGTGTTAAATCTATCACCTCTTAGCAACTTAGCTAGAAATTTTTTAATAGACCAAAAACAGTACGTTAGCTCTGCTATAGACTTTGGTCTTATTGTGCGGCTACATGGACATGCTAAATTCGAATGAGATGAACAAAACAGAGCCACTCTAAGTACATTGCAAAAAGTGCATTGGGTGAGCTCAAAAACTCCATGTATTGAGGGAAAAACCATGGTAGAAACTAACGACTATCAGATGGCTATTGATTTACTGCGTTGTCACCTAGGCATCTCAGAGGACGAGGCAAAGCAACAACTTGGTATTTCAACCGATCATCATATGTCTCAGCGTGTTGCAGAAACACAACAAGCATTGATGGGGCTCAGCCAAGATAAGTAATCTGACTTTTTAGGTTACACCAACAAGAAAGGGCTGCATTGCGCAGCCCTTTGGTTTTTTAGTCTTTTACCCTAAACACCATTAGTCAGTGTTTAGCAACGGCTCTACATTAATGTACTTGCCTAGCTCTTTACGTTTAGCACTTGGAATATATGGAATTTCCCCAAGCTTAGGTGCATCGATACGTGCTTCTAGCATCTCGATAATGTCAGCGTAGTGCTCTGTGCCTGGGTTGACGCGGTTTGCCACCCAGCCAACAAGATTCAAACCATCCGTTTTAATACTCTCCGCTGTGAGTAAAGCGTGGCTCAAACAGCCTAATTTAATGCCAACCACCAGTACAACAGGTAACTGCTCTTCTTTTACCCATGTAGATAAACAGTCCGTATCGGATACTGGCACACGCCAGCCTCCAGCACCTTCAACGAGAACAACATCGGCTTGCTGCTTATGTTGAGCCAGTTTTTGACTCAGAACATCGTAACTTATTTCGACATGTTCATGCTTCGCTGCAATGTGGGGAGAAGCAGGCAACTCTAAAGCGTATGGGTTCACATCATCATAGGCCACATCGAGTGTTGCGGCGTCTTGTAAGTGTAAAGCATCAGAGTTACGCCATCCGGCTTCAGTCTTGTCACTCCCTGCTGCCACTGGCTTATAACCAATAGTGTTTAGTCCTTTTGCGGCGATCGCTTGCAAAATGGCTTTAGACGCTACCGTCTTTCCAACATCAGTATCCGTACCAGCAATAAAAAAAGCATCAATCATAGATGTATTACTCCAAAACAAACCTGATAACTTGCAGGTAGAAGACCTTGATCGTTTTTAAACGCTTGGTACGCATGCTCAACTTTTAACAAAGTCTCGCGACTAGTTAAACCGTGTGAGCGCCCGCTTACGTGATTTGCACCTATACCTTTGAGGTCACGCATAACTGAAAATGCAGAGTCGTACCAAACTGTGATGGTGGTCAAGTCTAGTTGATGGCTGTCACATCGAGATTGCGCTAACGCAATTTTTACCTGATTGAGCGTTAGAAAGTTATTGACGTGTTGATATGCATCAATTTTTTCCCATGATGCACGCAGCTCATACAGTGATCCATCAACCAGTGTAGAGAACCACGCTTTCCCACCATTTTTTAGCACGCGGCGCACTTCTTTTAGTGGGTAACTTAAATCTGTACACCATTGCAGCGCTAAACTTGAAAACACGTAATCGAAGCTATCATCGTCAAATGGTAAGTTTTCAGCATCAGCAACTTGGTAGTGCATTCGTACTGCACCACAACGCTGCTCTGCTTTATCTAACATGGCTTGAGAGATATCGCCGCAGACTACTTCCGCACCGCGTTGTTGAAGTAGTTGGGAGAAATAACCCGTGCCACAACCTAAATCCAATACACGTTTTCCCGTCAAGTTTTCAGGAAGTTTATCAAGCAGCTGATGCCCGACATCACGTTGAAAAGCCGCATGTTTATCGTATGTTTCTGCTGCTTTACCAAACGAAGAGGCAATCGCGTCTTTATCTTGATGGAAACTCTCTAACGCGAGCGTTTGCGCTAATGCGGTAGTTGCATTATCCATTACAGCGCTCCTAATGCTTGCTTCAATGCCATTGAAAGCGTTTTAACTTGTTCGTTGGTGTGATTGGCAGTGAGTGTGATTCGAAGGCGAGACGTCCCTTTAGGCACCGTCGGTGGTCGAATAGCGGTAACCCAAATGCCGTTTTGGCGACAAGCGCTCGCAACCTGCAAAGCCAGTTCAGATTCACCAATCACAAACGGCTTAATCGAAGTCTGAGTCTCAACAAAGCCCTCCAGATCGCTGAGGCAGTCTCGATACACTTCACTAAGCTCTGAAAGCTTTTCACGTCGCCAAGACTGCTCTTGAACGATAGAAACCGCATGCGTTAGCGCATAGGCTTGTGCCGGAGGCATCGCTGTGGAATACACATGGTGACGAGCAAACTGAGTCAAAAAGTCTCCCGTTGCGTGGTCGCATAAAATAGCCGCGCCCGACATACCAAACGCTTTGCCGAAAGTAACGATCAGTATCTCAGGTTTAACCGTTGCCAACTCGCAAGAACCACCACCGGATTGACCAAGAACGCCAATACCATGAGCATCATCGACAGCAAACCAAGCATCATGACTGCGAGTGGCTTCAGCTATATCGCTGAGCGGCGCGCAGTCACCGTCCATGCTGAATACCCCTTCCGTCACAACTAGATGGTTGTCTTCGCTATTAATCAGCGACTTTAGGTGCTCGATGTCATTGTGTTTGAAGCGCTTCATCTTAGCTGGTGACAACGCCCCCGCTTCTATCAATGAAGCATGATTCAAACGGTCTTGGATCAATACGTCTGACTTTTCTAACAAGGTGAACAACAAGGCTTGATTAGCACTGAATCCAGAACCAAACAGAATTGCTCTGTCGTAGCCCAACCATTCAGTTAGTGCGGCTTCTAAATTGCTGTGTGCTGCACTAAAGCCAGTGACCATTGGCGATGCTCCACTGCCACTGCCGTATACGCTTAAACCTTGCTGCCACGCACGAACGAGCGCTTGATCATTGGCCAAGCCCAAATAATCATTACTTGAGAAATTAATGTAGCGCTTGCCTTCGTGCTCCAAAACGGACTGGTTACCGGCAAACACCACATTCATAGAACGATTCAACCCTTGCGTTTTACGCTTAGCAAGAGCGGACTCGATACGAGATTTAAACGCTGGCATCGTAGAAAAGGTCGTCTTTTGTCGGACGGGCAGCAACGCGCTCTACGACGCGATCGAGTAACTCGTTTTCTTCGATTTCATCAGGCTTTTGAGACACCTCTTGGCTGTTAATACCGAGCTTGTTGAACAGCATCATATCTTTGTCTTCAGAAGGGTTTGGCGTGGTCAGAAGCTTGCAGCCATAGAAAACGGAGTTTGCACCCGCCATAAAACACAGCGCTTGCATTTGTTCGTTCATGTTTTCACGGCCAGCGGATAAACGAACGGCTGACTGAGGCATCATGATTCGTGCAATCGCAATCAGGCGAATGAAATCGAAAGGCTCAACATCATCCACTTCTTCCAGTGGTGTCCCCTTTACCTTCACGAGCATGTTGATTGGAACGCTTTCAGGGTGTACCGGCAAGTTAGCCAATTCAACCAACAAACCTGCTCGGTCGTTAGCACTTTCACCCATGCCGATGATGCCACCAGAACAGATCTTCATGCCAGCATCACGAACGTGAGACAAAGTATCTAAACGATCTTGGTAAGTACGTGTGGTAATGATGTTGCCGTAGAACTCAGGTGAGGTATCTAGGTTGTGGTTGTAGTAATCAAGACCCGCGGTTGCCAATTGCTTTGCTTGATCTGGCGTCAGCATACCTAATGTCATACACGTTTCTAAACCCATGCCCTTCACGCCTTTGATCATGTCGGTCAAATGCGGCATGTCACGCTCTTTTGGATTTTTCCATGCTGCGCCCATACAGAATCGAGTAGAACCAGCATTTTTGGCTTTTTGCGCAGCATCGAGTACGCGTTCTACTTCCATCAGACGCTCTTTCTCGATGTCTGTGGTGTAACGAGCACTCTGAGGACAGTACTTACAATCTTCTGGACAAGCACCTGTCTTAATCGACAGAAGCGTGCTTACTTGAACATGGTTGGTTTGTTGATATTGACGATGTACAAGCTGCGCTTCGAATAGGAGATCCATGAATGGTTTTTCCATGAGATCGCGCACTTCAGCATGCGTCCAGTTATGACGAACTTCCACGTGTATTCCTTTAGTCACTTTTGTTGTTGTGTTGACAGTCTACTGAGTCTCGATAAACTGTCAACATAACACAAAGGAACAAAGTTTACATCTGTTTATTTTTTAATCTTAATTGTTATTGGAATCGCACATGGATCTCGCCTTCGACCGCCAGCATATCTGGCATCCTTACACTTCGACATTGACACCTCTGACCTGCTACCCAGTGGCATCGGCAAATGGTGTTCACATTAAACTGGAAGACGGTACAGAGCTGGTCGATGGAATGTCTTCTTGGTGGTCGACGATCCACGGCTATAACCATCCGCACTTAAATCAAGCCGCTCACCAGCAAATCGATCAGGTCTCTCACGTGATGTTTGGCGGGATTACCCACCAGCCAGCAATCAGTTTGTGTAAGAAGTTGCTATCCCTAGCCCCAAGTAATCTTGAACATGTATTCCTTGCCGATTCAGGCTCCGTTGCCGTAGAAGTCAGCTTAAAAATGGCACTGCAATATTGGCATGCAAAAGGCGAACGCCGACCGAAGTTTCTTACTTTGCGACACGGTTATCACGGCGATACGTTTGCGGCGATGTCGGTTACCGATCCTGACAACTCAATGCACTCTCTCTACAAAGGCTTTTTACCTGAACATATCTTTGCGGAGTCCCCAACTTGTGGTTATTGGGATGAATGGGATCCAGAAGCTCTTACTGACTTCGAGCATAAGATTGATACGCACCATCAAGAACTTGCTGCGGTGATCCTAGAACCTATTGTTCAAGGCGCAGGCGGCATGCGCATCTACCATCCAGAATTTCTCAAAGGCGTGCGTAGGCTTTGCGACAAATACGGCTTGTTATTGATTGCAGATGAGATCGCTACCGGATTTGGTCGTACCGGTAAGTTGTTTGCCTGCGAACATGCAGACATTCAACCAGACATTCTGTGTGTCGGGAAAGCACTCACTGGCGGCTACATGACCCTCTCTGCGACCCTGGCGAGCAAACACGTAGCAGACACCGTTTGTGGTGGTGATGCAGGCTGTTTTATGCACGGCCCAACCTTTATGGGTAACCCACTTGCCTGCGCTGTTGCCACTGCAAGTTTGGAATTGATTGAACAAGGTAACTGGCAACAGCAAACCCAACAAATCGAAGCGTTGTTTTCTGAGTTACTGCCAAAACTTGAAGAACACGAGTTGGTAAAAAACACCCGTTGGTTAGGTGCCATTGGCGTAGTGGAGACGTATCGCCCTGTGAATATGGAAACCATCCAAGCCTTGTTTGTTGAACACGGAGTGTGGATTCGTCCATTTGGCAAACTGATTTATATGATGCCGCCGTTCATCAGCAAGCCAGAAGATATTGAAAAGTTAGTGAATGCGATTGATGCTGCGTTACAACGTAAAGACTGCTTCGCTTCATAGTTCAATTGAACATGAAAACGGTTTGAGTATGAGACTCAAACCGTCTCGTTATTTATTAGAGCAGTAAAGTTATCGGAGTTGACTGTCTTTACTCGCTCGTCTATTGAACAATGCTTGGCGTTGAGACACCAATTCGATTGTTGACTGACATTCGATACACAAACGAACGCCTTTCATAGCAAAACGACGTGCTTCTGGGAACTCATCACCACACTCATCGCAATAATGGGCGCTTTCACCCCTTGCGATACTGCCACGAACACGGGAAATCTCGTCGTCTATTGTGTTTTGAATTTGTTGGCTGACGCTATCGTCATTGGCCCACCCTACGGCCATAAGCCCTCCTCGTTACTTGAATGAGAAAATCTACTTACCGTGGTAAGGTGGATGATTATATCGATTACAAATAACAAGATAATTAGGGTAAATTCGAAAACACTATTGCAGCTTAGTAATAATCAATTTTCACTCGACGCAGATAACAAAAAACCCAGCACTAAGGCTGGGTTTTGGTGTTCTAGTGGTTAATGAATTAACCGATGTGCGTTGCGCCCGCCATGTACTTCTGAAGTACTGTAGGGATTGCAATGCGGCCGTCTGCTTCTTGGTTGTTTTCTAGGATAGCAACCATTGTACGACCTACAGCAAGACCAGAACCGTTTAGCGTGTGTACAAGCTCAGGTTTCTTCTCGCCTTTACGACGGAAACGCGCTTGCATACGACGAGCTTGGAAATCCCACATGTTAGAACATGAAGAGATCTCACGGTAAGTTTCTTGAGCAGGAACCCAAACTTCTAGGTCGTAAGTCTTACGAGCGCCAAAGCCCATGTCACCTGTACATAGAACCACTTTACGGTAAGGAAGCTCAAGAAGTTGTAGAACTTTCTCAGCGTGACCTGTTAGCTCTTCTAGTGCGTTCATTGAATCTTCTGGCTTAGTGATTTGTACTAGCTCAACTTTGTCGAACTGGTGCATACGAATCAGACCACGAGTGTCACGACCGTAAGAACCCGCTTCTGAACGGAAACATGGCGTGTGAGCTGTCATCTTAATTGGTAGATCCGCTTCGTCAGAAATCGTGTCACGAACTAGGTTCGTTACAGGTACTTCTGCAGTAGGGATTAGAGACAGTTTACGTGGCTCTTCGTCGTTTACCTTTTCTGCTAGCGGCTCAGTGTGGAAAAGATCTTTACCAAACTTAGGAAGCTGACCAGTACCGAATAGGCTGTCAGAATTTACTAGGTAAGGTACGTACATTTCTGTGTAGCCGTGCTCTTCAGTGTGAAGATCCAGCATAAACTGAGCGATTGCACGGTGTAGGCGAGCGAATTGGCCTTTCATCACGATGAAACGTGCGCCAGTGATCTTAACTGCGCTTGCGAAGTCTAGACCGTCGCCCATTTCGCCTAGGTCAACGTGATCTTTCAGTTCGAAGTCGTAAGACTTTGGCTCACCCCAACGAGAGATTTCAACGTTGTCGTTTTCATCTTTGCCATCTGGCACTTCGTCTGCTGGGATGTTTGGTACAGAAAGCGTGAACTCGTCTAGTTGAGCCATTACTTGCTCAAGTTCAACTTTCTTCGCATCAAGATCGCTACCTAGCGTACCGATTTGTTTCTTGATCTCTTCTGCGCCTTCTTTGTCGCCAGCCGCCATTTTTTGGCCGATTTGCTTGGAGATGGAGTTACGCGTGGATTGTAAATTTTCTACTTCTACTTGAATGGACTTACGTTGTTCTTCAAGTTTACGAATAGTATCTACGTCTAGCTTAAAGCCACGACGCGCCAGTTTAGCAGCTGTTTCATCCAGCTCTGTACGAAGTAATTTAGAATCCAGCATTGTTAATCCTATGCTTTTTGTTGTGAAATCACGCGCACTTTCCAAGCGTACGCGTTAAAAAAATTTACTGAACAAATGTATCCAAAAACGCCTACTTTTCATAGCGCTTTTGTGGGCTATTTGCGTCTAAAGTAGCCAAGTAATCTAACTTTTCGCCGATTTTGGTCTCCAGACCACGATTTGTCGGCTGATAGTACCTACGATCGCCCATTTCAGGCGGCAAATATTGCTCACCGGCTGCGTAAGCACCAGGCTCATCGTGAGCATAACGATACTCAGCCCCATACCCCATGTCTTTCATCAAATTGGTTGGCGCATTTCGAAGGTGATGCGGCACTTCATATTCAGGTAAGTTATGAGCGTCCGTTAGCGCTTGTTTCCAAGCAACGTAAACGGCATTACTCTTTGGAGCGCACGCGAGATAAACAATAGCTTGAGCAATCGCACGTTCACCTTCTGCTGGACCAACGCGTGTAAAACAGTCCCACGCGGAGAGTGCCACTTGCATTGCGCGAGGGTCAGCATTACCTACATCTTCAGAAGCGATCGCAAGTAATCGACGGGCAATATAAAGAGGATCACATCCCGCTGCAATCATACGTGCAGCCCAGTAAAGCGCCGCATCTGGGTTAGAACCACGAATGGATTTGTGGACCGCAGAGATTAAGTCGTACCAGATATCACCTTTGTTATCGAAGCGAGAGACTTTCTCCCCTGCCACTTCAGCCAGCAACTTAAGCGTGATCTCTTTTTCACCTTGCGCATTGTCTTCTGCCATGTCGTAGAGCAGCTCAAGATAATTGAGAGACATGCGAGCATCACCGTTGACCAGTTCTGCTAGGCAGTCTAATACGTTATCAGCGAAATGTGCGGGTGTATTGCCCAAGCCACGCTCTTTGTCACTGATCGCTTGATTCAGCGCCAGTGAGATTTCATCTTTATCGAGAGACGTTAGCTTGTAGACACGTGCACGTGACAGCAATGCGTTGTTTAACTCAAACGATGGGTTTTCTGTCGTCGCACCAATAAAGGTAACCGTGCCATCTTCGATATGCGGTAAAAACGCGTCTTGTTGAGATTTGTTGAAGCGATGCACCTCATCCACAAATAAGATGGTGCGGCGACCCGCCATTTTGTTCTCACGTGCTTTCTCGATTGCAGCACGGATTTCTTTCACACCAGACGTTACGGCAGACACACGCTCTACTTCAGCATTGGCGTAGTTTGCAGCCACTTCCGCTAATGTCGTTTTGCCTGTGCCTGGTGGTCCCCAAAGGATCATAGAGTGAATGTGACCCGCCTCTAGCGCACGGCGCAGTGGCTTACCAGGGCCTAAAATGTGCTGCTGTCCAATATATTGCTCGATCGTTTCCGGTCTCATACGAGCAGCAAGGGGACGAAAATCTTCGTCCCCCGAGAAATCTAATGTGTAATTACTCACTACCAATTAATTCCTTTGGTCATCCACTTCCACACCTTTTGGAATTGTGAATGTGAATCTGTCTGCTTTTGGTTTACCCAGCTTCACGTTGTTAAAGGTGAACAAACCTTTTTGGCCGTCTTGCTCAACCACATTGAAGCCTTTCACCACACCTTTGGCATCAATATTAATCTGGAATTGACCTTGTGTGGAGTCTACTGCAGTAGGAATGAGAGTGAACTGGTCACCTTTTTGAGATATTTTGTAGTTATTCCAATCACTTGCTCGGTTACGCGTTAGCAAAACAAATGGCGTTTGCTCTGTTGCTTGCTCTTGCCAGTAGATGCTCACTTGCTCGATGAATGGGCTGTAGTACCACAATGTCTTACCGTCAGAGACCAATAGGTTCTCATCAGGGAATGTTGTACTCCAACGGAACAGGCTTGGGCGGGCAATTTCAACCGTACCTTCTCCTTCCATCACCGTTTCGCCTTCAGGGCTAATAACCTGCTGAGAGAAATCTGCACTAAAGCCATCATTCATAGAAAGGCGTTTGTTTAATTCATCTTTAGGAGACGCTGCGTGTGCAGTAGAGAAGAGGGAAAAGCTTAAAACAAGCGCAGAGAAAAGTTTCGCTGAAAATAGTTTTTTCATTCAGATACCTATTATTAGAACCACTCACCTCAGTTGGACTGAGGTGAGTAACACAAGTTCATTAATCTTTTGGTGGCGCAGGTGCCAGTACTTCACGGTTACCGTTATGACCCGGAGCACTTACGATGCCCTGCGCTTCAAGCTGCTCTACAATACGGGCGGCACGGTTGTAACCTATCTTAAATCGGCGCTGAACACCGGAAACCGAACCTCGACGTGATTGAACCACGTGCTCAACAACTTGATCGAAGAGCGGGTCTACATCTTCATCCGCTTCCATTTGCTCACCTGGCAATAGACTTTCTGGAGTTTGATCTCCACTGATGATCTCTTCAATGTAGTTCGGTTTACCACGCGCTTTCCAGTTGTTTACAACAGCATGAACATCATCATCTGATGCAAATGCACCGTGAACACGAGTTGTATGACTTGACCCCGGCGGTAGATACAACATATCACCCATACCAAGTAGTGATTCTGCGCCGCCTTGATCTAGGATTGTACGAGAGTCCGTTTTAGTCGATACCGTAAACGCAACACGAGTTGGAATGTTCGCTTTAATTAGACCGGTAATAACATCAACCGATGGACGCTGAGTCGCAAGAATTAAGTGAATACCTGCCGCACGCGCTTTTTGCGCCAAGCGAGCAATCAGTTCTTCAACTTTCTTACCGACCACCATCATTAGGTCAGCAAATTCGTCAACAACAACGACGATGTAAGGCAGCTTTTCTAGCAATGGCGGTTCAGTATCCATGCTGTCGCCTTCTTGCCAGAACGGGTCATGAATTGGGTGGCCCGCTTCTGCTGCCATCTTCAATTTTTCGTTGAAGCCCTTCACATTACGTACACCTAATGCCGACATCAATTTGTAACGACGTTCCATCTCGCCCACACACCAACGTAGAGCATTTGATGCGTCTTTCATATCAGTCACAACTTCAGAAAGAAGATGAGGGATACCTTCATAAATAGAAAGCTCTAGCATTTTCGGGTCAATCATGATGAAGCGTACATCTTCTGGGCCTGCTTTATACAGCATGCTCAAAATCATCACGTTCACACCCACCGACTTACCAGAACCTGTTGTACCTGCTACTAGTACGTGTGGCATCTTCGCAAGATCTGCCACCACAGCTTCGCCCGCAATGTCTTGACCTAACACAACCGTTGTTGGTGACGTTGCTTGCTCAAACTGAGGGCTACTGATGACATCAGATAAATAGACCGTCTGACGACTCATGTTTGGCAGTTCCAAACCGATGTAAGGCTTGCCAGGGATTACTTCCACGACACGTACCGCCATCGCAGACAATGCACGCGCTAAGTCAGTTGAAAGACCAGAAATACGACTTACTTTCACCCCCGGCGCCAAATCAAGCTCAAAACGAGTGATCACTGGACCAGGATAAATACCAACCACATCGGCTTTGATTTTGTAGTCAGCGAGTTTGCTCTCTACCAATCGAGCGACCTGCTCTAGCGCATCACGGTCGATAAAGTTTTCACGTTTTTCTGGATGATAAAGCAACTCGAGCGTTGGGAGTGGCTCTTCCGGAACTGGCAAGTTTTCTTCTTTCTGTACCAAAAATGGGTTCTGTGTTGCAGCGACTTTGGCTTGCGCATTGGAAACCATATCTTGGAATGCGGTAACGTCTTGGTCCTTGTCTTGGACCTCTTCTACTTCCACTTTTTGAGGAGCAGGTTCAAATGTTGTTGAAGGTGTTGCTGCTTGCTGATGAGGCGTTGTTGGCTGTACTTGCTGCGCAGGCTGAGACTCCACTTCGTCTTCATCATCTAACACATCAAAGTCAGAGATCGTAGGCTCAATATGTTGGCTCGACTCTGTTTGCGCCGTGATGCTATCTAATACAGCAGAATCAATTGCAGGCTCTTCATGTACAGGATGCTCAATACTTGGCTGCTGTACTTGCTCTGCTTCAAATTGTTCGTACTCCGCATAATCTGGTTCAACACTGATCGGTTCTTCTGTAGCTGTATGTTGCTCTACATAGGAAGAGTAAGTGTCTGCAAATGATGGGGCTGCCTGTTCTTCAGTTCCCCAGTCATCTGCTTGTTGCGCCGCTGCTTCAAGCTCTTCTATCGTAGCATTCAGTTGCTTGGTGCGTTCCAAGAGCGGATCAACGTTATCAGTGTTAACCGTATGGATAGGTTGTATTTGAGGCTCAGGTTCAGAATAAACTGGCGCAGCATTAACCGTAGCCTTGCGTTGTGGTGGAGTCGGTTCTACCATCGCCTGTTCCGCAGGCTTATCAGGTTTAGCTTGCGGCATATAAATAGGATACTCATGCGCTGGCGCCGACTCTTTCGGTTCATCGACATCGTACGCCGTTAAATGAGGAAGCGGCTCATCATCAATTTCATGGTCTACATTATGTTTAGGCGTAGAGACTTTATCTTCTACAAACTCATCAAGCTGAGGTTCTAAAACTTCCTGCTCTGAACCTCTTGCCTTATTTGCAAGCGCGGCGATTAGTGCTAATGCACGATCACCAAGCCATTCCACGATGTTAAGCCATGAGATGCCAGTGAAGAGCGTAAAGCCCGCTCCCCACAAGAACAGCAGTACCAATGTGGTACCGAGTACATTCAATGTAGGTAAAGCGAGGCTAGACAACACATCCCCGACCACACCTCCGGATGAAAAATACCAAATGTCATCAAAATTAATATCGGCAAGACCGCAACTGGTCATAATAAGGACGACAAGACCGAGCAGCCTTGTACCCCATAGCATGAAATCAATTGGCTCATCTTCTCCTCGTTTACGGCAAATCACCCATGCAGCCGCCGCTAGCAAGAAAGGGATTGGGTAAGCGAGAGAGCCAAATGTGAAGAATAGAGTATCAGCTAGCCAAGCGCCGAAAAGGCCACCAGCATTATCGATATCCCCTCCCCATGCGGTTTGGGACCAAGAAGGATCGGCCGGACTGAAGGTAAATAGTGCAACCGCAAGCAATACCGAGCTAAGAACGCCAACGATAAAGCAGCACTCTTTTAAGCGTTGGAAGCCATTTAAGCGTGAAGACTGGGGCTCTTCACTGGTTTTGATAATGGTTTCGACTTTCTTTGCGTTCTCTTTGAACATAAATCAACTTGAATATGGAAATGAAATAGGAAATTGCAAAACATTCCGAGCGGCATCAAGCCGCTCGGTAAATTGATTTAACCATATCAAGGAGAAAAACCCAATTACTCTCTGGCGAAAGCGGAAGCATATACCGCTTTCTTTGCAAGAAATTAACGAGTTTTGATCACAAGCTGGTTAGATTGTTTCACTTCTTCCATAACAACGTATGTGCGAGTGTCATTTACGCCAGGTAGACGTAGTAACGTATCGCCCAATAGTCGGCGGTAAGCACCCATATCTGATACACGGGTTTTAAGAAGATAGTCAAAGTCACCTGAAACAAGATGACACTCTTGTATGTCGTCTAGCTTTTGAACAGCTGAGTTAAACTGCTCAAACACATCCGGCGCACCACGGTTTAGCGTAATCTCAACGAATACTAATAGTGATGCATCCAGGAACTGCGGATTCAATAATGCAGTATACCCTGTGATATAACCCTGACGCTCTAAGCGACGTACACGCTCCAAACATGGCGTTGGAGAAAGTCCCACACGTTTTGAAAGCTCAACGTTTGAAATACGACCGTCTTTCTGCAGCTCATTAAGAATGTTGCGGTCGATACGGTCTAGTTCCTTGGACGGCTTTTTATAGTTGTCTGCCATTTTTTATTCCACCTTATTACTTCCTTGCAAAAAAATATACTACAACTTTTTAATATTTGGTGCCAAATTTTACAAATCTATAACTATACTAGTTATTAATTCGACAATAACACCCTACTAACAGTTAATACAACCATTATAGAAAGAGGATACAGGATGATCATTGGCGTACCTAAGGAAATCAAGAATCACGAATATCGTGTTGGTATGATCCCAGCTAGCGTGAGAGAACTCATCTCACATGGTCACCAAGTTTTAGTTGAGACCAATGCAGGTGCCGGCATTGGTTTTTCAGACGATGATTACATCGCTGTCGGCGCATCCATTCTCCCTCATGCTGCTGACGTATTTGCGCAAGCAGACATGATTGTAAAAGTAAAAGAACCCCAAGCAGTAGAGAGAGCAATGCTCCGCGAAGGGCAAATTTTATTTACTTATTTACACCTAGCACCAGATTTTCCACAAACTGATGAGCTAATCAAGAGCAAAGCTGTCTGTATAGCCTATGAGACTGTAACAGATAATATGGGTCGTTTGCCACTGTTAGCACCAATGTCAGAAGTGGCAGGTCGGATGTCTATCCAAGCTGGCGCGCAAACGTTGGAAAAATCGCATGGCGGTCGTGGTCTACTCCTAGGCGGCGTACCTGGTGTTGAACCTGCAAAAGTCGTTATCGTTGGTGGTGGCGTTGTTGGTGCAAACGCCGCTCGTATGGCGGTTGGCCTTCGCGCTGACGTCACCATTCTAGACCGTAACGTAGACACACTTCGTAAGCTTGACGAAGAATTCCAAGGTCGCGCAAAAGTGGTTTATTCTACTGAAGACGCTATCGAGAAGCATGTTCTAGAAGCGGACCTTGTTATCGGTGCCGTTCTAATTCCTGGCGCAGCAGCACCTAAACTGGTCACTAAAGAGCATATTGCTAAGATGAAGCCTGGTGCGGCAGTGGTTGACGTGGCAATTGACCAAGGCGGTTGTTTCGAAACTTCACACGCTACAACTCACGCAGATCCAACTTACATCGTTGATGAAGTGGTTCACTACTGTGTAGCAAATATGCCTGGCGCAGTTGCTCGCACTTCAACATTTGCACTCAACAACGCTACACTTCCATACATCGTGAAGTTAGCAAATAAAGGCTACCGCGAAGCACTTCTAGAAGATAAAGGCTTCCTTGAAGGTCTAAACGTTATTCACGGAAAAGTAACGTGTAAAGAAGTAGCAGAAAGCTTTGACTTGGAATACGTTGAACCAACTCAAGCTATTGCTATGTTCAATTAATGACAGAATAAAACATAACTTGTCACGTTTTGTTTACAAAAGCCCACACTGAAGTGGGCTTTTTCATATAGAGTATTTGGCTATAAAGAATAACTAAATCTTATATGCACAAATTAAAATATTTCTAGGCGTGACCGATTTAGGGCAAAACTCTGACAATCTAACACGGTAACCACGTTCTTCAAGATAAAGCACTTTGTCTAATGCGAGCCAGATCTCCAACGGACGTTGAAAAACAAGTTGCACTAAGCTCATTCTCTCCATTTGCCAGAAGCGTTGTTCGCTTAACTTTTCAAAATGAGAGAAATCGATTTCTTGAGGAAGAATAATGCCTTTTTGCTCCGCTGCCCAGCGACAGAACAATTCAAAACCATCACTTAATTGCGACTTACGGATACTCGGCACAGGCTGATACTCTGCCATTCCCAAAGCTTGTCGCGTGATCAAATCAAACCCAAGACGAAACATCATTTCCTGCTGACGATGACGACGCACGCGCTCTCCTCCCGTCACCGTTTGTTGTAATGGGATACGCAGTTCTTGCTTAGACAATGAGAGAGAAGAAGCCCTGCCCGATTCCGACATCGGCTGGTATTGTTCCGACTGAATCAAGTGGTAACAACAAGGTGATATGGTCATCGCAGCAACCCCATTTTCACTGCCGTACTGCATTAGACGAACGTGAAGGTCACCGCATGCATGCAGTGCTACTGCGTGTTGCGTTGGCTTAAACACGGCTTTCGCTTTGCTATCAAACGCGTCGCCTTGAATAAACGTCATCTTCCAATGATGTTCATTGGCTGCTTGTTGCCCCGAATCGCACAGTGCTTGTTGGTATTCAAAGCTGGTTACAGGCTGATCGGTTTGCGTTGTCAGGATTCGCCCCAAGTAACCTTTACCTGAGCACCATTCTAGCCATTCTTCGCCACAGTGTTGTTGAATTGCAGCTTCACCCATCGAGCTAATTTGCTCCAACTTACGTCCCGGAATACCGTTATCTAAACCACGAGCGAGTTCCAAGCCGTTTAACGACAAAAGCTCTAAATGAGTCAGTTCTGCGAGTTGTTCAAGCTCAGGCAAAAACGGACTAAGTGCTTTTAACGCGAGTTCTGGTGCTGCTTTGTATTCTTCGATTTGAGAGGGAGTAAGAGACGCTAGCCATTGGCACAGTCGAGGATGTTGCTCCTGCCAAGGTAATGATGTGTGAATGCTGCTTTTAAAAGGCTCGAATCGCCACAAAGATTGGTTCTCGATTAAGCAGTCATTAATAAACTGAAATTGCGTTTTCATAGCTCCCCCTACAACGAGCGCATTGTAGAGGGAATCGAAACATCAATGAAGTGTTATCTCACTGGAAGCTCGATATCTTTAAACATCTCTTCGATTTCTGCATTAGACTTCAACGAAATCGCCTGCTCAACCACTGGACGCGTTAAGTGCGGTGCAAAACGTTCCATAAAATCGAACATGTAAGAGCGTAAGAATGTACCACGGCGGAAGCCGATGCTCGTGGTGCTCGCGCCAAACAAATGGCTCGCATCTATTGCAACCAAGTCACCGTCCTGCTCTTCATCCACTGCCATGCTTGCAATCACACCCACACCAATACCCATACGAACGTAAGTTTTAATGACATCTGCATCAGTTGCAGTGAACACCACTCGCGGGGTTAAACCTTCGCGGTTGAATGCTGTATCCAGCTCTGAACGGCCAGTAAAACCGAACACGTAAGTGACTAATGGGTAAGCGGCAAGATCACTGATCGTTACTTTGTCTTTCTTCGCTAGTGGGTGGTCTTTAGGCACAACTATTGAACGATTCCAGTGATAACAAGGCAGCATGATGGCATCTTGATATAAGTGAAGCGCTTCTGTCGCAATCGCAAAATTCGCTGTGCCTTTAGCTATCGCCTCAGACATTTGTGACGGTGTACCTTGGTGCATGTGTAACGACACTTTTGGATAACGAGAAGTAAAACCTTTGATGACATCTGGCAGTGCATAACGAGCCTGCGTATGTGTCGTGGTGATATTCAGTGTCCCCATTTCTGGATGGGTGTGCTCTCCAGCCACCGCTTTGATACTTTCTACACGAGCGAGAATTTCTTGAGAGATACGTACAATTTCTTCTCCAGCTGGCGTCACTTGCGTTAAGTGCTTACCGCTACGTTCAAAAATCTGAATGCCTAACTCGTCTTCCAGCAACCGAACCTGTTTACTGATACCTGGCTGAGAGGTATATAAGCTTTCCGCCGTTGCAGATACATTCAGATTATGGTTTACAACCTCAACAATATACTTCAGCTGCTGCAGTTTCATCGTAATCCCTTACTTATTCATGAGAGAGTTTATTGGCCACTCAAGCGAGCGATATAATAATTAGTTATAACGCGTTCAAATCGAAATGAACAGCAATTTCTAACTTATACCTCAATCACATACTAATAATCTTCAAGCAAGAAACAATATGCACAAAGTTGAGCCAATAAATGACCGAAGTTCTATGATGTGACTTCTATCAGTAACTAAAACGTGGGAGAGACAAAATAATCAAACAAATAAGGTGCCGAGTAAGATAAGATTCATGTATTCTTTAACGCTAGCCGCAGAAAAGTAAAGCAGACGCAAAGATATGAATATTGGTTTAATAATCGCTTTGGTAGCCATCCTACTGGTGTTAATCCTAGGCTATAACATTATGTTGCAATATAAGGTTAAAGTTGAAACCGCAAAAAGGCAGGAATCAGCACGATATGTAGCCTTGATAGATGGTACTGAAGAGTTGATTGGTCATGCGCACCATATCCCTTTTAGTAAAGAGCTGTTGTTGTGTCTAAACAATCGCATTCTTGACGCGCTAGAGAGCATGCATGAGCTGGACCCGAAGAACAAGCAACTTGCTCAACGTATCGAAAATATGAAGCAGCAGATTACGCAGCTAAAAGAGAATGGCCCTACTGGCGAGAGTACCACTTTCAAGATGCCGAGTAGTGATAAACAAGCTATCGTCATGCTTAAGCTGGTTAAACGACTTCGCGACACTATCCGTAACGAGCACAACAAAGGCCGATTAGATACCCAGACCTACGTCACCGAAAATGCGCGCTTGGAAACGATGCAAATTCGCATCAACATTGAAAATGTCATCAAAAGAGCAAACGACTCTATCGCTCGTGGTCAACCAGGCACCGCGCTTCAACTGCTGCGTAAAGGTATCGATGCTTTGAGCACTAAGAGCGATCCTTATTCTATTCAAGCGAAACAAAAGCTTGAAGAGATGTTGGGTGACTTAGATAAAAAGCGCCAAGATAAAAGCGATGCTGAAATGCAGCAGATTGCTGACAAAGAGCGTGACAATGACATGGAAGCACTCTTCGGCGAGAAGAAAAAGTGGTAACATTCACTTCAGGTCAAGAAAGGCTGCAATTGCAGCCTTTTTTCTATCCGCAAGACAACGGATATGCCCAATAAAAATGTGAAGTACTAAAACTAAAATGATGAATCTAGACGCCTATCAAGATCTTCTTGCTCCCATTAACCAATTTCTGCAATGCAGTACACCTGATGAATGGGTAGAGGAAGCAAAGAAACCAGAGAACCTTCAAACCATTTTGTTAGACCACCTACTGTGCGAACTAAAAGCTGGCCAATCTGCCATGTTTTTAATTCGTAAGTATGCCGTTGATCAATCCAGTTCACATGCTCTACTTGACTGGTTTAAGCCCTACGAAGATTTTGCTTACCGTAACGTAGGCTCATTGGAAACTTTAAAAGGCAAGAGCAATATTTCTAAGGCAATCATGGCTAAGTCCGACTCACCATATAGCCAAGATTTGATCGATAAGATGGTGCTTTTGATAAAAGAGGAGTTACACCACTTTTATCAAGTTTTAGAGATCATGGAAAGTCGTGGAATTGAGTACAAAAATATTCCAGCAAGTCGTTATGCTAAAGGACTGATTTCGCATATGAAGACTCATGAGCCGGAAACGCTGATCGATAAACTCATCATTGGTGCGTACATCGAAGCTCGATCTTGTGAGCGTTTTGCCAAACTAGCACCACATATGGATGACGATATCGCAAAGTTCTACATTTCTTTATTACGTTCAGAAGCACGCCATTACCAGGATTATCTTGTATTAGCGGAGCAAATCGCAGGCAAAGATATCAGCGAGCGCATCGCCTACTTTGGACGTATAGAGGCAGATTTAATTTCTACGCCAGATACAGATTTTAAGTTTCACAGTGGTATCCCAGCCTAGCGAGCATATTCTCAACTTATATAGACAGAGAATAAATAAGCCGGACATTTCGTCCGGCTTATTTATTGTAGCAATGAGGTTAGGAATAAAGCTGAAACACAACAACTAGAGCTGGAATGAACCCATTCGAGTTTTCAAGTTGTGCGCTAGGCTACTAATCTGCTGACAAGCCACAGCCGTTTGTGAAGCTCCCTCAGCCATCTCTGTTGAAGCACTATTAATATGCTCCACGCTGCGATTCAGCTCTTCGGATACAGAATTCTGCTCACTGCACGCCGTTGCGATTTGTGTGCTCATTTGCGCTATGTTATCGACAGAATGTTCAATTTCTTTTATCTGGCTATCAGCATCATTAACTTGCTCAACACACTGAGAAATACCCTCCTGACAATCACGGCTTGAATGCCCTATTTTACTGCTGCTCTCTTGTAGTTGATTAACAATTTCCACAATTTGTGAAGTGGAGTCTTGAGTGCGTTGCGCCAGAGAACGAACCTCATCTGCCACAACAGCAAACCCACGTCCTTGTTCACCAGCCCGAGCGGCTTCAATTGCGGCGTTCAGTGCTAACAAGTTTGTTTGCTCGGCAATCCCGCGGATCACATCTACGACCACATTGATATTGTTTGAGCTCGATTCAAGCTCACGTGCCAGTTCATCTGATTCTTGGATCGTATGTGATACACGCTCAATTACTGCGATAGTTTGTTGTAACGTCACCGTTCCTTGCTTTGCCACTTCCGCAGCCGAATAAGCAGAGGTTGCGCCAACTTCGGTATTTTGTGCCACTTCACTTACAGCAGCTTGCATTTCTGTCATCGCAGAAGCCACCGAGCTAAGTTCAATTTGTTGATTTTGCATACCAGAAGCGGTCTGAGAAGAAATAGCACTCACTTCCTCTACTGCTGCCGTTAGCTGAATCGTTGAGTCATTAATCTCAGAAACCAACGAATGTAAGTTTGTTTGCATACCGACAAGCTCTTTGAGCAGCGTTCCTAACTCGTCTTTGCTCAATTCGCTTTCGTCGATTTGATTATTCAATTGACCCTTGGCGATTTTGGAAGCGAATTCCAGTGCTCGATCAACAGGCCCGCAGATGACTCGAGAAAGCAACATGGCAGACATTACCATGACCAATGCGACGACAAGCGCACCAACAGCAGCGCTGTATTGTGTAAATGCCGCTTCACTTTGTACTTCTTCGCCAATCAAATTCACCAACTCATCGTTCAACGCGAGGGTATCATCCAAGCTGCTCAACGCTTTTGAGTAGGTATCGAAACTTGATAAAATTATATCATTTGCACTTTCAGCATCGCCTTGGCTTAGCAATACGTTGTAAGTCTTCGTTTCTTTGATGTATTGATTCCAAGTTTCTTTAAAAACGCTAAAGGACTGCGTTTCACGCTTATTAAGGTCGAGCTTTTCGTATTCTGCAATACCAGCCTGCACATCAGAACGCCATTGGTCGAGGCCTTTTAACCACTCACCAATTTTGGGGTGATTTGCGTTTGGCAATAAAGAGAACTCATCTTTACGCACTTTAGTAATATCAACTTGGATACCTTTCAAAATCGCAACAGAAGGTAAACTTTTATCTGTTAACACTGAGATGTCTTTATTCAGTGTTAACAAACCTTGCACCAACATTACTGACACTAAACCAAACACGGCAAAAACGGTTAAATAACTAACCGATATTTTCTTTACGACACTTAAGTCTTTAATACGCATGCACTTTCTCCCCGCAGCCTTTCCAAACCTCTCACTTAAGTGAAAGCTTAACCTCTAAAACACACTGTTTTTTGCGCTCGATATCATTGAACGCTCTTATATACATCGGCTTGAGAGATCAAATCTTGACCAGTAATTGATAGTTTTATCACATGCTATTTTAGAGATAGGCTCGTATGCTCCTTATTGTGTCTACATCTTTTCATGAGCGCTTCTCGGCGCAGATCCAAGATCTCATCGATGAGCTTTTCTTTCGCGTTTATCCCAAAATGTTGGGCATAATTTTTTACTTTTGCTATCTCATTAGGCTGCAAGCGGTACACCTCTTTCTTTAAACGCGCTTCTGCTTCACTTCTAATCAGACCTTGCTCTTGTAACAATTTAATGATGGTTTCATCGGTTGGATTTACTGCTCTAGCCATGGTGCTCCATCTATCAATTTGAGTTCTAGCCATATGGCTAGATGAATGACGCCGCACAACTTATAGAGCAAAGATGACAGCTTGATTGCAGTGAATGCAATTCGTTGACTGTTGGTATTATTTTCCACCGCTTCAACGGCCACACACTCAATACCTCCACCCTCACCATTGAATAAAGATCACATTCTGATAACAATTTTCAGCACTGGCTTAGATGTCATCCATATTTAACGTGCAAGTAACATTTATAAACAAGAATGATTGCTCTAGTTCAAATGATGGAAAAATAAGATGAAATTTTCGCAGTGGAGCCTTTTATTAAGTAGCTTGATAGCGTTACCCAGCATTGCAGATACCGACGTTTACCTAACGAATAACTCTGATCAACCGTTAACTATTCAAGTAAAACATGAAGGTAGTGATTTGCTTCAATACGGAGAAGAGTGGCAACAACATGTGCAGGTACTTGGTCCGTGGGAAACTAAATCTGTATTAAGCTTCAACCGCTGGGAGGGCGTGAAATCAAATCAAACTTACCGTTTTGAAACGGTGGTTTCTAGCCCCGAAGGTGAAAGCATAACACTCAATCAAATAATGGAAGGCCATTGGTACAATTCGACCATTGAATACGGCTTATCCGCAGCCGATGTCGAGTTATCTCTCAAAGATGATCGTAACATTCATCGTGCCAACACTAACGCTTTTGGTACGAGAGAAACCGAACTGGCATTTAAGTCAGACAGTACCGCTCGATATGATGATCTTTACTACACCATCACGCCAAGCAAGGTAGCGGAGTCTGTCGACAACGAAGAACAAAACCTTAAGTTGATGACTTATAACATCTGGGCGTTGACGGCTATTGCATCGCACATTGGAGATCGTTACGAACTGATTCCTCAACATGTAAAAGGTTACGATGTTTTGGCGCTGCAAGAGGTGTTTGCCAGCGGTCGTGAAGCATTCTTACGTGAGTTAGCCAAGGAATATCCTTACCAAACAAAGATGTTAGATAAAGAAGGCGTTAATATTCATGATGGTGGCGTAATCATAGTTAGTCGCTACCCTATCGTGAATGAAGCGCAATATGTCTTTCCCGATTGCTCTGGTACAGACTGCTTTGCCGATAAAGGCGTAAATTATGCGGAAATAATTAAAGGTGGTCAGGCTTACCATGTGTTTGCTACCCATACCGCATCTTTCGATACAGACACCGCCCGTGAGTATCGTCAGCGCCAGTTCAAACAAATCCGCGCACTCGCCCAATCTCTTAACATTCCTTCAAGCGAAACTGTAGTATACAGCGGCGACTTTAACGTCAACAAAAGAAAGTTCCCTGGTGACTACCAACAAATGATCGCTAACTTAAGCGCCATAGAGCCTCAGTACTCTGGTTACACGGAGTCAACCTTTGATCCCCGTATCAATAACTTCGCAGGTGAAGCGTTATCAGGTGGCGAAAACGTGGAATATCTTGACTATGTTATGGTGAGTAGTGAATACGGGGTGAAATCATTCAATGACAACCGTGTAGACGTGCCGCGCACAACCGCAGAGAGTTTATGGAAACACTACAACCTTTCTGACCATTTCCCAGTAAGCGCAACAATCAAGCCATGAAGAAAATCGCTTTGATAATCATGTCCGCCATTATGGCGGGCATGATATTTTTAACTTTCAGTCACGATGTTCAAAAAGAAGAGCTTGCTTCCTCTCCTTCCCCTAAGACAAAAAATCAGAGTGTCTCCAGTACATCACCACAAACAAGCAGCATCGTGCCCGATACGGATACTTCACCACAAACAACTAAGCTCCCTTCCACAGTTCAAATAACGACTGAGCGATTAACTCAACTCAAAGGCAGGAAACTTGTCGCTGAACTTGAGACGTTTTGGCATGAGTGTATGTTGAACCGTAGTTGTGAAGAGCAGATCGCCTTGTTTGAGGCTCATTTATCTTTAGCTCGATTCCAGCTTTTGGAGAACTACCCTCAGCTCAGCAGCCAATGGCAAGAGAGTGTAGGAAATTTGTTATTTGATGAGCAACAATCACTGGTGTCGCGTATTGCACAGCTGAAGAACGAAGCAAGAAGCATCTGGGGGGAATTGGCTGATGTTGTTTTTGCGGATGAGTTCGCGCTGTACGATTTCAACTTAGAAGCCCAAAAGCTGGACACTCAAAGCCCAGATAACTTTTTGCGATCTTTCGAGCAACTCACCATTGACTGGCAAGAACATGCAGATGCTATCGGGCTAACAAGCGACCAGGAAAAATATGAGCGTGCAGTCGCCCTGATACCCAATAGCATGAGCTTTCCAGATCGCCAAACTATCATCGCAGAGCTGCAAAAAACTTACTTAGCGAAGGACGAAAGCGAAGAGATTCACGCTCGTGAGCAACAAATTGCTGAGCAAAAAGAGCAAGTCAGAGGTTACCAACAAGCATTCCAACAACTTGAGTCCAGGCTCAGAAAAGAGAGAGCCACAAGCCATTCGAATTTGTCAGAACCGGAATGGCAAAGCTATTACCAACAAGAAGTCGCGGATTTTCGTCGTGAATTTTTTTCTTCTTAACAATGCGCTTTGACTGACTGTGAACTTAAAAAGGCACGTTGCTAATCAGCCGTCGTGCCTTATGTTCAACTCTTTACTTTTAATTCAGAACAAATTCAAACCAAATACATCTTTCACATCAAATAGTACTTTTTCGGTTTTCTCGCGAGAGCGCTCACTACCATGTTTTAAAATATCAAGCAGCTGCGCTCTATCATTCAAATATATAGCGCGCTTTTCTCGAATAGGGCGAAGCATCTCTTGTAAGCATTCTTCCAACACTTTCTTGGTCAAACCATCACCTAGCCCACCTCGTCGATAATGGTCTTTTAGCTGTTCGACATAATTTTTATCAGGATGAAAAGCATCGAGGTAGATGAATACAATATTCCCTTCGACTTGGCCAGGGTCGTCAATTTTCAGGTGATTAGGGTCGGTATACATAGATTTCACCGCCGCAGAAATCTCCTTTTCAGACGCCCCTAGGTTGATTGCATTCCCCATGCTTTTAGACATCTTATTTTTGCCATCAGTACTCGGCAAACGAGGTGCATCACTAAGTAATGGACGGCATTCCCTAAGAACCTCTTTTCCACCCAGATGGTTTATTTTTCTCACGATTTCATTAGTTTGCTCTAACATCGGCAGTTGGTCATCACCCACTGGTACTAGCGTCGCATGAAACCCCGTAATATCAGCAGCTTGAGAAATTGGATACGTTAAAAAGCCTGCGGGAATAGAGCGTTCAAAGCCTTTACTTTGAATCTCATTTTTAACCGTGGGGTTTCGCTCTAATCGTGCGATAGAAACAAGATTACTGTAATACATTGTCAACTCGGCTAACGCTGGAATTTGAGACTGCAACGTGATCGTAGTTTGAGCGGGGTTGATACCAACAGCCAAATAATCTGCAACGACATTGAGAATATTAGAGGATACCTTTGATGGATTATGCGCGTTATCCGTCAACCCTTGCATGTCCGCGACCAAGATCGTTTGCTCGTGCTCCGTTTGCAATTTGACTCGTTGTTGCAATGAACCAATATAGTGCCCGAGGTGTAATGGACCTGTTGCTCGATCTCCGGTAAGTATAATTTCACGCTGAGATGTATTTTTATGGGTATTCATATTTGTCTCCAAGTAATTAATAGATCGCTACTGGAGATAAAAAGATCAAACACTCTTAGCTACCATCCAGCAGCTTAAGAATGTAAGCATTCCGCGCCGCTCTATTTAGAGCGCCACCAAGAGAAGGTTGTTAATGAAGGGCGAACGTGTATTTTCATGTTGTTTAAACTAACAGCACATACCGCAGAACTCAATCTGTTTTGTACTGAATTAGTGTGAGTGTTCCAACAGCCAATTAAGAGGATTACATTGGTAAAGACATCGCAATGACCAAAACCGCACCAAATACCGAACCAGAGACAAACGCACACAGTACAGTTTTGTTGTGTTTCCTTTTCATTGATGAACTCCTATCCATAACTACGATGACCAGCCCTCACATCTAATACGCATGTGGATGCATCACGACAACGAGTTAACCAACATATCGCACGTAGGACCAGTACCGCTTTGTTAAATTGGGACCTCGTCCATAACTTGGAGTGTAAATGACTCCGGAACCTACAACAGAAGAAAATTTCATCACGTTACTGTCCTACCCTCCGGGTTTGTGGCTTAATAGGCAACAGGAACACTTTTTTCTTTTGCTGCGGATACTTACATGGAAGCTGTTTTACATCAGTTGCAATTCTCTTTGTCGATAACCGGACCTATCTGTTTGATGTTGGTACTTGGCGTTCTTTTTAAGCGCTTTGGTCTAATCAACGATAATTTTATCGAAGTAGGCTCTAAACTGGTGTTTCAAGTTACCTTGCCTGCGATGTTATTTGTCAGCATTGTGGCTTCAGAACACGACTTTTCCGCGGCAAGTGGATTCGTCAATTTCGGCGTCATCGCTAGTATTTCGTTTTTCATTTTCACCTACCTTTCCGTCAAACTTCTGTTCAAAGCATCGCCTGACCAAGGCGTTCTCATCCAAGGTGGGTTCCGAGCAAATACAGGTATTATTGGTATCGCTTACGTTGCCAATGCGTATGGTTCTCAAGGTGTGGCGCTAGCAGCGCTCTATGTCGCGGTCACCACATTTATTTATAACGTCCAAGCGGTAATTTGCTTATCGCCCAAGGGGGCAACGTCTGCCTCGCAAGCAGCAAAGATGATGGGCCGAACACTGACTAGGAATCCGCTTATAATCTCCATTGTTCTAGGAATGACTTTTTATTTACTCGCTATTCCAGTACCGAATGTGGTTATTGACGCAGGAGACTACTTGTCCAAAATGACATTGCCTTTGGCGCTGTTGTGTACAGGTGGCTCACTTGACTTTAGCTTGATGAGAAAAGAGAAAGGTCCATCTTGGTTTGCGAGCAGTTACAAGCTCATCGTAGCACCGGTCATCATCACCATGGGGGCTTACTTAGTAGGATTTCGAGGAATTGAGCTAGGTATTCTTTTCTTTATGAACGCCTCTCCAGTCGCTGCTGCCAGCTATGTCATGGCGCGTTCCATGGGAGGCAATGCCACGTTAGCTGCAAATATCATCGCACTCACTACGGTGCTTTCTACCGTGACCTGTACGTTGGGCATCCTATTTCTTAAGTTCTACAACTTAATATAATTGGTCCGCGATAAAATAAAGACGCTAAACGGCATTGATGTAAGTTACTGGTCGTGATTCGCAAAAGTGAGCTTTCTTACCAGACGAAAAAATTCACTCGCTTCAGATTCCGACAAACAAGAAAAAAACTCTTTCTGTAAATTCGTCATGATTTGATGAACTTGCTTTAAAGCATTTGCTCCCTCTTTTGTCATGCTTAGCATTTTAAGGCGCTGATTCGATTTACTTTTAGAAACTTGAACAAACCCTCTCTTTTCCAGATTGTCCACCATCCGCTTTGCTACACTTCGCTCAGTTCGAACCGCATCAGCCAACGCTTGCTGGCTCATAGGTTGAAATTCTTCTAAAGCGGCCAGTGCACTTGCCATTTCTAGTGTCATCAAATTTTGCCGAGAGAGCTCGGCTTGGGCACGATTGCGGTACATGCGCTGCATCACACCGCAGACAAACATAGGGCTTTGATCCAAAACGGAAATTGGAGAAATTTTCTGATCTTTCATCGTCGTTTTTCTTCTTTAGGCTTCCATTCGGTCGAAAAGGCTGTGCTGATACTGCACACAACACGCCGTCTTTCAGGCTCGCGTCATAGACGGTAACCACCAAGTGAAAACATAAAATAAAGAGCGCCGAAGCGCCCTTTAATCGTGTTAATTATCACTAGTATAACTCAGTTAAAACAACCAAGTCCTACTCGCTTTGCTGACTGGGTTTAGTGCTGGTCTCAGACAACTCTGCCTCCGACTCTTTTCTCGCACGTCGATCAAACAATCGCTCAACCACTACAAAGAAGATTGGGACGAAGAATATACCCAATATCGTGGCACTGATCATGCCACCAAGTACGCCGGTACCTACTGCGTTTTGACCTGCCGATCCCACACCTGAACTGATAGCAAGTGGTACCACACCCAAACCAAAAGCAAGCGATGTCATGATAATTGGGCGCAGACGAACACGAACGGCATGCAGGGTTGCTTCGATAAGGCCAGCGCCTTTCTCGTAGTAATCTTTCGCAAACTCAACAATCAGAATCGCGTTTTTAGTTGCCAAGCCGACCGTCGTTAATAAACTCACCTGGAAGAACACATCGTTATCCATACTGCGCGTCATTACCGCAAGCACAGCACCAAGCACACCAAGAGGAACAACTAACACCACGGCGAAAGGTACTGACCAACTTTCATACAAAGCGGCAAGAACTAAGAATACGACGAGGATAGATAGCGCATATAGCATCGGCGCTTGGTTTCCGGAAAGGCGCTCTTCATACGAAATACCATTCCAGTTCACCGTGAAACCTTCTGGTAGCTTTTCTACCATTGCTTCAATTTCTTCCATGGCTTCACCAGTACTTACACCAGGAGCTGCACCGCCTTGAATATTCATTGCTGGCAAACCATCAAAGCGCTGCAAAAGAGGAGAACCATAGGTCCACTCGCCACTCGCAAAAGCAGAGAAAGGCACCATCTCTCCTTTAGCGTTGCGTACGTACCATGAATCGAAGTCTTTTGGCTGCATGCGGTATTCCGCATCACTTTGTACCATCACTTTCTTCACACGACCGCGGTCAATATAATCGTTAATGTAAGCCCCGCCCCATGCAGCTGACAGGATTTGGTTTACGTCATTGATACTGACATCCAAAGCACGAAGTTTGACGTGGTCAATGTTCACTTTGTACATTGGCGCATCTGCCTGACCGTTTGGACGAACACCGACAAGTTTCGGGTTTTGTGCTGCCATGCCCAGAAGTTGCCCTTGAGCCGCAACTAATGCATCGTGCCCTTTATTCAACGAGTCTTGGAGATAGAAATCGAAACCTGTCGAGTTACCTAGCTCTTGAATCGCTGGAGGGGCGAACGCAAACACCAAAGCTTCTTTAATGGTAGAGAAGTACCCCATCGCTCGGCCCGTAATGGAAGCGGCATCGGCGCCAGGCGCTTCACGCTCAGACCAATCTTTCAGGCCGATAAATGCCATCCCCATGTTTTGGCCTTGACCTGCGAAACTAAAGCCCGCAACGGAGAAGACGGATTTTACATTGTCTTTTTCGTCTACTAGGTAAAAGTCACGCATTTTCTCAAGTGTTTTTTCCGTCTGTTCTTGTGTTGAGTTAGGCGGCAAAATAGCCATTGAGAATACTGTGCCTTGGTCTTCATCTGGCAAAAATGACGTTGGAAGGTTCATAAATAACCAGCCAGCACCTGCACTCATTGCCAAAAATACAACCAACATGCGACCTGTGCGTTTTAGAAGTTTGGCAACTCCGGTTTCATAGCCTGCTGTCATCGCATCAAACTTGCGGTTAAACCAGCCAAAGAAGCCTTTCTTCTCTAGAAGCTCAGCATCGCCTTTTTTCAGCAACGTAGCACACAATGCTGGAGTCAGAATTATCGCAACCAAAACGGAAAGCGTCATAGCCGCCACAATAGTTATCGAAAACTGACGGTAAATAACCCCGGTAGAACCAGACATAAACGCCATAGGGACGAATACCGCTGAAAGCGTCAAACCGACACCAATCAGGGCACCAGTAATCTGTCCCATCGATTTTTTGGTCGCTTCTTTGGGCTCTAAACCATCTTCATGCATCACACGCTCGACGTTTTCTACCACAACGATGGCATCATCCACCAGCAAACCGATAGCCAGAACCATCGCGAACATGGTTAACGTGTTTACACTAAATCCAGTCGCGTACAAAATAGCGAAGGTTCCGAGCAATACGACAGGCACTGCGATCGTTGGAATGATCGTCGCACGGAAGTTCTGCAAGAACAGGTACATGATTAAGAACACAAGAAGAATGGCTTCTAATAGCGTTTTAACCACTTCTTGAATCGAGGCTTTGACGAATGGGGTTGTTTCAAATGGGTAAGCAATCTGCAACCCTTCTGGGAACGTTGCACTCAGTTGTTCTAAGCGCTCTTTTACCGCATTGGCTGTCTCAAGCGCGTTTGCGCCAGTACCTAATGAAATACCTAACCCCGATGCTGGAAAGCCATTATATTGGCCTCGAATATCATAACTTTCTGCACCACGCTCAACGCGAGCTACATCTTTCAAATAAACATTCGAACCACTGGCGTCGGACTTAAGAATGATGTCTTGGAACTCTTCTACACTGCTCAAACGACTTGCAGACGAAATCGTTGCATTCAACAACTGGCCTTCCTGCGCAGGTGCTGCACCAAGTTGACCTGAAGAAACTTGCGCGTTCTGTTCACTGATTGCATTTGCTACGTCGATCGCGGTCAAGTTGAACTGCGTAAGCTTAAAAGGGTCCAGCCAAACTCGCATTGCATACTGCGCACCAAACGCCTGCACTTGTCCTACGCCAGTTACACGACTTATCGGGTCTTGAATATTCGTTACAACAAAGTCGCCGATATCGTTTTCTGTAAAGTCCGGATCTTCAGAATAAACTGCGACAACCATGAGAAATGCCGTATTGGATTTATTTACGACAATACCTTGGTTTTGTACCTCCATCGGCAATGAAGTCAATGCCAATTGCAGTTTGTTCTGCACCTGTACTTGCGCGATATCAGGGTCAGCTTCGCTATCAAACGTCAGGGTAATTGTCGCATTACCAAATGCATCACTGCTCGATGATAGGTAGCGAAGGTAATCTAATCCTGTCATGTTTTGCTCGATAACCTGCGTTACCGAGTCTTCAACGGTTTTTGCTGATGCACCTGGATAGCGAGCACTGATGGTGATCGTCGTCGGTGAAATCGTTGGGTATTGCGAGACGGGTAAATTGAATAATGACATTACCCCCGCCAACATCGTTAGAATCGCGAGAACCCAAGCAAATACCGGACGATCGATAAAAAATCGTGCCATGATTACTCCTGTTCACCGTTTTGGATAGTTACCGAACTGCCTGGCCCTACCTTTTGTAAACCGGCGGTAATGACTTTATCACCCGCGTTCAAACCATCAATAATGCGCCATTGGCTATTGATCGCTTCAGCTGTCTTCACTGGTTTCGCTTCCACTTTGTTCTCGCCATTAACCGTCATCACTGTCGCTTTACCTGTCGCATCACGAGATACCGTATTTTGTGGTATTAGAATCGCATCAGGGTCGACACCAGTAATGACCGTCGCACGAACAAACATTCCAGGTAGCAACAAACCGTCAGGGTTTGGGAATTCGGCACGAAGCGTCACGCTGCCCGTACTTTCGTTCACATTAACCTCAGTAAATTTCATTGTGCCTTTGTGTTCGTAAGTGCTGCCATCTTCAAGCATCAATGTAACTTGCGCAGAGTCATCTTCTTGCATATGGCCTTGGGAGAGTGATGCTTTCAAACGCAGCAGTTGCGCGGATGATTGCACAATATCAACATTGATAGGGTCAAGCTGCTGAATGGTCGCTAATTTGGCAGCTTGATTAGCCGTAACCAACGCACCCGCTGTCACACTCGATTTACCGATCACCCCGCTAATCGGAGCTTTGACTTGCGTATAATCTAAGTTGATTTTTGCTGTGTTGATCTTGGCTTTTGCGACTAGGACCTGCGCTTTCGCTTCTTTGTATGCCGCTTCTGCTTCATCCAAGTCTTGTTGGCTGATGGATTTTTTGGTGATCAAGGTTCTGTAACGCTTCACCGTGGCATAGGTCGACTCTGCCGCAGCTTGCGCACGGATTAATTCCGCTTCAGCGCTCAGCAAATCCGCCTGAAATGATGAATCATCAATTTGATATAGCGACTGTCCTTGTTCAACAAGGCCACCTTCAACAAAATTTCGCTCCGAAATAATGCCAGTGACTTGCGGACGAACTTCTGCTTCTTTGAATGCTCGGCTACGACCCGGCAACTCTACTGTCAATGCTTGGCGCGTTGGCTGCACTGTTAACACTTCTACTTCGGTTGCGGGCGCAGGACCACCACCTTGGCTCGATCCTTCTTCGCTAGGTTGACATCCAACCACAAAAAGGCTCGACGCAATCAGCAGAGATAGCGTGGTTTTACGTCTCATGAATTTTTCTCTCTTATCTACCGACAAGCCTTCAAGATTCCTTATTAAAAGCTTCTAGAATGACTTAATAATGACTAAAGGATGTATATCCAGAACAAATTAATTAGGATGATAAATACCCAGTGTTGTACATACAACAAAATTTACAGTTCTATACGCTTACGAAAAACGTTTATGGTAAAGGTGTTATGAAGTTCTCAAATTTGAAGATTTTGGGTTGGAAATCACATTTTCCTGTGTGCAATTGCAATGGTTAAAAAGCAGCAAAAGTGATGATAAAAGCATCATCACGCTGTACAGAGTTTGTGACCGCTGTCCAGGGTTATTTGCCCACTCTGGTATACGAACTAAAGTGAGAAAGGAACGTAAATATAGTCGAAATTTCACAAGTCAGGTTCGCCACTTATCTAAAAAATAACCCGCTAAGAAGCGGGTTATTTCGTCAGTGAGATTGCTGTTCTCAAGCTTATACTTTGAACTGACTGACCTGATGATCTAAACGTTGAGTTTGCTCTGACAACATGGCTAAAGAAGCTTGCGCTTGGTTTACGATTTCCACAATTGAAGTGCTACTGTCTGCAATGCCTTGTACGTTGCTATTTACTTCGTCACTTACTGTACTTTGCTGGCTCGCAGCCGTTGCAATGTGTGTATTCATCTCGTTCATACGTGAAATCGCGTTCAAGATTTCAGAAAGGGATTCACTCGCTCGGCCAGCGGACTTGATCGTTTCATCACTGCTATTTTGGCTACCGCGCATCACTTCTACAGCTTGTCCTGCACCAGATTGTAGCTTTTCAATCATGGTTTGGATTTCTCCCGTACTCTGTTGCGTACGACTGGCTAAAGAACGAACCTCGTCCGCTACGACAGCAAAGCCTCGCCCTTGCTCTCCAGCGCGAGCCGCTTCAATGGCTGCGTTAAGCGCTAATAAGTTTGTTTGCTCGGCAATACCACGAATTACATCCAGTACGGACGCAATGTTACTCACATCATGATCCAATGTGTTAATGACGTGGCTTGCGCTTTCGATTTCACTTGCGAGGCTACGAATTGAGCTAACCGTTTGATCCAAAATAACATTGGTATTGGTAAGTTCATCATTCGCTGTTTGGCTCGCAACCGCAGCTTCGTTAGCGCTATCGCTTACATTTCTGCTGGTGACTTGCATTTCATGCACTGCCGCCGCTACCGCCTCGCTATCTTTTTGCTGAGAAACGGTCGAGTTCGCGATGGTCGTGGTCAACGAGCTAAGATTTGCCATTTCGTTACGTAAGGTATTTGAGCTTTCAATTACCTGAGCGACTGTCACTTGAATTTTGGACACAAACTGGTTAAATGCGTCTGCTAAATTGCCAATTTCGTCTTGTGTTTTTACATCAATTCGCTGACTTAGATCACCTTCACCGGACGCAATTTCTGTCATCGCATTTTTAATATCATTGATAGGCTTCACAACCGTTTGTAACAACAAAAAAGCCATCGCGATAGCGGCAAAAATAACAATCACAATGCCAGCCTCAAGAATGAGTTCTGCTCTTGTTGCAGCCGCTGATATTTCGCCCTTCAACTGGCTTTGCTTTTCTTCTATTGCATCTTTTACAACGTTAAGCTGCGCTCTAACCTCGATAAATTGGTCTTCAAAGGTATGTTTGTGCTCATTGTAGTAACCACGCCATTGAGATTGAGGTAAACGTAGCATCGCCTCATAACTTGCTAACCACTTTTCACCCAAAGAGACAAGCGTTCGAACTTCATTACCATGTGTAGAAGGCATCACACCGGCTTGTGATAGCTCAATCATTTGTTCCATACGTGGCAGTGCTTTGTAGGCGTTGTCTTTGTATTCACCGATGTGATGATCAATATCGTTTTGAGTATCAGAAAGTGCAACACCTTGGATTGCAGATGTTGCTTGGTAAAGATCGCGATAAGCATCCTCAATCGTTAATAAGTTCGGCACGATCTGTTCGTTGAGTGTCTCACTCAATTCAGATTGCTTCCAACTTGTCATAACGTTTAATACAGAGCTCACAATAAACAATCCAATAATCAATGACAGCGGGATCACTATCTTCTGCTTGATCGTTAAGTTCTGGAACATGAATAGACTCTCTTTATTTATGGTATACAAACTGCCGGAAATTATATCAAACAAATAGAGTATACTATTAGGTAAAAGAGGCTATTCAACATGAAATCTAATGACTTTTTGACAAGGGTTCTAATTTCAACAATTAGTTGATTTTATACAAAATTTAACAAAGAGATCTTTTCAAAAGATGCAAATTAAAATGCTCTTTCAAAACGAAAAATATGTAACAGAAAGTGAATTAAAAGGGACCACATTTTGAAGAATAGATCGACTCAATGATTTACTGAGAACACATACAAAACACAGTTCTTGGATTGAGCACCACCGCGAAATATTCAAAGGTCCGAACATTTCTTTTAAAGCTCAAAAAAAACCATTGTTTATCTGACGTATTTAAGGGTACTCCTTGATGATGTTAGTCGTGATGTTGGCAGACAGGATACTTACAAGTTTTCGAAGTTAACCAGTAGCACAGTGAACGATTCAGATTTTCTTGAGCGCCAAGGCAATAAAAAAGTTTGCTATTTTCCTCTCAAGAGACGCATTAAAGAAAATAATGCAACCTAGTCACAAAGTCTTGCTACATCTTCAGAAAAGAATGATGTTGCTAAGCAAATCTGGTGCAGCATACACATTGAAGCTAAACTCGTTTAAGGAACTTTTTCATATCAATATGAGAAAACATAGATTTCTCAAAGTTACACAGACCATTCAACGATTAAACTAATGTTAGCGTACCGATACGTCCGAAAACTCCATGCATGAACCATTTGAAAGAGCCAAAATGTTCCAACCCAACTTCGCCTCAGTGGAGTGGCGAGTCGTTTCGCTCGCTCTCCTACTCTCTCTTCCTCACACTGCTCAAGCGGATCCACTAGATAAGGAAATTAGCAACCTTCTCCAACAACGTTTTTCTATCGCGGTTTTGCTGTCCGACACTGACGCAATTGCGTTTGGTATTGGCGACTTTGATCCGAATGCATTATTTGATACCGCCAACCCAGAGTTCGGGACTGATGAATCGATCAATGAACGGAGAAGCAAATCCGTATATGTTCTCCCTTACACGACTAACTTTAATATAGAGGGTAGCGAGGATTTACATGAGCTGTCGTTTAAGGCATTTACGATACAAACAGAGAATGATCTCAAACTATTCGGCACAAGTAAGGATCTTCTCAAGGAAAGGACATACGGCGCGTCGATTGGTTATGGGTACCTATACAAAGCAAGTGAAAGCGTCACTCTTAGCACCAGAACGACGACTCACCTTATGCGTTATGAAAACTCATTCTCTACCGATAATAAACTTTCCTCCATCATTGGAAGAATCCTAGACGGCCGTGCCGTTAACGTTTCAGCATGGGCGGCAATAGTTCAACCATCCATTAAAGCCAAATACACATCTCCCACAAGTTGGGGGAAATGGCATGCCAGTTCGACATTGAATTCATTCATTGGGCACAGCTGGGGAAGCGCAAATAACGGCAATATAGGCAACCCTAAAGGTTGGTACCTATCTAATGAAATCACCGGTTACTACAATATTTATCACGGTGAGCAAGCTTTATTTACCGGGATTAAAAGAGTCGACCTTTCGCATGATTTAAGCGACGAACTTGGAAGTCCGCATTACTACGAAGCTTCTATAGGATGGCTATTTTATGCACCAAAGCCCTTTGATTGGTTGGACAATTTCGGCATAGGCGTTAACTTCAACTACGGCTCGACTCTCAGAGGTGGCAGCATTCAACTTTACTACAACAAACAATAACGCTGTCAGTACAGGAACCAGTTGGTAGCATATATAACAAGAAGAACTAGAAGACACAAAAGGAATGGCAGAGTTAGCGTCTTCGCAAACTTTTTCATGAGACTTGGGTTATCAAACACCACACCTTCCGCTTCTCTTACCCTTCGCTCTTCGTCAAAATGCCATTTAATGGCTAAGTAGGCTCCTATCCCTAATACAATAAGCTTAAAAGCTCCAGCAAAGTAAGGAAAGAAATTAGCCCAACTGTCGTTCATTATCCATCTCCATCAAATTCAATATCAGCTTTGCGGTGGCAGAATCCAAGATTCATGTAGAATGCCCCCCCTCAAAGTCAGACTCTCTGGCTAGCGTCAGTCTACTGCTCGAGATAGCTGTCCACAACTCTCTTTACCATATCGGCATTTATTAATTATTTAATAAATAACAAGAAAGACACTAGCACACTTGCTGAAAAGTAAGTGTCAGTTTGGATTGAAACTCATCAGGAATCGAAAATGGTCCACAGTCGACTTGTTGATCTAGTGAAAGCCGAATTACCTAGCTTTAAATCGTTCGCTAGTATAAAAATGTAGCCTATCGCACTTCTGGTCGAGTCCTAACAAACTTATGATGCATATGTCATTAGCGGTGCAATTTTAAGTTTATCAATTAGCTAAAGTTTCCCACCTTAACTGCCAGTAAGTTTGCTGTGTTTGAGATGATCTCGACATGACTAGTGTATAAATAGTATGGAGGTTCAAAGTGAAGGCAAGGCAATTTTCCTTACTAAAAATATTGTTTTTGTAATTTTATTTCAGGATTATCGAAACCATCATAAGGATAATTCGAACTAATCTTAATCCATGCTCCTTCAGTTACATTTGCTTTCTTTTACTCACTTCTCGCGACTATTAGTGGCATTTTGAGACAATTTCCTACACTCCTTTCTTTCCCTTAGTTGATATAAATCATGGTTAGAAGAAAACAGAATCACCTGTATTTCTCGATACATGAATCCAAACTGCCCGACTTTTCGTAACTAAATTACAGATAGACACGATTTTTAGTATGGCACGTTTTTGAGGAACCAAGATGTTAGATACCCTCATGCTGTCGCGGATCCAGTTCGCGGCCAATATCAGCTTTCACATTCTCTTCCCGACCATCACCATCGCGTTGGCATGGATGTTGGTGTTTTTCAAGTGGCGATATAACCGCACCCAAGCCCCCGTATGGCTCGATGTTTATTACTTCTGGGTCAAGATATTCGCTCTTACTTTCGCCTTAGGTGTGGTATCCGGCATTACGATGAGTTTCCAGTTTGGTACCAACTGGCCAGGCTTTATGGAACGAGTCGGTAACGTAGCTGGACCATTGCTCGGATACGAAGTGATGACCGCCTTCTTTATGGAAGCCACCTTCCTGGGTGTAATGCTTTTTGGACGAGGACGAGTACCGGAATGGGTTCATACTCTCGCCACCGTTCTGGTTGCTGTTGGGACAAGTATGTCCGCGTTTTGGATTCTAGTGCTTAACAGCTGGATGCACACACCAAGTGGCTATGAAGTGATTGACGGAATTGTACATGTAACCAGTTGGAAGGAAGTTATTTTCAATCCTTCTTTACCTTACCGTCTTCTGCACACGCTATTAGCATCGGCGCTGACTGCCAGCTTCTTGATTGCGGGTATCTCAGCTTATCAAATAATGAAAAAGCCAGATCACCGCTCAGCCAAACTTGGCCTAAAAGTCGCGCTGTTCGCGGCGGCTGGATTCATCCCAATTCAAATCTTTGTCGGTGACCTTCACGGGTTAAACACGCTTGAACATCAACCTGCAAAAATCGCAGCGATGGAAGGCGTGTGGGAGACCGAGCAAGGCGCGCCTCTTCTTCTGTTTGCGATGCCAAATGAAGAAACTCGCAGCAATGATTTTGAAGTGGGCATCCCAAAGCTGGCGAGTTTGATTCTTACGCATGACTTAGATGGGGAAATCCAAGGACTTAACGAGTTTGCACCTGACCACCCGCCAGTGAAGCCCTTGTTCTTTGGTTTCCGCGTGATGGTTGGTGTTGGTGTCCTTATGTTGCTTGTTAGCTGGTATGGCGCGGTGAAGCTAGCACGTAAAAAAGCGCTACCTAAACCTTACCTGTACACGGTATTAGCCATGACGTTCTCTGGTTGGATAGCCACACTGGCGGGTTGGTATGTTACTGAGATTGGTCGACAACCTTGGTTGGTCAGCGGTGTATTGCGAACATCCGAAGCCGTCACCACGGTTGCGAGCAGTAGCGTGATGACTTCGCTCATTATGTACTTAGCCATTTATGCTGCATTGCTGGTTGCGTACATCCATACCCTATTCTATTTGGCGCGCAAAGACGTTGCAGCCCATGAAGTCCCACTGACACAACAAGAGGCCTAATCATGCTCGACTATCTACCAGAAATTTATCTTCTGCTGCTTGGCTTCTCGGTCTTTATGTATGCTGTGCTCGACGGCTACGACCTTGGCGTCGGTATCCTTTTACCAAGTGATAATGAAGCGCAACGAGACCGAATGATAGCCTCTATCGGCCCTTTCTGGGACGCGAACGAAACGTGGTTGGTGTTAGCCGTTGGTATTTTGTTGATTGCCTTTCCTACCGCTCACAGTTTGATTTTAACGGAGCTCTATATGCCGACCGCCATAATGCTTATCGCACTGATAATGCGTGGCGTGGCGTTCGATTTCCGAGCCAAAGCGAACTCGGATCATAAACCTCATTGGGATTGGTGCTTCAGAATTGGCTCGCTAATCACCGCACTAACTCAGGGTTACATGGTGGGTCGTTACATCATGGGATTTGAACAATCAACCGAAGCATTTGGCTTTGCTTGGTTAAGCGCACTTTGTGTAGCAGCGGCGTACGTTTACATCGGTGGCGCATGGTTAGTACTAAAAACGGAAGGTGATTTGCAAATACGCTCGGCCCGTTGGTCTCGCCGTGCTGGTTGGTTAGCGGCCTTAGGAATCTTGGTGGTTAGCGTTGTAAACCCAATTGTAAATCAACAAGTTGCCTTGCGTTGGTTCAGCTTCCCAGAAATCTTGTTGCTTGCCCCAGTTCCGTTAATTGTATTGGCAACCATCTTCCTAGTTGATCGCTATTTGCGTCAGGTTCCAATGGTGAATGATCTGGGTGTGCGTTGGCCTTTCTTTGGTGTCACCGTCATTTTCGCGTTGAGCTTTCTCGGTCTTGCGTATAGCTTCTTCCCAGAAGTTGTGCCGGGGTTGATGACCGCACAACAAGCGGCCTCCTCACCTGCGACATTAATAATCGTGGGCTACGGTGTGATGATTGTTATGCCGGTGATATTGCTTTACACCTTTGTGGTATACCGGATCTTCAAAGGCAAAGCGACAGAACTTAGCTACAAGTAGGAAAGGGAATTCCTCAACAAAGCGCCGCTGCTCATGCGGCGTTTTTTTTGCAGTACTCAACGACTAAAGTATCTACCCAAGGCGACTGAGTGGGAACGCTGAGAGAATGTAGCGGCAGCCAGTAGTTTGTTCCTAACTAGAACGAGATAACCGTTTCTCAACTATAGCGATACAGGCACAAAAACAGAAAGAACATTTGATGTTACAAAAGGTAGACCGCCACTTTAAAACGCTTTGAGTATTTTTTTTGCGCTCAATGAGGTGCAAGTATACTTATGCTTTTTATGACTTGTGAACACTCAATTGCATGTTATGTTGCTGTTGAAATAGTACATGAAATAAGGACAAGAACATGAAGATACGATGCGAAACGACGCAAAGCATTGAAAAATTTAACCCAGATGACCTCAATCCAAACACAGATCTCTTTGTTATGATTGCTGTTGTATTCGTGTTCATGGCTGTTTTGCTTAGCATCTAGTAGCAATACGTTCATTCTTGTGGCCGTATTCATACCTCATGTGATATGGGTGCTAAATTCTAGATTAAAGCGGATGGGCTAACCCGCACCAATCAGATTATGGCTGCCTCTGTATAGCTTCTTCAATTTTGGCGTTGTATAGAGGTGAGATGTGAATAGTTGGCTTGTAGATAGAATGGCGCTTGCACCTTGAGCACTCTTGTGTACTTTCAATGACGCATTACTTTAGTGTAGATACGAAAAAAGGCCTGATAAATCAGACCTTTTTAGAATGTGGCGGTGAGTGAGAGATTCGAACTCTCGATTGCAAGCTACCAAGTTTAAAACATTTAAAATCAACAATTTAAACATATCCCATTTTAAAGGTTTGTACCAGTAATTTGTACCATCTCTATTGAACTCTAGGAGCACACCTGATAAGCATGCTTCCATATAGGGAGCACGCCTAGAAAGACATCCTATAGGGGAGTATATAGAGTTACCTTTAGGTTATGGGCTGTTAATCGGGATGAAACTGTGACTTTTCCTCTATTATCAAAACCTAATTCCTTGATAAGATCATGGTAAATTGAATACTACCTTTAAGGAACTTAGGTGAAAAAGAATCAACTGTTTAGTATATTCAGCACCATATTGTTACTATTTTTGTTTTCTACTAAGGCATTTTCTGACGATAACTTTCGTTATTGTTTAGGCGGCTTTACATCTATATGTAAAACAGAACTCCTTACAAACTCTCAGAAAGAAGCAGTACGTAAAGCTAAACTTCAAACTAACTATAATTATTGTTTAAGCAGTTACGAGTCACTGTGTGACCATAGCCTTCTAACAACCCCTCAGAAAGAAGCTGTACGTAAAGCTAAACTTCAGACTAACTACAATTATTGTTTAAGCAGTTACGAGTCACTTTGTAACCATAGCCTTCTAACAAACTCTCAGAAAGAAGCAGTACGTAAAGCTAAACTTCAGACTAACTACAATTATTGTTTAAGCAGTTACGAGTCACTTTGTAACCATAGCCTTCT